>ONAS01000028.1 GCA_900315815.1 uncultured Eubacteriales bacterium
ATTTCGGGGTTGCCTTAGCGCGACAGCCCCTTTTTATGCGTATTCAAATCATTCACATTGTTGTCAGACCGGCGAGATATCGCTGGATCAGGGTAGCGTCGAGCACCGTGATCTCACCGTCGCCGTCCGTATCCGCCAGATACTGGGCGATTTTTGTCAGCGGATCCAGATCGACCAGATAACGCTGGATCAGGGTCGCGTCGAGGATGGTCACCTCACCGTCCAGATCGGCGTCTCCGATCTCTCCCGGCGGCTCGTTCTCGGTGTCCGTGATGTAGATCGTCAGCTCGACATCTCCGTCGTCAAACGCCAGCAGCAGCTTGCTTGCGCCGAGGGGGAGCTTCATCAGCTCGCTTTTGCCGATGGTCAGGAGTCCCTCGTGCAACAGCATGTTGCTGTCGATGATCGAGCCGAAGTATTCGCCGTCAACATAAACCGAAGCCATGACGGATTCCGAATTTGTCCGAATCTTGAGACTCGGAGAAGTCGTCTTGTCCCAGGTGATCGGCGTATCCGCGGTGATCTCCTTCTGCACGGGAGGGGTGATCTGATGATAGTCGGCATAGGCGAGAATGCGGTCGGCGTTCAGGCAGTATGCCTGACCGCGGAACGATTCCTCAACGTCCAGATCGATCTGGCGGGTGATGACCTGACCGTCGACGTTGCCGTTGGTGTAGGTCAGCACGCGGGTATCCTCGTCATAGCTGACTACGATTCCGACATGAGAGTAGTATCGTCCCGAGCCGTCCCACGAGAAGAAGATCAGGCCGCCCGGCTTGTAGGGGATCTCAAAGGGATCGACATCGACGTTGTAGTAGGTGTTCCACGGCATGGCGTCCAGCTTGTGGTGCGCCTTGGGCGGATAATACACATAGCGCTGATCAAGGTTGAAGGACTCGATCCACGAATCGGCATCGTAAAAGATCCTCGGATCGACGATATAGGCATAGTAATACTTTTTCAGCTGTGCTTCATCATAGTAGCCGGCCTGATACAGACACCAGCTGACAAAGATCGCGCACCAGTCATAGTCGGCGTACTGCGATTCTTCACCCCAGCCCATAACGTAGCGCTGTGCCCAGCGGGTGTATTCGGTGTTGCCGGTCAGGTTGTCGTTCATGCGCAGCTCGGCGCCGGTCCACAGCTTGCCGTCCGCTTTTGCCTGCTCGATGTCGATACCCTGCGACGCGTAGTTTTTATAACCCTCCTGCGACAGTGCGACAGCGAGCGTTCTGTCCTGAACGGTGCTGTCCTTGTACTCCTCCAGCACCTGCGTCAGCTTCGCGTAATACTCAGAGCTTTTATACTCCTCCGAAAAGCGCAGATCCTCCTCCGCAGACGCGGTCAGCGACAGCGAAAGCACGCAGGTGAACGCCGTCAGAACAGCCATCAAGATACATATCGTTTTTTTCATTTGTATTTCCTCCCTGATGATGAAATAAGATGGAGCCTGACTCGGCTTCGTTCCGATCGTTAACCGGAAAAACACATCTGCCCGCCGGTTTGCAGACAGAATGAGCAGGACCCGCGACGCGGGATCACTGGATATAGACGATCGCCGTTTTTCTGAAAGCGGTGATGATCCTGACGGCACCGGCGTACGCAAGGCTGATGCTGTAGCCGTACACCAGGATATCGTTGCTGCCGATGAAAATGACGACGACGAGCATCACGACTGCGCAAAGGACGCTGATGCATCCGCTGATGAATTTGAACTTCCACAAAGCCGCGCCGACACGCTTTGCTTCAAAAGCGCGCAGGATCTCGATAACGCCGGAAAAGGCAAATACACCCAGCAGATACAGCAGGATGGTGATGCTGTTCATCGAAACCATCGATACGGTGAGCAGACCGAAATCCAGCACAAAGATGGACTGGATCAGGATAGATTTGCCGCCGACCATATACCGTGCCATCCTCAGATAGAACCACAGCATGCGAAAGCCGTGTACCATCAGCATCAGACTGATGATCAGCGCGATCAGATAATAGCTGTCTTCGGGGACCGCCGGAAGCAGTAAAGACAGAAAAACCATCAGGATACCCAGCAATGCGTTCCTGAAATGCTGAAATTTACTCACGGTCTCCCTCCTTTTTCCGGTCGATCAGCTTGCGGAACGCCTTGATCCCGAGGCTGCGATCTCTTCGGTATGTAACGGAATAACCTGCCAGCATACTGCCCGACCGATAAATCCTGTTGGTGACCATACTCTTCTGCGCGAGTGCGGCAAGGATGAACCGCCCCAGAAAGGTCTCATCCGCTTCGCCTTCCTTCGCAAGCAGATACTCCTGCTGGTATCGTTCGATATCAAAGGGCGCGATCTCCCGACCCGAAAGCCGTTCGCCCAGCGCTTTCCAGTCCTCGCTCGCGTCCGGCTGACGCTTCATCAGGATCGTGTCGATCTCTTCCTCGATATCGGCGATCGCCGCATAGTCATATTGCTCCGTGAGGAACGTATCAACGGAGCCGCGCAGGTATTTCATCGCGTAGATCATCTGACAGAAGGCGTTCTTATAATCGGACGGATTGTCCTTGACGGTCTCCTCGTAATCGCCCCATGCCGGCAGGTATTTATAGCGGATAAAGCTGTAATCAGGCAGGTGTCCCGCGCGTCCGTGACCGAGATTCATGATGGATTTTTCACTGCTGACCGGCAGGCTGGAGGTGTAAATGCTGTTTTCCGGCTCATCGGGCGCCGACGCGCTGTGGCGGAAGGTGATCTTCCTTTCGGTAAAGCCGTCGCCGTCGGCGATCAGCTCCGAAA
The DNA here is from genome assembly GCA_900315815.1 of uncultured Eubacteriales bacterium. Lineage (GTDB taxonomy): Bacteria > Bacillota > Clostridia > Oscillospirales > Acutalibacteraceae > Ruminococcoides. Next base: position 2,766 of record ONAS01000028.1, read on the forward strand.
AATATGAGTCGGTATTGTTGATGACCAGCGACGGCGTCCCCGCAAAATACCGATGCGCCCATGTGTCGGCGAGGATATGCATGGCGACGCCGACCGCCTGCGGTCCTTTTCCCCGCGCAAGCTCCACCGTACTTTTCAGCAGATCGCCGTTCGGTCCGCAGATCAGTCTGTATTTGTTGATGTATGTCTTTGAACACCGCCTGTTCGGTTCGGCGTTCAGATCGCGCGGCAGGAAATGGAAGGACGCCCAGATGCGGGTGATGTTCTGCAGTCCGACGATGTCCGTCCGCGTGTCCATCAGCTCCAGCTGGAGCTGTGTGGTAGCCGCCGCGGTCGGAGCCTTCAGCTTCCGGAGCAGGGTCTCACTGCACAAATCCACCAGCTGATCGCTGTACGCGATCTCAAGGCACTCGTCGTGTGTGTATCCGGCAAGAAAGGCGGCGCAATAGGTCGCGTAATAATGGAAATCAGGATTCATGCGGCGCCTCCGACGCTTTTCTGTTTCTGCGGACACCGACAGCGTCGATGATCAGCTCTCCCAGAATGATCGTCGCGGTGATATCGATGATCATCGTGATGATCATGTATCCCGGCGGTTCGGAAAAAGTAAACAACATGTAGAACTCAACCATGATCCCGAAAATGCAGAAGATGAACAGGATCACCGACGCGATCAGGTAAAGGCAGGTTTTCCGTTTACCGCTGCTTTCGCCGCGGGCGGACAAGCCGATATACAGACGCATCAAAAAATCCATCCCCACCATCAGCCAGATGATGATCTGCAATATATTCAGCTGCTGATCGTTCAGGATCTCGTCCGCGCCGTCCTGGTAGATGATATTGGAAAGAGCATATTTGAAAAATGTCCATGCACCGAACGCCATAACGCCCGTACCCAACAGCTTGAGCTCCATTTTCTTGCGTCTCACTTTTGCGTCCATCGACAGCCTCCGTGCAGTCGGCAGAGGATTCGGGGATCGTTGCGGGATTTGCCGACCGCAGTTTCCTTTATTATAGCTTATCCCGATTTCAGAAGCAAGATAAAATAACGGGAAAGCTAATATCCGATCATAAAACAGAGTATTGAAGCGGCTGTTGTTTTGTGGTAAGATAAAAGCGATCATCAGTGACATGATGTATGCTGTATCATCGATACAAGCGAAAATCAAAACGGAGGTGTTTTCATGTTAGCGATCGGCACACAGGCTCCCGCATTTACCCTGCCCGATCAGAACGGCGAATTACGGTCACTGTCGGATTTCAGAGGACAGAAAGTCATCCTGTATTTTTACCCGAAGGACATGACCTCGGGATGCACCAAACAGGCGTGCGCGTTCGGCGAGCTTTACCCGCAGTTCAGAGAGAAGGGCGCGGTCGTTCTCGGCGTCAGCAAGGATTCCGTCGCGTCGCACAAGCGATTTGAAGAAAAGCACGGTCTGCCCTTTACCCTGCTTTCCGATACGGAAAAGACCGTGATCCAGGCGTATGACGTATGGAAAGAAAAGAAGCTGTACGGCAAGGTCAGCATGGGCGTGGTCCGCACGACCTATCTCATTGACGAAAACGGCGTCATCATCAAAGGCTTTGACAAGGTCAAGGCGGCGGAGAATCCTGCGCAGATGCTCGGCGAGCTGGGATGATCGAGATATTTTTCCAAAGAAGAATCAAAAGCCCGGTATCGTCGGGCTTTTTTCTTATTCAGAATAATAATTGAACTGTTCTATCACTCCGCCGCTTAACGAACAGACAGCCCGAACTGCTTCATATCATCCAGACGCAGAAGCACCGGGGGATTTCCGTATCCGACGCCGACGTCGATATCGAGCCATGTGTCGGTCGTGATGATCTTTCCCTTATGCTCCTCGCCGTAGAAGAAGGTCGGCGTATGACCGAATACGGTGAGCCTGTCGTCAAAATATCGGTCGGTCAGCACGGGACGGTTCCAGATCATATCCGTTTCGGAATAGTCGTCAAGCGTCTTTTGCGGCGCAAAGTCCCGCAGTCCGCTGTGAACCAGCAGAAAGCGCCTCTCCCCCGCGGAGATCTCCCTGTATAGCGCGAGCCCGCTGAGATAGCCGAGCAATTCTCCGCGCTCCTCCGCGCCGCGGCTGAACAGTCCTCTCACGGTTTCCTCGGCGCCGTTCGACATCCATATACTGAGGCTGACTCTTTGTTCATTGTCGAGCTTTTTCATCAGCTCCAGCGCGTTGGGAGCAAACAGGAAATCACACTTGCGCATCATCGCTTCGTGATTGCCGAGTATCAGCTCGGCGTTGCTTTGCTCCTTGAGCCACAGAAGATACTCCACGCCGTCCGCGCCTCTGTCGACCACGTCCCCGAGGACATAGAGCTGATCCGCGTCGGAAAAGCCGGCGCTTTGCAGAAGCTCCCTGAATTTTCCGAACGGAAAGCCGTGCAGATCGGAAATCACATATATCATTCTATCGTCTCCTTTCGATCGTTGTGCGGCGTTCTGTCACACCTCATCCTCAAAGCGTTCGTCGGTACACAGCAAGAACGGCGCGCGGAAACGGTTATCATACTGTGCGAGCCGATACAGCTGCACGCTGTCCGCATCTTCGGTCAACAGCAGTTCAAGGCTGTCGTCAAACAGAAATCGTTTTCCGTCGAAGCGCCTCACCGTATAGGCGACGCCGTCGATGACGCCGCTGTCGGGAAGGATCAGGCGATCCCTGTCCCACACTAAACCGTCCTTGCCCGGGATCGGAACGCGTTCACTGTCAATCGGCAGAGGACGGAAGGTCACGGGACGTCCGTCAAGCTCAATGACGATCCTGTCGCCGTCTTCACGTAAGCGCGGGTCATCCTTTCGGATTTCCGTGCGGGTCATCCTCGGTCTGTCCAGAAGCTTTTCACGGATCTCGGGCAGATACCGCATGACGTACGGCGGAAAGACCCCATGGTATTCTTTCAGCATTCTCTCCACGCTTTTTCTGTCGTTCCATTCCGCGTACAGCAGCAGGTCTGTCGGCTCACGCAGCATATCGCGCATATCGACGTCGCCGCAGGTTCGGCTCATTCTGCGTTCGCTCATATAACGGTACAGCAGTAAGAGGTTATAGCGAAGATGGCTTCCGACCGAAGCGCCGGGCGCCTCATCGGTAAAGACGCGCGCCGCCTCTTCTGCTTTCCCGCAGTCGATCAGCCGCAGGGCAAGGTTGTTGCGCAGGTATTCGCGGTCTCTCTCATATTCCCGTTCGAGCGGAAGATCCAGATAAACGAACACGTGCTTCCAGCCGGGCAGCTTATTGACCAGCGCGGCGACGACCGAAACCTCCAGCGCCCGCGGAATATCGAATAAGGAGTCATCGCGATAAACGCTGTAATCATCTGAGACCTTATCAGCATCGCGGGGGATCCTGCGTCCGAGGTACATTTCCAGCACCGTGAACGCCCACAGCAACCGGTTGTCGTTCGGATCACCGCCGCGAAGGCTGTCCATCAGATTCGCGACGGAGAGCTTTGCGTTCCATCGATCGGTCAGCATCACGTTTTCCGGGATGATCGCGCCGATGTTGACACCCTCGGTCTCCAGAAACTGCGCCGCGCGTGCCGTTTGTCCCGCGATCCTCAACAGCCGCTCCTCCACCACATCTTTTTCGCCCCGATAGAGCGAGCCGTCCTCGATACAGTCCCGCAGCGTGCCGTGCGGCGACCATTCGGTAAACAGCGCCGCGCTCCCGCCGATGTGCCGCACGTCATAGAAGCGCTCGATGCGCGGATGCAGCTGCATCGGGATAAACAGCCGCTGATAGGCGCTGATATACTCCGCCTGCGCGCTTTCGTCCATTTGCCGCAGTACCGCCGGATCGGGTCTGAGCATGCGCAGATCCGTATTCCATCGGCGATGATGGATCTTCCACTCATAGCCATGGGGCGTTATCCTTGCGTCGGAGATCACCTCATAGACACGGTGGAACACATCGCCTTTCTTTATTTCTTCATTAGAAATATGATCCCGATATGTCAGTTCAGGCTTTTTCATCATATTCTCCCCTGTCGCGGTCATTTATAGCCATACCATACCACACCATATGCGATTATTCAATCGGGATAAAGCAAAAAATCCGAAAAAAATCATCAGAATACCAAACCGATCCCCCTGCCATTCAGAAGCAGCTCTGATTGGCAGGGGGATCTTATTTTTGACGCTTTTACAGGATCCTGACGATCTGATCGTAAAGCAAGATGAATTTTCCGAGAAGCTTCCGATCCTCATGGTAATGCCCGAAGATCCACCAGCGGAACCGCAGTCTGTGTGACAGGTCCTCAAAGTAGTTCGTGAGCATATCCGGAGAGGAACAGCCGGGGTACATGCAGGAGACGACCGACTGAGGGGCGCAATGCGAGATCACATAATCGACGGTGTAATCCGCCGCCGCGAGATTTTGCTCGGCGTTGAGGATCTCCTCATCCGACGGCAGCTCCTCCTTCCACCATGAAACATGCTCCACGCGGAAGACCTTGCGGCGCTTTCTCCATATACGGATCGTTTCCTTGAATTCCCCTGTCGTTTTGAAATCCTCCCGCGAGAGGATGCCGTCGTCGATATCGTGCGACTGTGCGCCGCCGAAGGCGAAGAAGCGTTTGCCGGAGAATTCAAACACCTCGCCGCGGATGAGGTGATAAACGCTGTCACAGAGCTTATGCGCCTTTCCCCCGTGAAAATCGACGGTCTCGAACTCGGTGTACAGCCTGTCGAAATTCTCATGATTCCCGTCGACAAAAACGGTCGTAAAGGGCTTTTCGTCGAGCCATTTCAGCCAATACGCTTCCGACGGGCTTTGTCCGTCCGCATCCCAGACCGCGCCGAAATCGCCACAGATGATAACGATATCGTCCTTTGTCATCTCCTTCTGCTCGGGAAAGGCGGCGTTGGACAGCTTTTTGAAATCGCCGTGGCAATCGCCTGTTGCATATATCATTAGTTATCAGCTCCGATCTGAGAATAGTGCTGTCTATTTTACTCTTAATTGATTCGATGTCAAGTCTTTGCAAAAAATCTATTTATTCATACGCGCAAAATCACAGGGAGCATCCGAAGACGCTCCCCTGTTTATTTCTGTATGGAAGAAGGATTGGATCGCGGCAGTGTACAGGTGATCTGCAGTCTGCCGCTTTGGGTGATCTGAGCCTTGATGCTGCCGCCGTGCTTTTCCGTGATCGCGCGTGCGATGGAAAGTCCGATCCCGAAGCCGCTGTTCTCCTCCTTGGAGCGCGAAGCGTCTCCGCGATAGAAGCGGTCAAACAGATGCGTCAGATCCTCGGCGCTCAAAGGCTCCTTTGTCGCGTTTTCCGTGGAAAAGACGATGTTTTTGCCCGACTGTCTGAGGGTAATCCCGATATCGCTGTCCTCGGGCGCATACTTCACGGCGTTCTCGCACAGCACGCTGATCATCCTGCGCAGTGCGCCTTCGTCGCCGCAGATCATCAGATCGTCATCGGTATGGACGACAAGGTTTTTGCCGCTGAATTCCGCCATGCCCGCAAAGGGAGCGGCTACGTCCTGCACCGCGGCGGACAGATCGAATACCGTCTTTTCGAGAAGGGAATCTGCTTCATCCATGCGCGACAGATAGATCAGCTCGTTGACCAGCTTGCGCATATTCGCGACCTGCTTCTGGGTGCTGTGTACCCATTCGTTGGGGCCGATGTCCATCGTCAGCACGTCCATATTCGCGGAGATGACCGTCAGGGGCGTTTTCAGCTCATGACCCGCGTCGGTGATGAACTGCTTCTGCCGCTCGATATTCTCCGTCATCGGTTTGATGGCTTTGTTGCTCAGCAGAGAGACCATCAGCCATGCCAGCAGGATACCGACGACACAGGCTGACAGCGAGATCAGCGCGAGTGCGGCGATCTCCGAATACTTGGTCTCGCAATTCAGAAAGACCGCTGTCCTCGAGCCGTCCGTTTTCTCGTTGATCCGATACAGGTAATTGCCCGACCTTCCGGAATCGTTTCCCGACGCGAAAACCTCGCCGGCGATGGAGAGAAGCTCTTTCTCCGTGTAATCGGTCTCCTTAGAGCCGATCCCGAGCAGCAGCTCTCCGCTTGCGTCCTCTATTGCGATGAAGTAGCGCGATTCCTCCAGCGTGTTCTGCATATGGTTGTGGCCCTTCTTCTTCATCTGCTGTTTATCGAACGCACGGTTTTCCTCGTAATTATTTCCGCTTTTTTCAGCACTCCTGTTCGTATTGTTATTCTGCTCGCCGTTCTGTTCGCCGCGGAAATCGTCCCTCTTCTGCTTTTCCTGAGAGATCGCGCTCTCGTTCTCGACCAGATAATCCAGCGTGGTATTCAGCTCGCTGAGGGTGTTGACCAGATGGACCGCGTTGATGGTGCCGGCGACCAACAGCATCGCCAGCGTCAGCGCAAGCAGCGCGATGCGGATAAAGCGTTTTCGGATCTGTTTCATCATGGCGTTTTCTCCAGCGAATAACCGACGCCGCGAACGACCTTGATCTGCGCGTGCGCTCCCAGCTCGGTCAGCTTTTTACGTAAAAAAGAAATGTTTACCCAGACGACGTTGATCTCCGAGTCGCTGTCCCAGCCCCAGATGCGCTCCATGATCTGAGAGATACTCAGCACGGCGCCGGCATGCTCGACCAGCATTTCCATCAGCTGAAACGCCTTGTTGTTCAGTCGGACGCTTTTTTTGCCGCAATGAACGGACATCGCAGATCTGTCCAGCTCGATATCGGAGAATCGGATGACGTCATGCTTGAAGTCCTCCTTGCGTCTGAGCATCGCGCGGACGCGCGCCAGCAGCTCGGACGCAGCGAACGGCTTCGGAAGATAATCGTCGGCTCCCGTATCCAACCCCTCTACCCTGTCCTCGACCGCGTCGCGGGCGGTGAGCATCAGCACGGGCGTGGAAATGCCCTTTGAGCGCATTTGTCTGAGGACCTCGATCCCGCTGAGCTTCGGCATCATCCAGTCGAGGATCACGCCGTCATATTCGCCGCCCTCGATATAATCCAGCGCGTCGCGGCCGTTGAAAACAACGTCCACAGAATATCCGGAACGCTCCAGAAGCATGCGGACCGCTTTTGAGATATCGCGGTCATCTTCGGCAAATAACAAACGCAAATCAGGTCACCTCCGCGGGCATCGAATGCCGATCGAAAAGATACAGATCAATTATACCAGAATAATGATACGACTGCAAGAATGAAAAACGCGATATATACCGCCAGCTGGAGCCACGGCATCCCCTTGCCGAGCTGTGCGCGGATCTTCCCGCTGAGCACTCCCGACAATCCGAACACCACCAGCATGGGCGTCAGGGAGCTTGCCAGCGCAAAAACAGCGCCGAGCAGGAACGCTCCCGGCAGAGAAAGCGTGATCGCGTAGCCAGCGACCATGGTCAGCGGTACGCAGGGATTGGCGCCGTAGGCAAGTCCTACGGTGAACGAAGGGATCACCCTGCCTTTGCTTTTTGCGGAGCATTTGCCCCCGCATTTGCTGCAATCGCGCTTTCGGCTTCTGTACCACCGCCAGATCAGGAACAGGGATGACGCAAGCATCACCCACGACATGGCATGGTGAAGATTAAAGCCGCCGACATATCCGTTCTCGTCAATGAAGACGCTGCCGATCGCCGAGCAGAGCATGGTGATCGAGCAGACCGCGAGGATCTTGCCGAGGAAAAAGCCGCCGACGTGCCTTAAGGAGGAGCGGAAGCCGCCGCCCTCGGAAAGGATGTAGACCGCCAGAAACGAGGAAGCGGTCGTGCCGCAGCAGGTTCCGCAGCCGAGCCCGACGGAGATCGCCGCAGAGAGGGCCGTCGCCAACATACGATCAGCCCCTTTCGCTCGCGAGCAGCGCCGCGCCGATCGCGCCGTTGAACTGAGGATGGTTCGCCACGAACACATCGAGCATCAGCTCGTCCTCGAACGCCTTGCGCAGTCCGATATTCAGCGCCCCGCCGCCCGTCATCAGGACGTCGCCGTTCTTCTCACTTTTCTTCATCATCTTGATGATGCGCTTCGCCATGGACAGGTGCATCCCGGAGAGGATATCGCGGCGGTCGTATTTCCTCGCGATCAGTGAAATGACCTCCGACTGTGCGAACACCACGCAGGTACTGTTGATATCGCACGGCGCGGTGCTCTCCAACGAAAGCGGGCCGACCTGATCGATGGTGGTTTCCAAAATCTGCGCGATGACCTCCATGAATTTGCCGGTACCCGCCGCGCACTTATCGTTCATGCTGAAATTCTTGACCGAATAGTTCGCGTCCAGATAGATGATCTTGCTGTCCTGACCGCCGATGTCGACGATCATTCCCGGGCGGTATTCTCTCGGAGCGGTCACCCGCACACCGTAGGCGTGAGCGGTGATCTCGCTGACGTCGTCGTCCGCTACCTCCAGGATTTTTCGGCTGTAGCCGGTCGCCATCGTATAGGTCACGTGTCCGACGCCGCTTTCCTGCATCAGCTTAGCGAGCAGCTTCTTTGCCGACGCGTTATTATCGATTCCCGTCGAGGTCACGCCTGTACGGATCACTCTTTTCTGTTCGTCCAGCAGCGCGGCCTTCAGATAGGTCGAGCCGCCGTCAAGTCCTGCGTATACTTTCATCGGGATGACTCCTTTCCGTATTTGATCAGCTCTATGAACGCCTCGACGCGGATCCTGAGCTGTTCGACATCCTCTTCGTTATAATCGCTTTCCACGCGGATGACCGGGATCTTCAGCTTGCCGAGCTCTTCCTCCAGCACCTGGTATTCGTAGTCATAGACAAGACATCCGCGCAGAACGTGGTAGATCACGCCCTGTACCTGATAATCCTTGAGCATCTGCATGATCCGGTAGACCCTGCGCTTGTTGTCCACAAAGGTCGGGCAGGTGCAGGGGCGGGTGCTTTTGTTGGCGAGCGCCCGCATGACGCCGTCGACGCTCTGATCGACGATGGCGGGCGGATCGTAGGCGCCTCTCTCGCCCATGCAGGTCTCATCCCCGACCAGTACGCCGCCCATCTCTTCGATCAGCAGCGGCAGTTTGAAATTCGGGAATACGATGGGCGATCCGGTGATCAGGATGCGGGGACGGTTTTCCTTTGACGCCATTTCCCCGCGCCGGATCTTTTCCTCCAGCTCATCGTTGAGCGCCTTCATGTATCGCGTCCACAGCGCGATGTGGGTGTAGCTCATAGCGTTCATCACAGCCATATAGTGGGTGCCCTTGATGACCAGAGGCGCCCTGCGCCGCAGTTCGATGAACCGCGACAGCTCATACTGCGCCGCGGCGGTCATGCCGCATGCCCGTGACAGCCGTTCGTAGCTCAGCTCAACGCCGGTCACCTCTGTCAGCCTCCGGCTGAACAGATACAGCTCCCTGACGTATTGCTCCATATCCGCGTCGCGGTCGCGTCCGGACGGCACGTGAAGCGTCACGGTAGGACGGCGTTCACTGAGATAACCCGCCAGCTTCTTTTTGCAGTCACAGGTCACGGGGACTGCCATCAGCGAGCACTCCTGATACACCGGCATGACGCCGATGCTCTGGAAGCCCATCACCGCCTTGACCAGCGGACAGGCGTCACGCGGCGCGATATCGTCGCCGATGTTGAACGCGGTGTAGCTTCCGCCGCACAGCTTGACGGGCATGGCGCCGGCGGCATAGATCAGCTCCTGCGGCACCATCACACAGTAGGTGCCGACCGTCGGCATCCCGTCGGGCTTGACAGCGCCCTGCATGTCGATGAACACGCGTCTGAGGATATTCATGAACGGCTCGAGCGCGTCCGGCTTGTGCGGCAGTTCGTCGATCTTCCTCAGATATTTGACGGAGACCGCCACCGATTTATTGATGAATCTCTGCTTTCTGCGATCCTCTGCAGAGCCTTTTCTGATTTGATCGATCTCATTCACGGTCTTTTCCTCCCGTCATATCCGGCATGCCCTCAGGCAGCTCCAGATCATACTTGGTTTTCGGCGGCGCGTAGTGCTTCATAAACTTCATCCGATCCGCGGAATAGATCTTCTTCCCGCAGAACGTGACGGACAGCGCGTTGTTCTCCGGACATCTGCGGACGCATTCGCCGCACATGATGCAGTCGGAGGTGGTGACGTCGATCTTGCGGATATCGCCCTTGCCCTCTCGGACAGTGAAGATCGACTTGATGCCCATCGGGCACGCCTCATAGCACGCGCCGCATTCTGTACAGGCGACGGCGTCCTTCTTCAGCTTGAACAGCGAGATCTTGTGGGTGAGTCCGAGGATAAAGCCCAGCGGACAGACGTTGCAGAAGCATCTGCGCTTGAAGAAGCCGCTGACCAGCACGATCACCATCACAAAGCCGCCGAGTCCGAGGCTTAGCTTGAAGCCGGCCAGTGCGGGGGATACCGCCATCGCCGGACAGAAGTCGCAGAAGCTGCCGCCGACAAAGCCGATCCCGAGAAAGATGATCAGCATGACCCATTTCACCATCCTCAGCACGGCGTATAGGCGTTCATTAAGGGAGACGCCCTCGATATGCAGTGCCTGGCGCGCTTCGTGAGCGACGTCCTGCATAAAGCCCAGCGGACACACAAAGCCGCACAGGACTCTGCCCAGCAGAACGGCGCAAACAAGGAAGGTGCCGAAGAAGGCGAGGATCTGTACCCATGACTCGGAAAACAGGACGTCCAGATGGCTGAGATAATAACAGCCCGCGCTTGTCAGCTGATCGAGATTGTACGGACAGGCGAACGTCGGCAGTTCCACATTGGAGAACACCGTTCCCGTCAGGCGGCTGCCGAAGATCAGCAGCGCGAAGCTGAGGATCATCACGCCCCAGCGGATGGTTTCAAATCCGAACACAAAGCGCTTTTTTCGTTTATCTCTCGCTGTGACCGATGTTTTTCCGACGGGCATCTTCTCGTTTTTGTAGAGCCGTTTGCGCAGCAGGACATCGAGCGTGATGCACACGGCGGATACCAGGATGATGATGCCGAACGGCAGCATCGCGGAGAACCACCGCGCCGTGAAGATCGTATCCGCCTCGACCTGATAGTTGATCTGATAGGTGTTCTGCGGATCGGGACGATAGGTGAAGGTCAGACCGTTTCTCACATCGTTGAGATTCAGCTCTGTAATGTCGCCGTTTTCATCGGTGACGACCGATTTTGTCGTCCCGTCGGCAAGCGTCACCGTGATCTCGGCGTTCTCCAGCGGCTGTGAACGATAGTAGACCGTAAAGCGTTCCCTGTCGGCGTAGACGACCTCGAACGGGATCTCGCCGCTCAAAAACGCATTTGCCGTCGCCGAATACCCTTGGGTGTACTCCATATCGGTTTTGGCGATCGCGGTGACATTTTCCGCCACGCCGTCGCCGTTCGTATCCGCCGAAACGTCCGTTCGGACAGCCGCGAAGCTGCCGCGGAAATTCGCGGGAAGCGATTCGGTATAGCTGTTCTCTACAACGGTGACGCCGCCGGTCGTCAGCGCGTATACCGTTGTATTCTCTCCCGCGTGCAGGGTGATCGCGTCATTATCGTATGTAAAGGAGAGCGCTTCACCGTCGTTGACAACGCTCAGCGAAGCGCGCTCCAGAGGATCATCGTATTGGAAGAATGCCAGATCCGCCGCAAAATACGCCGCGACACACAGCACGACCGCAAATACGGCAAACAGGATCCTTCCTGCAGTTTTGTTTTTCATATAGACCTCCTATGCCGTGTGTCTGTATCGGCGGCGGACCAGCTTCCGCTGGGTCAGCATCTCCGAGAACGCCTCCATACGGATCCTGAGCTGTTCCATATCCTGATACTGATAATCGGTTTCCAGTCTGAAAACAGGGATATCCATGCTCTCGGCGGCTTTTTCGATATACGGCAGCTCAAAGTCGTATTCGATCTGACCCTTGAGGATGTGGCACACGATACCGTCCGGCTTGAGCTGTTTTGTCAGGTCGATAAAATGGGAATAGAGCCCCGTATTGTTGATCCTCGCCCCCGACGAGATCATATTCAGATGGATCTGAGCGATCCTGTTCAGCAGGCTTTCGGCTGACGCGAAACGGTGCGTTCTGGCGACCGAGAGGGTCGCCTCCAGAGAAAGACTGTCGGCTACCGCCGCGATCCTCATGCCCGCCGACGAGATCAGCTGCGGGACCTTGTAATTCGGAAAAACGACCGGGGATCCGAGGACGATGATGCGGGGCTTATCCCGATGCTTGAAAACGAAGCGCTTGTGCAGTGCCTCCAGCTCGTCGCTGAGCTGTGAGATATGCAGCGCCCATTCGCCGAGGCCGTCCGCAAAATACATGCTCTGCGCCGCAAGCAGTACCGCCTCGTCGGTGATGAAATCGGACGCCATCTGTGCGGTCAGCAAAAACCGCTGACGCTGACGGTGCGCCGCCGCGATCTTTTTCACGGCGTTTCTGAGTCTGCGGCCGTTCAGGTGCTTTCCGGTATGCCTGCCGATCGTCCGAGCAAGCGTGACTAACTGCTCTGTGTAGTATCGTATCGCATTTTCGCTTGCGTCCGCGGGAGGAACGTCGATCGACGCGACCGTTCTGCCGGCGCTCCGCAGAACGGAGATCAGCTTCCGTCTGCTGTCGGAGGAGACAGCGGTCACGATCAGCGCATTTTTTGTGATATCGAATTCCGGATTCAACAGCCATCCGATGGAGGATCGGCTGAACGGATCGGTATCGCGGGGAGTCAGCTCATCTGCCCAATGCGCGGTCTCCAGACTGCCGCCCAGTACATAAAACGGACGGTCACAGACGGCGTAAAGGATCTCGGCAGGGATATCGTCGCCGATGACGATCACCTGCGGATCCCTGCTCTGCAGATATGCAGTGTCAAATCTCGCGCACGCTGTATTGATGAACCAGTTCAGCTCATACAGCATGCCGTTTTCTTCCTTGATCCTGCTGACGGTATCAAGGGCTTCCCGAAAAAATGCGTTATGCTCCGTAGATCTCATAGTATTCCTCCGCTGCGCTCTCTGCTTTAGAGCGTCCTTTCATACATCTCGGGCTGACCAGCAGGCAGTTATGTCTGCAGCCGCCGCAGTTCATCATCGAGAGGAACTGCTCCAGCGTCGGCACGTCGCCGCTCGTATCGTTCTGCTCGTAATTGGCGTCATCATCCTCGCCGCTGTCAGATAAGCCGCTGTCCTCGACGACCTCCTCTTGCGGCTGTTCTGCGACGATCTCCTCGATCGCCTGCGTCGGCGTCTGTTCCTCTTGTGTATCTTCATTCGGCGCTTCTGTCGGATCCGGATAAGAATAGCCGCCCTGCTTGGACAGCGGTATTTCCGTGACCGGCGCCAGCGTTGCCGGAAGGGTCGTTTCTGCGGATGCGGTCGGGATCTCGGCTGTCCATTCATTCACGATGACGCTGGGGTCATCCATCGCGGCAAAGGGCAGCCGTATCAGCGCGTAGGTGAAGCAAACGCCGATCGTGCCCGCTGCAAATCTCCTGATGATCTTATTTCTCATATGGGACACCTCCTGTGTTTTAACCGTATTTTACAAGCCCTACCTAATGTGAACTTAAAATCTTTTTAACTTTTTTCAAATCGGAGAAAAAGCTTCGGGATTCGCGTATTTCAAACAATCATAGCTGTGTCTTTTGAGAAAAGCAATTCTTACTGTATGAACTGATTGACGCACAAAAAATGACCCGATCCCCACACGAACGCATGAGGATCGGGTCATGATGATATGTCAGATTATTTTCTTCCGAGAACACAGTCACGCCAACCGCCGAACAGCTTTGTCAGCAATTTCACCTCATTGCCGACAAGGATCGCGGCAACAACGGTCCCGACGCCGACACTGCCGAGCGAGTGGATCATCAGCAGACAGGTGACCATCGATATCGCCACCATCACAACATCAAAGATGACCTTGACGGTGGAAAAGCTCAGCCTTGTGACCTGCGTGACGGCGATGATGAAGCCCTCCGGCGCAAGCGGAATGAACCGAGGCGAAACATAGAGGAAAACGCCCAGCGCGACGAACACCGTGCTGATCAGCATGATGATGAACTTGAGCACAAAGCTGTCGGGCACGGGGATCGGCGCCATCAGCTTGCCGCAGGCGGTGAGGAACAATCCGAACAGGATGCCGATCGGCAGCTGGAGCAGATTGATCGGCTTGAATCGTTTTCTGAGGATCAAGATCTGGAGCAGGACCATGAATACCGAAAAGAGCATCGTCGCGATGCCCAGATCCATCCCCGAGACCACGGTCACGGTGTACGGGATCGAGCTGATGGGCGTGACGCCCAGATCGGATTTGACAGATATCACCACGCCGAGCGTCATGATGATCAGTCCGCCGAAGTAAAACAGCAGCTTGACGCCGAATTTCTTTTTGTCGTCCATGGTCAGCCCTCCTCCAGATTGCGGATCATGATCTCTGTGACCAGGCGCCACGCATCCAGCTGCTCGGGGCTGATACCGCGGACGATCCGCTCTTCGAGCGCATCCATATCACGAAAAACATCCTCCCGGTATTCATTCGCTTTTTCGGTCAGCACGATCTCCTTGTATCTGCCGTCTGCTGCGCTGGTGACACGGCGGATCAATCCCGCCTTTTCCAGAGAAGCGATGACCTGAGTCGCGGTCGACGCTCTCAGTCCGAAAACCGATTCGATGTTTTTCTGGTAGACCGTCTTGTCACGATTCTCAAATAAATAATGGATGATCTTGCCCTCGGTGCCGCTGTAGCTCTTGCCCTTGGCAAGTCTGTCGATCGACCGGCGCTGCATATTTGACAGCCGGCTGATATCCTTGTAAATCATTTTCATTACCTTCCCGTATGACTATTAGTTAGTTTCCTAACTATTGAATGGTAACACTTTTCTCTGCTTTTGTCAAGGGGGTCAAACTCACGTCGAATTCTTGCAGTCAAACTCACGTCGCGTTTTGCGAGGCGGTAGACTCCACTGCGCCGTGTTCGGACAATGATGCTTTCCTCATAAAGGCAGACGGTCGCCGCAAATGCTGTCGGATATCAAAAGCTCCCCGACCGCAGGATCTGCGACCGGGGAGCTGTCTGGATGTATGATTCAGATATTTGAAGCGCAGAAAGTCATCTGCCGACATAACGGTGATTTTCAAATCTGCCGCAGGTGACGCTCCCGTCTTTCAAAACCAGTTTTCCCCTTCCGTGATATTTCCCGTCAACATAATCGCCGACATAAACGTCACCGTTGGGATAGACCATCTTACCGGTGCCGCTGCGCTCTCCGTCAGCGAAACCGCCCTCATACACAGAGCCGTCGGCATAGACCATCTTTCCGACGCCGTTGGGCTCCCCGTCTGCAAAATCGCCCTCATACACAGCGCCGTTGGGATAGATCATCTTTCCGGTACCGTTGGGCATCCATTCTGCAAAATTGCCCTCATATACAACGCCGTTGGCATAACGCATCACGCCCTTTCCGCGGATCTCACCTTCACAGAAGTCGCCCTCGTAGACCGTTCCGTTGGGGTAACGCAGAACACCCTTACCGTGGAGGTAATTCTCAGCGAAACCGCCGAAATACACCTTTCCGTCGGAGTAGGTCATCTTTCCTTTGCCGCAGCGCTTGTTATAGGCAAATTCGCCGACATATTCGTTTCCCTCGATGTAAAGCTCGCGGCCGACGCCGTGACGCATCCCATTCAAAAAATCGCCGACATAATAACACCCGTTGCGGTATCTGATGGTACCGACGCCGTTGAAAAAGCCTCTTTTGACAGGTCCGCTGTAGGTATAGGTCCGTCTTTCGATGACGGCGAAATCGGAATCCCATTCCTTGTCGAGAGCCTCATTGATCGCCTCTTCGGTGAGACCGTCTCCGACTCTCAGGAGCTCCAGCGCTTTGGGGCTCGGCTGTTTTGTCCAACCGATCAGATACGCGGTCAGATCGTCTATCTCTTTCTGCTCGGAAGAGAGCATGACGCTGTTCGGAAAGACTTTCAAGGCAGCGCGGCAGAGAGCGTTCGGCATATAAAGGTCAGCCGCGCCGAACAGGTGGAGCATCTCATGGAGCATGAAATCACATTTTCCGTTGTACAGGAACAGATACTCGGCACAGTTGCCGGAGGCATAGCCGACCCTGTCGTTCATCGCAAAAGCGCGTCCAAGCTTTTTGAAGGCAAAAGCATAGACCTTCTGATGACCGCTGATCCTTCCGGCCGATCCTTCGTGGTATTCCTTCATCGTTGCGTATCCGTGCTTCAAAGCAAAAAGGCGGCACAGCTCCTTTCTGTTTTCCACTTCGCACACCTTTGCGGTCATCAGCTTTTCAATGTCGATATGAAACTCCAGCCACACGCCGTAACGAGCGGCTTGCTTGACCAGATAATACGTGATATTGCCGCTTTCTACGCGGAATCTCTTGATGTCATCTTCCGACCAGTAACTGCCGGGCTCGCTGACAAAGATCAGGGCGATGTCGATGTTTCCCTTCAGTTCTTTGCATATTCCCAGATTCTTTGCTTTCATCAGAATGTTGTCGCTGTTCATAAAATCCCCCTGTCATCACCCGATGGATCCATCGATCGTATCATATCATTTCTCCGTTCGGTTTGCAATACGATCAAAGGATCGCCGATACTCTGGTACAGCAAGCCTTTCTTATACATATTGCATAAACCGCGCGATATTATTTTATCGATAATGCGAAGGGCGGAGGAATTGAATAAATATTCCGGATATGATAAGATAGGAGCAGCCGGAGATCGTCTGCCGCACATCGCTCTGAAACAGCCGTACGGCAAAAGAACCGGAAAAAACAGAATCCTTTATTCAACCGATCGGCGTGTGTTTTATTTTCGGAATACATGCCGTTATATTTTTCAACGCGTTTGCACAAAGGGGTTGTGAACATGAAGAAATGGCTTCTCATCATTATCGGCGCAGTCGACGCGCTCCTGCTGGGGCTGATCGTCGTATCTGCCGCGACCGGCTGGCGGGTGACCGCGCCGACGGAACAGAAAAACACCGCCGCGTCAACACAGCCGCATCCCGAGACGCAGGAGGCGTCCTTCCCGACAGCAGAGAAAGCGACCCTGCTTCCCGCGACGGAACAAGAGGAGACGACGGCTCCGACCGAGGCGCCTACTCAAGCACCGACCGAGGCGCCTACTCAGGCCCCCACTCAGGCGCCGAAGCCCGCATATCCCTCCGCCGACGAGGTCAGCACCGATGATTATCCGTCGCTCGGCGACGTGATGGACTTCAGATGGAGCAAGTCGCTGGGACCGTATTGGAACGGGCTGTCTCAAAACGCTGTCGGCATCACCGATTTTTCGGCTGTCAAGGGCGGTTGGAAAGCGTATCTTCTCGACGACCCATCCGGCAAGCACAGCACGAATACGGTCGAGCATATCGCCAATATCCGCATTTCCGGCAGTGAAAGCGCGGCGCAGATCACCATTGACTGGTACATCACCTTTTTCGGTGACGAATCGGAGGAGTACGACGACAACTCTCCCGATACCGAATTCAGCGGCACATGGTCGGGCGGTGAGATCTCCGCCCTGGGCACGGGGAAGATCACGCTGAGCGACTTTTATTATGACAACGGACGCGAATACGCCGTCGGCGTCTACAGCTGGCCCGACAGCACCGAGTCGATCATCGCGCTCGTCAGACCGTAAGGAGGATCGTTATGGCTAATTTTTGTGAAAGCTGCGGAACCAGGCTGACGCCGGACACTGTGTTTTGTCCCGCGTGCGGACATCGATGCACCGCTGAATCCGCCGATACACCGCAAAACCCCGTACAGCAGACCCCTCCTTACCGGTCCCCCGCTCCCCTGGCACAGCAGCCGTCAGCCAAAGAAGGAAAGCGGAAATCTCCGATGAAGCATTCAAAGGGCGTCATCGCGGTCGCGCTGATCCTGTGCGTCGTGCTGGCGGTCGAATTCATCATCGCCGCCGTATGGTATCCCGGATTCCTGAATCCGCAGGTCGCACCTCCGGCAGACGGCGGATCGGCGGACGACACAGACTATGCGGACACGCCGGAGTTTCCGGATATCAAGAGCGTCAATATCGACTATACCGATGAAGAACGCGCGCAGGCGCCGTCGGTGGAAATGAAGGTCTCTCCCGAGGAGCCCGCTGTATCATCCGACGGCTTCGGGGCCGATTTCGGACCCTACGGTCTCAGCGGCGACGACACCTTCACCGTCAGGACACTGCCCGTGCATACCTTTGAGGACGAATTCTATTCCGTTCAGGGCTTTGATCTTTCCCTTGAATCGGGGACAGACGTATTCCCCACCGAGGTCACGGTGACCATTCCCCGCGACGAGAACGACGGCGATCTGGTGACCTTCATCACCAAGGATCCAGAAACCGGAGAGAACGCGGAGGAGTATTACGAGATCAGCGACGACGGTTCGTCGTACATCCTGTACACGTCGCATTTTTCCGAGCACGACAAAATGGTCATCAGCGATTTCGGCAAGCAATTCGCGCAGAACATCAAGGACGCCGATCTGAGTCAGGCCTCGACACGCGAGGCGCTCAGCTCCTTCTACTACACCTCCTATGTGCCGTGGAACAAACGCATGACCGCGCCCGTGGCGTTCAGTCAGTACGACCTGTGGTCAAAGCTGATGAATCGATACACCTATCTGCCGTCTGCCGAGGCAATGCTGAAGGCGATGGGAGATCAGGTCGGCAAGGACGGCATCGGATCGGTGGATTTCAGCGGGGCGCTGTTCGACGGCGCGAAAGAGATCTCGGATAAGGTCGATATAGCCAATAATGCCAAAAGCACCGCAGACGGCGCCGCCGAGATCATGAAAAAGCTGTCGATGCGCAATTATATCTCGCCCGGCTTTATGGAAACGATCAATAAATATAAGACTGTCAGCGATAAATTCGGTAAAGGGTGCGCGGTTTACAGTATCATCTCCACCGCCATCGGCATCATCAACCTGAATGACAAGATCACAAAAGAGCTCAAGGAGGGCAAATTCTCGACAAAGGAAGACGCCGTCAAAGCACACGCAACGGACTACAGCAGCATCATTCTCAGCATCGTCGGCACCGGCATCGCGCTTTTCGGCGTGCTCACGGCGGGCACGGCGCTCTCGCCCGTGTTGGCGATCGGCGGAGGCTTAGTATCTTTGGGCGGTCTGTTCCTTTACTTCTTCTCCGAAAGCAAAAAGGATCCCTATGCCGATCTCAGCGTCCCCGAGCAGTGTTACCGGGATTACTATGCCCTCAGCAAAACAAAAGAACTCTACCGCAGATTTTATATCGGAAAGAAGAGCGATTTCAAGACAGATTCGGATATCACCGCAAACAGCGTCGGTGTGATCAAGCCTTTGAAAGAATCGGTAACCAAGGATCAAAGCGAGCGTTTTACGAATCTGGTCAATGTCAAACTGGCGTCGGTAAATTCCGCCGGCGGTTTCCTCGGAGCGGAGCCGCGCTGGGGCATCACCCGCGATTTTGCCCTGGTATGCGATTTTCTGTACAGCATCATGCAGGAATCTCCCGAAAAGGTCGGCGACGCCTTCAACGAGCTGTTCCGGAACTACGCCGACGCATGCTTTGACAATCTCAATGACAGTGAATTCATGTCATTCTCAAGCCAGGCGATGCAGAAGCGGGGGTATTCCTCCATCGCCGCTCTCCCGTGGAACAACAGCGAGGAAAAGGATATCATCAAGGAGAAATACACCGAAAGATTCACCAAGGAGCTGTGGGGCTCCTGCAGTGAATTGTTCCTGCTGCTGTCAAGAAAGGCACAGCATAACGCTCAGCTCGCTGTCAACCAATCGATCCGCGAAAACGTTCTGCCGATGCTGAATACGCAGATGGAATTCACGGTAGAGGATCCGTCGCTCGACAATCCCGCGAGCTTCAAGGATTCGGTCTATTGCGCCGACCCGGAGCTGACGGGGATCAACACGGATTATGAGGCGCCCGACGGCGAGACCTACTCCTCCAATTACAAATACAACTACGATTATCCCCTTTCCTTCAGGATCAAAAACAAAGACGGCGAATATGAACGTCTTGACGTTCCCGTATTCATGCCGGGTCAGGATTACTCCAGGGACAGCAGGTCGGCGGGACTGCAGCTTTACAAGACCCAATACATCGACTATTACCCCGCCAAGAACAACTTTATCCCGTTCTTGAGAAGCAACAGCGACAACACTGTCTTCCGATGCACCTATTTCCACTGGCTGATGATGGGCGCGCCTACCGCGCTCGCGTTCAAGGACGTCAGCAAAAAGAACGATCAGCCGCAGATCAGGGACTTTGAGATCCCGCAGCCCGACAGCGACGGCGTGATCCGCGTCAACATCAAAGCGCCCGCAAACACAGACAGCGGTATCGAAAGATTCGTCGGAAAATGGACGGGAGAACAAACCGTGTACCCATCGGCATCATGGGAGCATTTTGAGTCCAAGACCTATACGCGCACGGTCAGTATCTCCCTCAACGAAAAACAGCAGCTGGAGGCAAAGTTCCTGCTGACCGATCCCGATACAGGCGACACCTCCGGGGATGATTATACCGGATACAAAGCGCTCGTCCCGGGAAAGAACTGCGTGCTGTCCGATTCGACCCTTCTCGTCAGTCCGCATCCCGACGCGGAGGGCTTCGAACAATTCGGAGGGTATTACGCATACAAGCTGACGGTTTCGGAAAACGGCGGTATGACCTTGTCTACCATCGAGGATCGCTGGTCAGAGGAAAACTATACGGCGTATAAATACGAGAACACCTGCTCGCTGAAGAAAACAGGATGATGAATCTTTCTCTGTCATCTCGGGTGCGGTCTGCGGTGCATGAAGCGTCGCGATCGGAGCATCATAACCGTACCGCACGGCGGATGAAGGATACCGTCATCATCAAAGGAGGACACTCATGAGCATGATCAGTATCGAACACCTGACCCGTGATTACGGCGGCGGCAAAGGTGTTTTTGACATATCATTTTTATCACGAAGAAAATTTTTTAATTTCCTCATCCTTTCCCGTGC
>ONAS01000131.1 GCA_900315815.1 uncultured Eubacteriales bacterium
TCTTCATGCCCGTCAGCACGTCGATCTGGCTGATTCCCTCCAGGCGCTGCACCAGCAGATGGTTGGCAAGCTCGGAGCCCAGGAAGAACGACATCAGCTCAACGATCTCCTTTACTTCCACGGCTCGGCTGACGTCAAAGTTGAGCATCATCTTCGGAAAGACAACGACGCCCCTCAGCGGCAGTACCGGTATATCAAATGCTTTATCGTAATTCTGAGCCATAGTTACTCCGTTAAGTCAGTCATTTTTGCGGAATCGATCCCACGGGAAGGTGTTGGCGGTCAATGCCGCCGCTTCCGTTTTGAGGATCGCCGCAGTCCGTTTCGGGCTTTTGACGACTTCTTTCAGTATGATCCATAAATCGAGGCTGTATGGAAAACCATGCAGCCCGACCGTTCAATAATTCAAATTAAGACGCAGGATTCTTGCTGTTGCCCGTATCGAGCTTCGGCGCGAAATCAGCGGCGCCGTTCCTGATGATCTGAGGCTTTGCGCCTTTCTCCACAACGTCACGGGTGATGAGGATCTTCTCGATCGACACATCGGAGGGCGTTTCAAACATCAGATCGGTCAGCAGACCCTCAATGATACCGCGCAGACCGCGCGCGCCGGTATTCTGCTCCTTCGCCTTTTTGGCGATCGCGTACAGCGCCTCTTTTTCAAAGAGCAGTTCCACATTGTCCAGCTTGAACAGGTGCTTGTACTGGGAGATCAGCGAATTCTTCGGCTCGGTCAGCACGCGGACCAGATCGTCCTCAGAGAGATCGGACAAGGCGGTGATGACAGGCAGACGGCCGATCAGCTCGGGAATGATACCGAATTTGATCAGATCGTGACCGGTGACGTGCTTCATCCATTCCTTCTCCAGCATTTCCTGCGTATCGCTGACGTCCGCTTCAAAGCCGAGCACCTTGGAGCCCATACGCTTTTTGACGACCTTGTCCAGACCGTCGAACGCGCCCGCGCAGATGAACAGGATATTGCGGGTATCGACCTGCAGGAACTCCTGCTGGGGGTGCTTTCTGCCGCCCTGCGGAGGAACGTTCGAGACCGTGCCCTCAACGATCTTCAGCAGCGCCTGCTGGACGCCCTCGCCCGATACGTCGCGGGTGATGGAGGGATTCTCGCTCTTTCTGGCGATCTTGTCGATCTCGTCGATATAGATGATGCCCTTTTCGGCGCGCTCGATATCGTAATCCGCCGCCTGGACCAGCTTCAGAAGGATGTTTTCCACGTCCTCGCCGACATAGCCCGCCTCGGTGAGCGTTGTCGCGTCTGCGATCGCGAACGGAACATCCAGCGCTTTTGCCAGCGTCTGCGCCAGCAGGGTCTTGCCCACGCCGGTCGGACCGAGCATCAGCACGTTCGACTTAGAAAATTCCACATCGTCGTCATGGTGAAAAACGCGCTTGTAGTGGTTGTATACCGCGACAGACAGCGTCTTTTTCGCGTCGTCCTGTCCGATCACATACGCGTCCAGTATCTCCTTGATCTCCTTGGGCTTCAACAGTCCCGAGGGAGAGGTCGAAATATCATCGAGGTGATCGTGGGACGGCAGATCGCCGTCCTCCAGGATCGACATGCAGAGATCCACACACTGGTCACAGATATATACGCCGTTGCCGGCTATCATCCTGCCTACCATTTCCTGCGGCTTTCCGCAGAACGAGCAATAGACATTATTATCCGGTTTCTTTCCTGCCATACTAATCTCCTTGGGGAGAATCCTTCTCCCGTATACCTTCTCAAATGAACAGCAACAGCCGGACGAGCTTTTTCGGCTCTCCGGCTAGGCTGCGATCAATTATCTTTTTTCAATTACCTTGTCGATCAGACCGTACTCAAGGGCTTCCTGAGCGGTCATGAAGTTGTCACGCTCGGTGTCCGCCTTGATGACGTCGAGCGGCTGACCGGTGTTCTTTGCGAGGATCTCATTGAGCTTCTGCTTGGTGTGCAGAATATGCTTGGTGTGGATCTCGATATCGGTCGCCTGACCCTGAGCGCCGCCGGACGGCTGATGGATCATGATGTCGGCGTTCGGCAGAGCGTAACGCTTGCCCTTTGTTCCCGCCGCAAGCAGGAACGCGCCCATCGACGCCGCCATGCCCATGCAGATGGTGGAAACATCGCACTTGATGTACTGCATGGTATCGTAGATCGCCATACCGTCGGTCACGGAACCGCCGG
>ONAS01000090.1 GCA_900315815.1 uncultured Eubacteriales bacterium
CGTCCCCTAACGCCGCGTTCGGATTGTTTTTCGTCATATTTGTCCTGTACTTTGCGGTGTGCTGGCCGATCAGCCTGCTCGCTTCGCATCTGGAAAAGAAATGGAGTAACTGATCATGGCAGATACGGTTTTGACCATTAACAATATAAATAAGTCCTACGGCGATAACCTGATTCTCAACGGACTGAGCCTTGACGTCCATAAGGGCGAGGTCATTGTCATCATCGGTCCCTCCGGCTGCGGCAAGTCGACCCTGCTCAGATGTATCAATGCGCTCGAGCCGATCCAAGGCGGCGAGATTCGTCTTGACGGCGAACTGATCGACGGCAACAGCCGCAATATCGCTCAGATCCGTCAGAAGATTGGTATGGTATTCCAGAACTATGAGCTGTTTCCTCATAAGACCGTTTTGCAGAATATCATACTTGCGCCAATGAAGGTGCAGAAGCGCAGCAAAGACGAGGTCACTGAGGAAGCCGAACAGCTTCTGGAGCGCGTCGGATTGCTTGATAAAAAGGATAGTTATCCGCGTCAGCTCTCCGGCGGTCAGAAGCAGCGCGTCGCGATCGTCCGCGCGCTGTGTATGCATCCTGAAATCATGCTATTTGACGAGGTAACGGCAGCGCTCGACCCCGAGATGGTGCGTGAGGTGCTCGATACGATGCTGGAGCTTGCCAAAAACGGCAGCACCATGCTGATCGTGACCCACGAGATGAACTTTGCCCGCGCGATCGCCGACCGCGTGTTCTTCCTAGACGGGGGAGGGATCGTGGAAGAGGGCGATCCCGAGAACTTCTTTACCCATCCGAAAACGGAACGTGCGCAAAATTTCCTTCACACCTTCGAGTATGAATCCGTGAAGCACCACGGGAATGAATAGGGAACCAGAAATGATTCTTTTTTAGTAATTTCTTGCATATACCGTACAACATGTACGATATAAATATATGGCTTACGCCGGAAAGAAGAATGTATATGAAGAACACAAAACTATTTAAGCTGTTAGCAGTCGTTATAGCCGTCATCATGGTTGTCGGCGTAATGGCGGCATGCAGCAAGGCGACCGATGCTGACAAGGGCGTTACAGAGGCTGTCGCAGATGCGGCGAATAACGCTGATAACGGCGATTCTGATGATACCATCTACCGCACACTCGATCAGATCAAGAAGAGCGGCAGCATCAAGATCGGCGTTTTCTCTGACAAAAACCCGTTCGGCTATGTTGACGAGAACGGCAAGTATCAGGGCTATGATGTTTACTTTGCGCGCCGTATTGCCGAGGATCTCGGCGTAGAGGTCGAGTTTGTCTCCACCGAGGCCGCAAACCGTGTTGAAGCGCTGCAAACCGGTAAGGTTGATATCATCCTTGCAAACTTCACCGTCACCGAGGAGCGCGCACAGCAGGTCGATTTCGCTCTACCCTACATGAATGTTGCACTTGGCGTTGTCTCCCCCTCCGATAAGGTCATCACCGAGCTCAGTCAGATCGGCACAGATGATGCAGTTATCGTCATCTCCGGCACTACTGCCGAGATTTATCTTGAGGAAAACAATCCTGAGATCACTCTGAAGAAGTACGATACCTACTCAGACGCAAAGACCGCCTTTGAGAACGGTCAGGGCGTTGCTTGGGCAAACGACAACACCGAGGTCATCGCATATGCGAACACTGTCGACGGCTACACCGTCGGTATCCCGAAGCTCGGTTCGGACGATACCATCGCTCCCGCTGTCACCAAGGGCAACGAAAGCCTGCTCAACTGGATCAATGATGAGATCAAGTCCCTTGCCGACGAGCAGTTCTTCCACAAGGATTATGAGAAAACGCTGGTAGACACCTACGGCAAGGACTACGAAGAAGAGCTTGTCGTAGAGGGTGGCGTTATCAAGTGATTTTCTCCCGATAACATAACAGAACATTCTGGCGTTGGCTTTGTCCGGCGTCAGAATGTCCGCATTTAGAGGTGAATTATCATGTCAGATACCTTCAAAAAAGATTCCTATGGCTTCCATACCCGAGCGGTGCACACCGGTAACGCCGTTGACAAAGAAACCGGCGCGGTCAAGCGACCGATCACGATGGCAAACTCGTATGAGCTGCCGTATGATCCGACAAATATGAACTGGTCATCGGCAGAGGGAAATCTATACACCCGCAACGGCGGCGCGAATCAGAAGTACTTACAGGAAAGGCTCGCTTCCCTCGAGGGCGGCGAGGACTGCGTTGTGCTCGCCTCAGGTGTAGCGGCATTATCGGGACTGTTCTTCTCGCTGCTGAAAGCAGGCGATCATGTTGTCTTTTCCAGTGTGACCTATATCGCTGTTTATCGTTTACTCAATGAATTGTTCAACGAAAAGTTCTCAGTTGAGACAACCATCGTCGATACGACGGACTTGGACGCGGTCAAAGCTGCAATCCGCCCGAATACGAAGCTGATTCACATTGAGACGCCTGGAAATCCTACTATATCCGTTACGGATATTAGTGCTCTTGCGGCTATCGCTCACAAAAACGACGCTCTGCTGTCGGTGGATAATACCTTTGCTTCTCCATATAATCAGCGTCCGATCGAGCTTGGCGCAGACTTCAGTGTTGAAAGCCTGACGAAGTACATCAACGGTCACGGTGACGCAATGGGCGGTGCGATCATCGGTAAAAAGGAATATCTTGATATCATCCGCGCACAGGCACAGGTAAATCTCGGCGGTACGATCAGCCCGTTCAACGCGTGGCTGATCATGCGCGGCTCAGTGACCTTACCTCTGCGGATGAAGCAGCATAATGAAAACGCATTGAAAATAGCTAAATGGCTGGAGGAACGGCCCGGCGTCAGCTTTGTATCCTATCCGGGACTTGAGAGCCATCCGCAGCACGAGATTGCCCTCAGACAGATGGCTCCCGGTTTCGGCGGTGTGCTGACCTTCGGACTGAAGGCTGATCACGAAACGCATAATCGATTCGTCAGTCATCTGCGCGTCATCACCAACGCGGTGTCACTCGGACATGACGCAAGCTTGATCGTTTTCTTGGGAGAGAACGATGAGCGTCAACACCTTTATCCCGAACGGTTTCATAACGGTTTTTTCCGTTTCAGCGTAGGAATCGAAGATGCCGACGATCTGATCGAAGATCTGCGTCAGGCGTTGGAAAAAGTCGGATTGTAATTCGCACGAAGTTACAGAAATTACTTGTAAAACATTTAGGCAGAATGACAAATCTGTATTTAACCTATTGACAAAGTAGGTAAGTAGGATTATAATTCAATAACAATCCAACGAAAGGAGATACAACCATGACTACAATACTTCTCACCTGTACTATGACGATGATGTGGATGTGCGGTATGATGTATCGTGCTATGGTTCGTTATGCTCTGAAACAGTGTTGATTTCTGTCAGCTTAAGGGGAGCGTAACGCGCTCCCCTTAATTTTTTTCACTAAGGAGATTTGTATGAATACCACAAGATTTCTGATATCCTCCAACCTTTACAGTAAACGAATGTGGCTGTGATCTGAACAACAATAATGGAAGCCTTTATAAATACATTTACATCATTCATTTCACAGCCATATTTTATTTTAAGGAGATATTATTATGAAAAAACTTTTATCCGCTTTACTGATCGTTACACTCGCACTCACATCCGTCGTCGCTCTGACCGCTTGCTCAAACAGCGCGAACAGCGCCGGAGATAACGCTACCGAAGCACCTGCAAACGCATCCTCTGTCACCATTGCCATCCCGAACGATACCACCAACGAAGCCCGCGCTCTGCTTCTCTTACAGGAGCTCGGCTACATCAAGCTAAAGGCTGACGCAGGTATCACAGCGACCCCCAGAGATATCGAAGATAACCCGAAGAACATCGAGTTTGCTGAGATTGAGGCGGCTCAGCTGCCGTCCGCTCTGAAGGACTATGACTATGCCGTCATCAACTCCAACTACGCGATCGACGCAGGACTGAATCCCGTCAAGGATTCGCTGGGTATCGAAGGCTCCGCGTCTGCTTACGTCAACATCATCGCTGTCAAGGCAGGCAATGAGAACGAGCCTAAGATCAAGGCGCTGGTCGCCGCAACTGAGTCCAAGAAGGTCGTCGATTATATCAACGAGAACTACGACGGCGCAGTTGTACCGGTCGTTGAGAATCCCACCGACGGCTATGATTCTTCTATCAATTACGACGTATTAAAGGGTGAGAGCATCACGATCGCCGCATCTCCCACGCCTCACGCCGAGATCCTTGCGATCGTCAAAGACATCCTCGCCGAGAAGGATATCACCCTTAAGATCACCGAGTTCACCGACTATGTACAGCCCAACCTCGTCGTCGATAACGGCGAACTTGACGCGAACTACTTCCAGCACGTTCCGTATCTGGACGACTTCAACGCCGAGAACGGTACATCTCTGGTATCCGTTGCGGGCATCCATGTTGAGCCGATCGGTCTTTACGGCGGCAAGCAGAGCAGCCTTGACGCCCTGAAATAATTTTGATACGCATATGCACCGAGCCTGTGCCCGGTGCATACTGTCTGTTTAAAGGAATGATCCTATGATAGAACTGAAAAATATATCCAAGACCTTTCGGACGTCTGACAGCACCGTCGAAGCGCTGAAAAACGTCAGTATCACTGTAAACGACGGCGATATCTTCGGCATCATCGGTATGTCCGGCGCGGGAAAATCGACCCTTGTGCGATGTATCAATATGCTCGAACGCCCCGACGAAGGCGCGGTGCTGATCGACGGTGTGGACGTAGGCAGTCTGAAAAGCAAAGACCTGCGCAATACCCGCCGCGAGGTAACGATGATCTTTCAGGGCTTCAATTTGCTGATGCAGAGAAGCTGTCTGAATAACGTTATGTTCCCGCTGGAACTGGCAGGTGTGAAAAAGGCGGATGCTAAAAAGCGCGCATTGGAACTGCTGGAGACCGTCGGTCTGCCCGATAAGGCGAACGCCTATCCCGCACAGCTCTCGGGCGGTCAGCAGCAGCGCATCGCGATCGCGAGAGCACTTGCCACCGACCCGAAGGTACTGCTGTGTGATGAAGCGACCTCTGCGCTTGACCCAAAGACCTCACACGCTATCCTCAGCCTGATTCGTGAGATCAATGAAAAGCTCGGCATCACCGTCATCATCATCACCCACCAGATGAGCGTTATCGAGGAGGTCTGCAATAATGTCGCGATTCTCGACCACGGTGAGGTAGCCGAACAGGGACGTGTTGTCGATATTTTTACCCACCCTAAGAGTCAGGCGGCAAAGCGGCTCGTCTTCCCCGAGGGTGAGCAAGAGATCCTTGTCGAGAACTCCGCCTACCGTCTGCGCGTGATCTTCGGCGGTGCGAAGGCGGCAGGCACCCCCCTTATTGCCCGGCTCGCTAAGGAAAAAGGTATCGAGGCGAATATCCTCGGCGCGTCGACAAAAGCTGTCGGCGACAAGGCATACGGCAATATGCTGCTGTCTTTTGCGGATGAAAACAGCAAGGATCTGGCGATTGCATTTTTGAAAAGTATCGAAGATATCTCGGTAGAGGAGGTGTGAGTATGGCTGAATTTTTTGCATCCAAAGACTGGCTGGAAGCGGTCGATATCGTCAAGACCGAGGTGCCGCTCGCCATATGGGAAACCTTGTATGTCACGCTGATATCCACCCTGATTGCGCTCATGATCGGTCTGCCGTTGGGCGTACTGCTTGCAGTCGGCGACAAGGACGGTATCATTCCCTTGCCCGCGCCGCTCAGGCATTTTCTGAATATCCTGATCAACCTGCTCCGTTCGGTACCGTTTCTGATCCTGATCGTCGTAGTCGCGCCGTTAACAAGGCTGATTATCGG
This sequence comes from uncultured Eubacteriales bacterium, assembly GCA_900315815.1. Taxonomy (GTDB): domain Bacteria; phylum Bacillota; class Clostridia; order Oscillospirales; family Acutalibacteraceae; genus Ruminococcoides. The sequence goes on from ONAS01000090.1 coordinate 5,843, forward strand.
CAAGGCGTTTGGTACGGCTGCGTCCATCGTACCGTTGGTTATCGCGGCGTTTCCGTTTATCGCGCGTCTGGTCGAGAGTTCTGTCCGCGAGGTCAACCCGAATATCATCGAGATGGCGCAGAGCACCGGCGCGTCGCCCTTCCAGATCATCACCAAAGTGCTAATCCCCGAGAGCGTCCCGAGCCTGATTTCGAACATCACCATCGCCCTGACAACCATCCTCGGCTATACCGCTATGAGCGGCGCGATCGGCGGCGGAGGTCTGGGCAAGCTTGCCATCAACTACGGCTACTACCGTTACAAATACCTCGTGATGATCATTACCGTTATCCTGCTGATCCTGCTCGTACAGCTGTTCCAGTCGATCGGTACAAAGCTGTCGGTAGTCTCGGATAAACGATTAAAGAAAAAATGAAAGGAATTTGAAATGAAAATAATCGAAACAAAAAACGCTCCTGCTGCAATCGGTCCTTACTCTCAGGCTGTTGTCTTCGGCGGTCTGATCTACACCTCCGGTCAAATTCCCATTGATCCTGCAACAGGCAGGATAGAAACCGATACGATAAAAGGTCAGACCGAGCAAATCATCAAGAATCTGTCGGCGATATTAACTGAGGTGGGCAGCAGCCTTGACAGCGTGATCAAAACGACCTGCTATTTGAAGGATATCAGGGACTTCGGCGTATTCAACGAGGTCTACGGCAAGCATTTCACCTCAAAACCCTCACGCAGTTGTGTAGAGGTATCGAACCTGCCAAAGGGCGCGCTCGCGGAGATTGAGGTCATCGCCGAGGTGGAAAAGAGATGAGGTTATGAAAGCACTGTCGATACAAGAATACATTGATCTGAGGGATGAAAGCCGGGAGCACTTCGGTGTGACGCTGCATCTGCACGATCACTGCACATCGCAGTATCTTTCTTCGGACGGGCAACCGTTTGATGACCGCTACAGCGCCTATCTGCTTGATTATTTTGACAGCAAAAAACTCAGCGCAACGATCTCCAACGACAG
>ONAS01000017.1 GCA_900315815.1 uncultured Eubacteriales bacterium
GGTTGGTGGTTGGTGGTTGATAGTTGTCAGGTGTTGGTTGATAGTTCTGTCGGGAGGGCTTCGTCCTCACCGGAGATCAATGAGCGCTTGCGCTCCCGAATAAGCCGCAGGTACGATACGAACTTGCAGCCAAGAACCACCTACTACTGACCAAAATGCCGTCAACGCCGTACACCGACCCTCAAAAACCGCATAGGCAAGCCATTTTTCGGACTTTTCATCAAAATCGAACGCCGTCAACCTGCCGTCACCTGCCGTCAACGCCGTCACCCGACTGCGGTACAGTCATGGCTTTGCGCGTATTTGATCGTCAGCAGACGACCGGATTTTGTCCGATATGAGAGAAAGCACACCCCCACGTCCTCCAGCTGAAAGCGAAAGCGGTTCATCATGCGCTTGAGCTGGCTGGGATTGACCGCGTATCCGACATAGTCGGAGAATCCCCGGCAGAACGCGGTGTTCACGCCGTCGAAGCGTCCGATGCGGCGCATGTATTCCCTCAGACTCACCAGCAGGTCGGGAAGCGCTTCCTCCTCCTCCTCAAGGCTGTCGGAGGTGATCCTCCAGCGGCAGTTCTCTCTGTCAAACAACAGCTCAAGGGTACGGTCCTCGATGTCCCTGCCTGTACAGAACAGGGTCGCCTTGGAGTCGCTGCGCTTGGGCTTTTTCAGCACCATCAGCGTATCCGAGGAACCCGCGATGCCGTTGGTGCCGGATATCTCATTGAGCGCGTCGTTGTCGCCCATCTTGCGGGTATGATGCACCAGCAGGATGCAGATGTTCAGCTCGTCGCTGACACGCTTGAGATGGGAGATCTCCGCGTAGTCGATGGCATAGCTCGACTGGCTGACAGGCATGCGGATCTTCTGGAAGGTGTCGATCACCACCAGCCGTGTTTCGGGGTAATCCTCCTTGAAGTTCCGTATCTCGTCGGCGATCCCCTCGCCCAGCTGACTGCACGCAAAGGTGATCTTGAGCTGATCGGAGGACTCCTCTGCCGAGCGCAGGATCCTGTCCTGCATACGCTGTTCGCTGTCCTCCAGATCGATATACAGCACGGTGCTTTTGCGGGTATTCATACCCATGAACGGTTCGCCCTTGGCGACGCTCAGGCACAGCTGCAGCACCATCCAGCTTTTGCCGATCTTCGGCGCGCCCGCAAGCACGCTGAGCCCGGGCTTGAGAAAGCCGTCCACCAGGAACGCGGAGCGCTTGTAGCGGACGTCGGTGATCTCGATACCGTCGATGACCCCGAGGCGTTTGCTTTCGGGGATGTATTCTTCCTGATAATGATTCATATGGATTCTCCTTTTTCAGTTGTAGGAAATACTTCCTCAACCATGCAGAGAACAGGTATGAAAATTGCATAAAACTATGCAACTGTGAGCGGATCGATGAAAAAAGGTGTACGGCGTTGACGGCAGGTGACGGCAGGTTGACGGCGTTCGATTTTGATGAAAAGCCCGAAAAACGGCTTACCTATGCGGTTTTTGAGGGTCGGTGTACGGCGTGTACGGCGATGAGGTGCTGTCCGAATCTGTGATTCGGCTTACAGCACCCACGCAAGGCTCTCCCAAGAAGCGGAGTGCTTGCACGAACGCTGATCGGCTGAGAGCTACTGCGTCGGACTTCGGACATACTGCGGCGATGAGGTGCTGTCCGAATCTGTGATTCGGCTTACAGCACCCACGCAAGGCTCTCCCAAGAAGCGGAGTGCTTGCACGAACGCTGGATCGTCAGGCTTCGATCCTCTCCTCCCCGCACGCAAAAGAGCGCCCCCCGAAGGAAGCGCTCTGCTTATCTTATTCGATCGTCGCGATATCAGTAATCCGTGATCTCGCCGATGCCGTAGACGTTCTCGTAATCCGCGATAAAACGCTGGATCGCGGTCGCGTCCATGATGTTCAGATTGTCGCCGGTGATGATGGAGCGCCATACCATTCTGACATAGTCTTCGTAGGTATAGTCTGCCAGCAGACGCTGGATCGCGGTCGCGTCCATGATGGTGACTTCTCCGTCGCCGTCGGTATCGCCCAGTCTGTACTGGAATCTGGGATCATACTCTTCTGTCGGCGGCTGAGTCGGAGCCTCTGTCGGCTTCTCGGTAGGCTTCTCTGTCGGAGGCTCGGTCGGCGGATCGGTCGGAGCCTGCGTCGGCGCCTGAGTCGGCTTTTCGGTGGGCTTCTCAGTGGGCTTCTCGGTCGGCGGTTCGGTGGGCTTCTCGGTGGGCTTCTCTGTCGGAGGCTCGGTCTCGATCATGCTCGTGTCATACAGACCCATCGAATTGCTCATGTACAGCTCGCGCTTGTACAGCCAGTCGTTGATGTAGTAGACGGTGTTCTGATAGCCGAACGCGGCGCCGTCCGGGACCTTGGAGGAGCCGATGCCGAAGTTGTAGGAGCCGATCCTGTATCTCGCGGTGGAGCGGGTGCCCCAGTAGCTGTCGGGATCGCTGTAAACCTTGGAAAGCAGTCCCCAGCGGCTTTCGTTCATATGCTGAGCCGCGGTGAAGGCGGGCAGATATTCGTTGATGATCACGCCGCTGAAGCTCTCTGTGGTGGGTTTCTCGTCGAGGAAATCGGCGAGGACGGGTACGAATTGATTCGTCCAGATGCGCTTGCAGTCGTTCCAGAAGCTCGTGTTCTGGCACAGCTTCGCCTGCAGGTTGTAGACGCCCTGTGTGCGGGAGTCGGTGGAATCGATCTTGACGGACTTGTTCTTGACAAAGACCTTGTTGACGTCGGACACATCGACCTCACCGGAGACGGTCAGCTTCTTGCCGTTGTAGGCGCCGACTGCCCAGTCATAGTCCCACAGCGGAGCCGCGAGGAGCTTGTCATAGCTGCCGCCGCCGAGGATGTAGTAGGAGGTCGCCGCGGCGTCGAGGTTCATGGTCAGCTCCTGGATCAGGTAGACGCTCGCAAAGCTGTCCGCGTCTGCCACAGAGGCAAAGCTCGCGTAGTTGTTGGCGTAAGCGGCAGTCTCCATCGCGTCGTACTGATCGATCATCCACTGGACTTCCTTCTTGGTCGCGAATTCCGGATACTTCGGAACGACCGCCTGCTTTGTCCTGTTGGAGATGAACCATGTCGCCTCCGCCTCATAGCGGGCGTCGATCTCATGCTCGAGGAGGAAGTCGTATTTATGCATCAGGGTATCATCGAGGGTGTAGGCCTCAGCCTTCTCTCCCTCACCGATCGTGACGGTGGTGCCGTCGAATTCATATGCCGCGCCGGACGGATTGTAGCTGTAGCAGTAGCGATACGTGTTGCCGGACTTTGCGGTATAGGTCGCGGTGGTCTGCTTGAGGTTGTCGTAGTTGATGCCCTTGCCTGCCGCGAGGATATCCTCATTCGCCTTGTCGAGGGACTTCGCGGTCGGGATCAGGGTGGATTTGCCGTACTCGACCTTCTCCGTGATGATGTACGCGCCGAGATAGTTGCCGTTGTCATACAGGTCGATCAGACGGGTGTTCGGGGTGTAAGGCATACCGATGGCGTCGGCGATGCCGAATACGGTGGTATTGCGCATCAGGGACTCGTCGGCGTTGTTCGCCAGCAGGCAGTACTTCTTGGAGGACTCACAGCCGTCGATCAGCTTCGCCTTGTCGTTCAGAGTGATGTTGTAGGCGTATTTGCCGTACAGGCGCATGGAGGCTTCGAAAGAGGAATTGCCTCTGCCCTTGATCTTCTTCAGACCGGTCAGCAGCTCGCCGGTGGTCTTGTCCTTGCTGTTCAGGACCTTGCCGGTCTTGTCATAGAAGAGGTAATCGCCCTTGGTGTTGACGAGCGACTTATAAGAAGCGACGCCCGCATAGTCGGCGTTGCCGTGCTCATCGGCGGCATACGCGGCGGCAAGACCGCTGTACAGCTCCATCTTGGTGGTCATGAACATCGCGGCAGCGCCGGAACGCATGATATGTAAGGTGCCGTTATGCACGGAGCCGGCGGTATTGCGCTTGAAGGAGATGCTGACATCCTTTTCCACAGAGGTCAGCGGGATATTGAGGGTGTTGACCTGACCCTTGGTGACGGCAGTGCCGTTGATGGTACAGGACGGGAAGTTGGTATAGACCTTGAGGGCGGTGGTGTCCACAAAGGCAGGCAGATACAGATGATAGGTGGTGTCGTTTTTGAAGTCGGCGGCATAGATCTTGATGAAGTCCTTGGTGTTGCCGTCGCCCTTCGCGTCGACCCAGATGCCGTAGCCGAAGTTGGTCGCGCTGCCGTCCGGGATGTCCAGCATCGTGGAAGGGGTGATGGTATCGCCGCCCTTGCCGGATACGACATACAGCGGAGAATTCGCGACGTAGTTTGTCGCAAAGGAGTTGAACACGTTGGAAGGATCGATCGCGCTGATGCGGTCAAATACGATCTGCGTGCCTGCGCCGATCGCCGCGACGTCCGCATACCAGACCTTCAGACCGGACGCAACGTCTACGGACTTGGTCATATCGGTATACGCGCCGTTGATCTTGACCTTGAACTGCGCGTCGTCGTTTCCCAGCCAGCGGTCATCGGTAGAATCGGCGACCGCCAGACGGATCTTGTCGCCTGTCACGGGAGGTGCGGTCGGTGTTGTTCCGCCGCCGCCCGACGGAGCGGGGATATCTGTCCAGCTCTTGGCAGTCGTGCCTTCCATATAATAGGCGACGACCTGCTTACCGGTCACGGTGATATCCTGCGACTGGGTACCGGAGCCGTTGTTGAAGATGATGCCGGTGGTGTTGGCGGGGATGGTCTTGTAATAGACCGCCTCTTTGAAATCGTTGGTGTATTTATAGGTCATGTCGACGCCCGGCCACGATGACGAGGACGAGCCGCCCCAGTAATGCAGCTTGACGGCGTTCCAGCCGGAGGGCTTGGTGAAGTAGACCTCCATCTCGGATGCGCCTTCTTCTGCGACGTCCAGCTCAGCGCCCTCTTCGGCGATATCCGACACGGCGCCGACCTCGGCAAGGTCATTTTCCGCGGAAGCCGCGCTGACGATGCCGACAGTGATCATCGAGATGACCATCAAAAGCGACAATAACAGTGATATCGCGCCTTTGGTCGTATGTTTTGCTTTCATTGTGATCCTCCTTGTCATCATATACGGAAGTCCCCGAATAGCTTTTTTCGGGCGGACTACCCCATAATTTTAACATGGATATTATAAAACAAATACAAAACCGAGTCAAGAATGTGGTATAAAAACCGTCATTTTTGACTCAGCTTTGTCAACTGTTACAAGTTTGTAATAAACTCTTTGTGCAGTTTTATTTCTGCATTGGAATAATAACGTTACATGATCAAAAGATCCAGGTCTTCCTTATCCGGGGTATACGCGTTGTCGGGACGCACCTCGGGCAGATCACTGCACGGGTCATGGATGACCGCGCCGTTGGGCGCGACGTGACCGCCGCCGGGAAGGTCGATATAGTCTCCCCCGCCCCGCCGATCGGGAACGCCGTTGAAGTCATCCCCGCGCCGGTCGGGCAGTCCGATATCGGGCTTGACCGGGACGTTGATGCCGGGAAATGAGGAGGGATTGGAGCCGGGCGCCGTCGGGAGGACAACGCTGTTTTCATGAGGATCCTTGGTGCTTGATGCGTATTTTTCTGCCATATGATCACCGCCTTTCAGGGGTAGTATGGCATTTTTCGATGCAAGTATTCGGTCGTATCGCCTGCCAACAACCAACCACCAACAACTGACAACCAACAACCATCAACCATCAACCAACAACCAACCATCAACTGACAACCACCAACCACCAACCAACAACCATCAGTTCTAACGACCAACATCAAAAAAGAGCAGACGCGAACGTCTGCTCTCTGTTGAAAAGTATGGTAAAAGCCGGATTACTTGATCTCGACTTCTGCGCCTGCCTCTTCGAGCTTTGCCTTGACAGCGTTTGCCTCGTCCTCGGAGACCTGCTCCTTGATAGCCTTGGGGCAGCCGTCGACCAGAGCCTTAGCCTCTTTCAGGCCGAGACCGGTGATCTCACGGACAACCTTGATGACAGCGATCTTGCCGCTGCCCGGGGACTTCAGGATAACGTCGAACTCGGTCTGAGCAGCACCAGCTGCAACGCCGGGATCAACAGGACCTGCAACTGCGACAGCAGCAGCAGCGGAAACGCCGAATTCTTCCTCAACAGCGTGTACCAGATCGGACAGCTCGAGGACGGTAAGAGTCTTTAATTCTTCAATAATAGCAGTAATCTTTTCAGATGCCATTGTAATTTACCTCCAATTTTTAACGTAATTTTGTAGTGATGTGAGCCTGTTGCGCCGGCTCGGGCGTCGCTGGATTATTCAGCGGGAGCTTCTGCGGGAGCTTCAGCGGGAGCGGCGTCAGACGCGGCTTCTCCGGCTTTCTTGGCTAAGCAGGCATCGATACCGCCGTCGTCGACGATCGCCTGGATAGCGCGTGCAAAGGACGCGATCGGAGCCTGGAAGGCGCCGAGAACGTTTGCGAGAAGGATCTCGCGGGTGGGCAGCTTCGCAAGCTTATCGATGGTGGTCAGATCGACGATCTCACCGTCGAGATAACCTGCCTTGATCTCAAAGCCCTTGATCTTCTTCGCGTAGTTCGCGAGGATGCGCGCTGCAGCGGCATAGTCTTCGTCGCTGGTAGCAAGAGCGGTAGTGCCCTCAAGAGTGGACTGCAGACCGGTCAGGTCAGCCTCTTCGGCAGCGCGGGACAGCAGTGTGTTCTTGACAACTGTGTACTTGACGCCGGACTCACGAAGCTCCTTACGCATCGCGGTATCATCGGCAACGTTAATACCCTTGTAGTTAACGAGAACACCGGTGACAGAGTTCTTGAGACGCTCGGACAGCTCAGCTACGATAGCCTTTTTCTCTTCTAATACCTTAGCGCTTGGCAAATTGTTTCACCTCCGTATTATTTTGTCTGCCGGACCGAGGGATCCGATCCGACATCGGCGCGCCCGTTTCAGAGCGCAATACGCGGTTCAAAAAACAGCCTCTCCCTTTTCGAGGAGAGGCAGAAATAATCATACGTTGATGACGTCACGCCTCATGCTCTTTGCTTTTCCCCGCACAACTCCCATTCACCTGACCATCCTGCGGACGGTCGCGGTTCAACAGTCGTTATCCGAGGGCTGCGAGCCTCGGCGCTTCCCTTTTCCTCGACAGGCGACACATGTCATTATACCGAAAGGAACCTGTTGTCTTTAGAACAGCGATTTTTATATATCAGCTCAGTGAGCGTGATACCTTGTTGATCAGATACCGAACTTGTTCGGATTGATGCGGACTGACGGGCCCATGGTAGAGGCAACCGCACAGCTCTTGATATACTGACCCTTGGCAGCGGCGGGCTTCGCCTTGACGATCGCGCCCATCAGGGTGTCAAGGTTCTCCTGCAGTTTGTCGGTACCGAAGGATACCTTACCGATCGGGCAGTGGATGATGTTGGTCTTGTCAAGACGGTACTCGATCTTACCGGCCTTCGCCTCTTTGATCGCACGGGCGATATCGGGGGTAACGGTACCGGCCTTGGGGTTCGGCATCAAGCCGCGCGGACCGAGGATACGGCCCAGACGACCGACCAGACCCATGCAGTCGGGGGTGGTGATCAGAACGTCGAAGTCCATCCAGTTTTCCTGCTGGATCTTCTGTGTCATGTCCTCAGCGCCTACATAATCAGCGCCGGCCTCCTGCGCGAGCTTCTCGTTCTCGCCCTTGCAGATCGCGAGTACGCGGACCTTTTTACCGGTGCCGTTGGGAAGTACAACAGCGCCGCGGACCTGCTGGTCGGCGTGACGGGAGTCAACGCCCAGCTTGACGTGCAGCTCAACGGTCTCATCGAATTTCGCGGTAGCGGTCTTGATGACGGTGTCGAGCGCCTCGTTGGTGTCATATAATTTTGTTCTGTCGACGAGCTTAGCCGCGTCAACGTATTTCTTACCGTGTTTCATATTCAATCCTCCATAATTAGGTGGTCAATCGGAAAATCCTCCCACCCGGATAGTAGTTTTATCAGTCGACAACCTCGATGCCCATCGAGCGAGCGGTACCCATGATCATAGAGGTAGCGGTCTCGATCGTAGCGGCGTTCAGGTCCTTCATCTTCTGCTCTGCGATCTGCTGGCACTGAGCCTTGGTGATCTTGGCGACCTTCTTCTTGTTGGGCTCGCCGGAAGCAGTCTCGATGCCGCAAGCCTTCTTGATCAGAACGGGAGCGGGCGGAGTCTTGGTGATAAATGTGAACGAACGGTCTGCGTAGACTGTGATAACGACAGGGATAATGAGTCCGATATCGTTCTTGGTGCGCTCATTGAATTCCTTGGTAAAGGAAACGATGTTGACGCCGTGCTGACCCAGAGCGGGGCCTACAGGCGGAGCCGGAGTAGCTTTTCCGGCAGGAATCTGTAACTTGATCAATCCTGTTACTTTCTGTGCCATTTTTTATTCCTCCTAAAACGTGGTAGATGGCGGAGCTCGGTTTTCCGGACTCCTCCCACAAGGGACGTTGTCCCTCATATAAAAAGCGTATTGCTAATTATTCCTCAGTTAATCATCCAACTTTTCTGCTTGATTGAGTTCAAGCTCAACAGGCGTCTCGCGTCCAAACATCGAAATGGTGACCTTGACGTAGTTCTTTTCGGTGTCCAGCTCGTCCACGATACCGACGAAGTCCTCCAGCGGACCGTCGATGATGCGGACCTGGTCGCCGACGCCGTAGGAAACCTCAACGACGCGGGTCTCAACGCCCATCTTATAAACCTCAGCCTCGGTGAGCGGAACAGGCTTTGAGGACGGACCGACAAATCCGGTACAGCCGCGGATATTGCGCACGACGTACCATGTCTCGTCGGTATAGACCATCTTGACAAAGACATATCCGGGGTAAAGCTTGCGCTCGACCTCTTTGATAGAGCCGTCGTCCCTTACCTCAGACACCATCTCGGTGGGAACCTTTGCCTCAAGGATCATATCCTGCAGACCGCGGTTCTCGACGGTAGTCTGTAAGGTAGACGCTACCTTGTTCTCATAGCCTGAGTAGGTATGCACCACATACCATTTTGCTTCATCAGACATTGCGTTCTCCTAACTCTGACAGCTTACATCGCGCCCGTGTTCATCACAAGGTGCAGCAACGCGTACAGGCCTCTGTCGAGACCGTAGATCAGAAGACCGGCGACAATGATGACCAGTACGACAACGCCGAAGTTCTTGGTGGTGTTGGCGACTGTCGGCCAGGTGATCTTCTTGATTTCGCCGATGCAGGAACGGAAGAACGAGGATATCTTGGCGAAAACGCCCTTTTTCTTAGTAGCTTCAGCCATGATGATCCCTCCGATTACTTGGTTTCCCTATGAAGAGTATGTTTCTTGCAGAATCTGCAGTACTTGTTCATCTCTAATCTGTCGGGGCTGTTCTTCTTGTTTTTCATTGTGTTGTAGTTGCGCTGTTTGCATTCAGTGCAGGCCATTGTGATTTTTACTCTCATTTCGGCACCTCCCGGTTATTTTTCGGAATAAATTAGCCTCCCTCAAAGACTTTGGAGCCGTTTTTCGCCGTACCCTGAAAAAGGCACAAAAAAACAAGCCCCTATACGAGGTAAGTAACAGTATAACACATTACCGTCAACTCGTCAAGGGCTTATTGAAAATATTTTTCGGCAGTTTGCAGGCGGCAGCGGAAAGCGGATAGTTGATAGTCAGCAGCCGGAAGTCAGCAGTTCTGCCGGGAGGGCTGCGCCCTCACCCGATTCCGGTATCACAAACAACCGACAACCGACAACTGACCACCGACAACTGACAACCGACAACCAACAACCGACAACTGACAACCGACAACCGACAACTGACAACCGACAACTATTTATTGTTATAGCGATCCAGACGCTGCGCCATGGTCTGCTTCTGCTTCTTCTCCTTTTCGGGAGCGACCTGCTTGCCGCGGAACTTCTTGGAATGCTTGAACGCCTTCTGCAGATCCTCGGAAAGGTGCTCGCTGATCTTTTCATCGTACTCCTCGGGGACGGAGTTGAGGATGACGATCGTGATGATGGAGCGCGTGTCGACGTCGCCGTTGCTGTACTGAGCGCTGAGGATGCTGCCCAGCTTCTTGAGATCGGCGGCGCTGCCCTTCTTGATCAGCTCATTGACCTTCGGGACGATGCTCGCGCGGGCAAAGGTCACGCCGCGGAAGGGATCGTAGCCCTCTTCCTCCGCCTTGATCTCGTCCTTCAGCTCCGGGAACAGGGTGACGAAACGCTTGGAGAGGAACAGCGGATCCGCGTTGCCCTCGTCGTCCTTCTTCTTGCCCTTGCTCTTCTTGATCTGCTTGGCACGCTTCTGGGCGGTCGGCGCGGAGACTGCCTCGACAAAGTCATTGGCGATGGAGCCAGCCTCCTTCTGACCGTCGGATTCGGGATCAAACATCCATGTCGCGAGGGTCTTCCAGTCGTTGTCGGGACCCTCCTCGGTCATCGGGCATTCCCTGAGCAGGGTGTGCATCTTATCCTTGTAGTAGATGACGGAGTACGCGACGTTTTCGGATACGTACAGGGCGACCAGCTCGTTCTCCTTGGCGGAATCCGCCTTGACCTGCTGAAAGCCGCGGGGCTCCAGCGCTTCTCCAACCTTATCGGATATCAGTTTGAAAGCTTCATTCAGCTGCATAAAATCATTCCTTTTTCATTCAGATAGAGTCATTATACAATATTCTTTTCAATATTTCAAGCATATCGGTACATCTTTTACTCTTGCAAGGGTTCTGCAATTGTGATATCATATAATATGTATTGTTATGCGCTGTAAAAATACTGTTTTATCCAGAGGTATCTGTTATGAACAATCAAGCGATCGGCGTATTCGACTCCGGTCTCGGCGGACTGACCGCCGTGCGTGAGATGCTCGAAATACTGCCCAACGAAAATATCGTCTACTTCGGCGACACCGGCAGGGTCCCCTACGGCTCCAAAAGCAATGAGACCATCAGCAAGTATGCCGTACAGGACGCGCGTTTCCTCAAAAAGCAGGGCGTCAAGATGATCGTCGCCGCCTGCGGTACCGTCAGCTCGGTCGCTCCCGACCTGACAGAGGAGCTGGGTCTTCCCTACACCGGCGTCGTCTACCCCACCTGCTTCACCGCCGTCCGCACCACAAAAAACGGCAGGATCGGCGTGATCGGCACAGCGGCGACCATCGCGTCGCACAGCTACAAAAACCGCATCCGCCAGAAGCACCCGGAGTTCACCGTCATCGAGCAGGCATGCCCGCTGTATGTGCCGCTGGTGGAAAACGGCATGACCGACCCCAACGACGAGATCGTCCGGCTGGTGGTCAGGCGATACATGCAGATCATGAAGGAAAACGACGTGGACACCATCATCCTCGGCTGCACCCACTATCCCCTGCTGACCGAGGCGATCCGACGCGAGATGGGCGACGGCGTCACCCTGATCGATTCCGGCAAGGAGACCGCCCTGTACACCAAAAAGATTTTGGAAGAGAACGGTCTGCTGCGCACCGGCACACAACCGCCCGAGGCGCGATTCTTCGTCAGCGACACGCCGTCGGACTTTGAGAAATACGCGGGTATTTTCCTTCAAAGAAATATACATGACCGCGTACAGCAGATACATATTGAGGAGTACTGATGAACGATAACTACCTGATCAACGTGATCGGCACCCAGACCGTGGACGGCGAGACCGACAGCATCGAGGTCATCACCTCCGGCGACTACACCCGCGAGGAGAACGGCGACGTCACCGTCGTCTATCCGGAGTTTTCGGAGGAGACCCCCACCACCCGCACCGACACCACCGTCACCCTGCGCGGCAGAACGCTGACCATCGAGCGCAAGGGTCCGATGTCGTCGCGGCTGATCCTCGAAAAAGGCAAGCGGCACCAATGCCTCTATGAGACCCCGATGGGACAGATGTTCATCGGCATCTATACCGACAGCATCCGCGTCACTGCGTCCGATCACGGCGCCGACATCCGCGCGTCCTATCAGCTGGACTTCAACCAACACGCGGTCAGCAACAATGAATTCCACATCACCGTCAAGGCAAAGGAATAAACAAGGAAGGGTATATTATGTCAAAAACCAACAGGAACGTATATGAAACGCTGAGAAGCAGGATCGAAGACGCCGTCAGAGCGGCAATGGCAAAGGGCGCTCTGCCCGAGGGCGACCTCCCCGCATTCGTGCTGGAGGAGCCTGCCGACCGCAGTCACGGCGATATCGCCACCAACGTCGCGATGGCAGGCGCGCGTGTATTCCGCATGGCGCCCGCAAAGGCTGCGGCGATCATCCTCGAAAGCCTCGACCTCGAAGGCACCTATATCGAAAAGCATGAGATCGCAGGACCCGGCTTTATCAACTTTTTTCTCTCAAAGAATTATTTTGCCGCTGTCCTGCGTGAGATAGAGACCGACGGCGACCGCTACGGCGAGAGCAGCTACGGCAAGGGCGAAAAGGTCATGGTGGAATTCGTTTCCGCCAACCCGACCGGTCCGATGCACCTCGGCAACGCCAGAGGCGGCGCGCTGGGCGACTGTCTTGCCGCCGTCATGGACAAGGCGGGCTACGAGGTCTACCGCGAGTTCTACGTCAACGACGCGGGCAACCAGATCGAAAAATTCGCGAACTCTCTGGAGGCGCGCTACCTGCAGAAATACGACAGCACCGCAGCATTCCCGGAGGACGGCTATCAGGGCGAGGACATCACCGAACGCGCGGAGGAATTCGCGGCGATCCACGGCGACAGCTATGTCGGCAGGGACTCCGCCGAGCGCAGACAGGCGCTGGTCGACTATGCTCTCCCCCTCAACATCGAACGCATGCAGCGCGACATGGCAAAGTATAAGATCGAATTCGACCGCTGGTTCATGGAAAGCACCCTGCACGAAAACGGCGAGGTCAAAGCGATCGTCGAGACCCTGCGCGAGAAGGGACTGATCTATGAACAGGACGGCGCGCTTTGGTACAAAAACAAGCAGATCTGCACCGAAATCCTGCTCGCTCAGGGCAAGTCGCAGGACTATATCGACAAACTGGAGCTCAAGGACGACGTTCTGATCCGCAAAAACGGCAACCCCACCTACTTTGCGGCGGACATCGCCTATCACAAGAATAAATTCGACCGCGGCTTTGAAAAGCTCATCGACGTCTGGGGCGCCGATCACCACGGTCATGTCATGCGTCTCAAGGGCGCGATGAACGCCATCGGCTATGACGGCGACAAGCTGGACATCCTTCTGATGCAGCTCGTCAGGCTCATGCGCGACGGCAAGCCCGTCAAGATGAGCAAGCGTACCGGCAAAGCGATCCAGCTCGCCGACCTGCTCGAGGAGGTCCCCGTCGACAGCGCACGCTTCATCTTCAACACCCGCGAGGCAAACACCCAGATGGACTTTGACCTTGACCTCGCGATCCAGCAGGACAGTCAGAATCCCGTCTACTACGTCCAATACGCACATGCCCGCATCTGCAGCATCCTGCGCAATATCGAGGAAGTGGGCATCCGTGTGCGCTCCTGCACCGACGACGAGCTGACCCTGCTGACCGCTCCCGAGGAGACCGAGCTGATCCACCTGCTGTCCGCGTTCGACAGCGAGATCATCGCCGCCGCGCGTGACTACGATCCCACCAAGGTCACCAAGTATGTCACCAACGTCGCGACCGGCTTCCACAAGTTCTACAACGCCTGCCGCGTCAAGGTGGATGACGAAAGCCTGATGCAGGCGCGTCTGAGCCTGTGCATCGCCGTCAAGACCGTCATCAAAAACGTTCTGGACATGTTCAAGATCACCTGTCCCGAGAGGATGTAAACGGTCGGATCCGTCATCAAAACTTCATCACACAGAATAAGCCGCGGGCACATCAAACGCTCGCGGCTTTCATTATGTCTGTATTTATTTGGCGTAGGTGCCGGGATAATAGTAACGGATGGTGTCTTTCTCCGGCTTGAGGATGCTCTCCCAGTAGTAGCTCAGGAACCTGCCGCTGCTTCCGATGGTGCGGATCGCGTAGATCGGGTGCTTCCCGGTATGGAAGAAGCGGACGGTCGCATAGGTCTTGTCGGTATCGCCGAGGTTGACCCACCTTGCGCCGTTCCAGCAAAAGACTCTGTACTTTGCCGCCTGATAGCCCTTCTGCCAGGTGATGGTGTATTTTTCGCTGCCGGCGCTCTTGAAGGAGGTCACCTTGGGCGCGAGATAGAATCGGTAATTCGCTGTCTGAAGATAGCCGCTGATGGGCTTATCGGTCGCGGAGTCGATACATCTGACGGTGAACCTGTAGCTCTCGCCGTTCTTCAGACCCTTGACGGTATAGCTCTCGGTGCCCTTGGGGACCGTCGCGATGGATCTCCAGCGATAACCGGTCGCCCGGCAGTTCCGGTACACTCTGTAATATCCGTCGATGATCGCGCTTTTGTCATACAGGCAGTCGTTCCAGTTCAGGATATAGCCGTCGGGATTCATTTTGACGGAGACCTTGGGCGTCGGACAGAGGGTGTAGCCTGCCTCCGGGCTTCTGTCGGAAAGATACTTCTTCGCGTCCGCCGTGATGGAGTAGCCCGCAAAGGAATGGACCGCGTCAAAATACTTTTCGGCGGGATTCTTGATGGTCAGCGATGTGCCGGTCGGATAGCCGACAGAGGCGGCAGTGCCGTCCTCGCCGTTGATCCAGACGATCCTGTATCGGCTGACGCCGGGTACCCTCTTCCACGAGAGGTTGATGCTGCCGTCGTCGGCGACCGTGCAGACGATCCTCGGAGGCGCATAGAAGGTGATGGTCTTGGCGTTCCATCCGGACACATACGGCGCGATGCACCTGACCGCGTATTTGTAGACAGTATTGCTCACGACGTCCTCGTCCAGCCAGTGCTCTTCCATCGTACGGCAGATCTCTTCCCATTTTTTCTCTGCGCTGTTGTAACGATAGACACAGTAGTCGGTCGCGTTATCGACAGGATCCCACGAGATTTCCACGCCGTTCGCGGTGTTTTTGAGGCGGAAATCCGGCTTATCCAGCGAAGTGAAGCCGGAGCAGTCATAGATGGACAGATTGGTGCAGGGAGCGGTGTTCGGGCTCAGGGTCAGATAGTCGTAACGATCGGCATAGTCCTCGGGCGGTCCGATCAGGTCGACCTTGACTGCAAGCGAGGTGTCCGCCTTGGGACAGAGGCGGTAGCCGTAGGTGGGCTTGCCGTAGATGAACCATCTGTCATAGCCTGCGGGATAGCTGTCGTTCATACCCGCAACAGCGTTCTCCTTGAGGGAACACACGGAAAAGAACTTGTTCCAGCGGACGTTTCTGATGGTATAGCTGCCGTCGGACTGACGCTGAAACCGCCAGAGCTGTTCCGCGTCGGAGGCGGGCTCTTCCAGCTCGATGTAATTGCCGTCCTCCCGATCACAGCCGCCGCTGAAGCAGGATCTGTAAAAATTCGTCACGCTGATATGCGAGAAGAAATGGCGGCCGAGGTCCACCGGCTCATCCTCAGCGGTCTCTGCGAGGTCTGCGTCTTGGGCGATCGCGGCCGGTTCCGCCTGATCGGCGGCAGCAGACACAGCGTATACGGAAAGCGCGGACAGGATGAGTATCAGGGACAATGCAAGGGATATCAACTTCTTCATAACGGATTCTCCTTTCACCGATGGTTCCATGGTATCATACCGCATTTCCGTTATTATGCTCAGGAAGAAAAATAATCAGCACCCGTCACGAAAATCAAGGGCGGATTTTGTAGGATTTCCACAGAGAACGAAAAAAGCTCCCCGGATCCGGGAAGCTCTGATCGTATCTTACAGGCGTTACCGGATGGTAAAGCCCTTGCGTTTGAGATAGTTGCTGATCTGCTCATCGTCATAATAGACCAGATCATCGGCGCCCGCCAGAAACTCGTTGTGATGCCGCACCTCATGGACCAGCGTTTTGCGGAGGATCTCACGGTACTGCTCCAAGGACTTGTTCGGGAACACGCGGATGATGCTGCCGTAGTAGATCTTGATGGATCTGCCGAGATTATTGCGCTGATAGACGCCGAGTATGTACAGATCGTTATCCTGCGCATACGGATGCAGACGGCACTCGTCGCACAGCACGATCCCGCCGTTCAGCTCACGGTACAGCTCGACCGGCAGGCTGTCGGCGATCTCATCGAGGATATTGCCGCATTCTTCGTACGTCATATCAGTCCAAGAAATCTTTCAGCTTTTTGGAGCGGGACGGATGGCGGAGCTTGCGCAGCGCCTTCGCCTCGATCTGACGGATACGCTCACGGGTAACGTTGAATTCCTTGCCGACCTCTTCCAGGGTACGGCTTCTGCCGTCCTCCAGACCGAAGCGCAGACGGAGCACCTTTTCCTCACGGGGGGTCAGGGTGTCCAGCACCTCCATCAGCTGTTCACGCAGCATGGTGTGTGAAGCGGCGTCCGCGGGAGCGGGAGCGTCGTCGTCGGGGATGAAGTCGCCCAGATGGCTGTCCTCTTCCTCACCGATCGGTGTTTCCAGAGAAACAGGCTCCTGCGCCACGCGCATGATCTCACGCACCTTGTCGACGGGCATGTTCAGCTCCTCCGCGATCTCATCGGCGGACGGCTCATGACCGTTCTGGTGCAGCAGCTGAGAAGAGACCTTCTTGACCTTGTTGATGGTCTCCACCATGTGGACGGGGATACGGATGGTACGCGCCTGATCCGCGATCGCGCGGGTGATCGCCTGACGGATCCACCATGTCGCGTAGGTGGAGAACTTGAAGCCCTTGGTGTAGTCGAATTTTTCGACCGCCTTGATCAGACCGAGGTTGCCCTCCTGGATCAGGTCAAGGAAATGCATGCCTCTGCCCAGATAGCGCTTCGCGATGCTGACGACCAGTCGCAGGTTCGCCTCGGAAAGGCGCTTTTTGGCGTTGCTGTCGCCCTCTGAGATACGGATCGCCAGCTCGACCTCCTCTTCCGGAGTCAGCAGCGGTACGCGGCCGATCTCCTTGAGGTAGACCTTGACAGGGTCATCGATCGAGATATTATCGGCGGCATCGACGGAATCCGAGCCGGAGCCGGAGGTCACGTCGTCGCCGTTCTCCGTGATGTTCAGACCCTCCAGAGAAAGGTCCTCTTCGATATCGGTCTCTACGATCTCAATGCCCGCCTGTTCCAGCGCGTCATAGAGTTTTTCCAGCTGTTCGGGGTCGATATCCATCTCGCCGATCGCGTCGAGGATATCCTGGTTGGTGATATTGCCCTTCGCTTTGCCGAGCTCGGTCAGCTCCTTCACAAGATTCTTTTTGTCTGATACGGGTGCAGCCATATCCATACGTCCTTTCCATAATATGAAATTGATGCAAATGAATCGGAATTACTTCTTTTGTTCCGCAAGCCTGCGCATATAGGCGTTCAGCTCGTCAGCCGACGCGCCGGCGATGTCGTTTGCGGACATCCTCGTGCCTTCTTCCAGGATGATGCGGATGTACTCGTCCAGCGCCTGCGGCGTGGAACGGATGGTGCTGTAGGAGTTCACGATGCGGTAGATCTGAGAAGTCTCGTCGGCGGTGAAATCCGCGGAGATCGCCGTCATGGGCTCCAAATGGTTTTTGATTCTTTCAGAGAAATATATATACAGCTTACGGTTGAAATCGGTGATAAAATCCTCCGGCTTCAGCCTGCTTTCTATCGATTTGAGCTTGTCCGGGTTATTGACAAGAAACGCGATCAGGTTTTCCTCGGCGGTCGCGGCGCGGAGATGATCGTGATGCTGGGGATTGATGCGGTCGTCGCGGGCGGACAGATTCTTCTGCATCTGCTTGAACTCGCTTTTCCGCCGCGCGGATTCCTTCCGCTTGACGAGCCGGTTGACCTGCTCCGTGATCGACGGCTTCGCGACGTCGGTCTCGTCGGACAGCTTGGACGCGTAGATGTCGCGCTCCATGGGATTGTCCAGCTCGGCGAGCAGCCTGACGCCCTCGTTGAGATAGCCCAGCTTGCCCTGCGGGGTATTCAGATCGAAGCCCCGCTTGAGCTGATTCATGCGGTATTCCACATCGTTGCCGCTGCTTTCCAGAAGGTTCTTGAAGGCGGCGTGTCCCTTGTCGCCGTGTCTGCGGATGAACTCGTCCGGATCCTTGCCGTCCGGGATCCGCAGTACCCTGACGACCAGTCCCGCATGACGCAGGATATCGATCGCGCGGGCTGTCGCCTTCTGACCGGCCTCGTCCGCGTCGTAGCAGATGATCACCTCGTCGCAGTAGCGCTTGAGCAGCGTCGCCTGATCCATGGTCAGCGCGGTGCCCAGCGTCGCGATCGCCTCGGTAAAGCCCGCCTGATTCAGCGAGATGACGTCCATGTAGCCCTCACAGAGGATGTAGGCGCGCGACTTGCTGTTCTTGGCGTTGTTCAGCGAAAACAGGTTGTAGCTTTTGTTGAATACGATGGTATCGGCGGTGTTGAGGTACTTGGGCTTCTGGTCGGTCATGATACGGCCGCCGAACGCGATCACGTTGCCGCGCACATCGATGATCGGGAACATCACACGGTTGTAGAAGCGGTCCACCACTCCCCTGCCCGAGCGGGATTTGAACACCAGATTCGCGGCGATCAGCTCCGATTCGGTAAAGCCCTTGGACAGCAGATGGTCGCCGAGTGAGAAGCGGGATTCCGGCGCGAAGCCCAGACCGAAATGCCGGATGGTGCTGTCGGCAAGTCCCCTGCCTCTGAGATACGCCAGTCCCTCCGCTCCCTCGCGTTCGCCGAGCTTCTTGTAATAGAAGCGCGCCGCCTCGCGGTTGGCTTCATAGATGCGCGTGCGCAGGCGTGACATCGAGTCGTCGTAGTCATCCTCCGGCATCGACATCCCCGCACGCTGGGCGAGGAACTTGACCGCCTCGAGGTAATCGAGGTTCTCGATCTTCATGATGAAGGTGATCACATCGCCTCCGGTGCCGCAGCCGAAGCAGTAGAACGAGCCGTTCTCCGTATAGATATTGAAGGATGGGGTCTTTTCTCCGTGGAACGGACACAGCCCCACCAGATTACGCCCCCGGCGCTTGAGCTGCATATAGGACGCTGCCAGCTCGCCGAGGTCGTTGCGGTATTTCACCTCACTGATAAACTCATCCGATAAACGCATTTTTCTCTCTTCCCGCGGAAAAAATCCGCCTGATACCCCGAAATCGCAAAGATATTACGGGAATGTAATTATTCACAAGTCTTCCAAATATTATTTACGCAAAAATCGCAATATATCCTTTTTCTCTCAAAAATATTTCTGTTAATCGGAGAAAAACCGCGTTTCCTCTTCCTGAGCCTGCACCTTTCCCGAGGATTCCTCGCTGAGCAGCTTATTGAAGGCGGTCAGCTTGTCGGCGGGAAGATGAAAACGGACGGTGACGTCGTCGGCATACTGTGTATCGTCCGCAACGCCGCCGCATCGCGCGATCAGGGACGGGAGCTTGCCGTAAAGCGTATAGGAAACACGGACCGTGCAGACGGAGCAGAGCGTCATCACGCACTCGCCCGCGGCGTCGATGCCTGCCTTGGCGGAGGCGGAATATGCCCGCACCAGACCGCCCGCTCCCAGAAGCGTGCCGCCGAAGTAGCGCGTCACCACCACGACGCAGTCGGTCAGCCCGCGCTTGCGGATCGCGTCGAGAACAGGGATGCCCGCCGTGCCCTGCGGCTCGTTATCGTCGCTGTAGCGGGTGACGCCCTCGCCGCGGATCACATAGGCGTAAACGTTGTGGGTCGCGTCCCAGTGTCTGGTTTTGATCTCATTGATAAAGGCGATCGCCTCGTCCTGTGTGGTGACGGGCCGCACATAGCCGATAAAGCGCGACCGCTTTTCGATCAGCTCGGCGGACGCCGGCTTGGATACGGTTTTGTAGGTAGTCATGATACAACACGCCTTCCACGCAAAAAGGATTGAAAACAACAATTAAGGCGGTACATCTGTACCGCCTTATGTTCGGAAATCGTATTACTCCATATTGAAGCGCTTCTTGAAACGATCGACACGACCGCCGGTATCAACAAGCTTCTGCTTTCCGGTAAAGAAAGGATGGCACTTGGAGCAAATTTCAACACGGATATCCTTCTTTGTGGAACCGGTCTCGATGACATTACCGCAAGCGCAGGTAATGGTAGTCTGGCCATAATTAGGATGGATTTTTTCCTGCATTTCATTCACCTCTTTCACATATATCCGTAGTATAACACATTGATTATACAACAACGTTTTGTAAAATGCAAGCATTTTTTTATTTTTTTGCGAGATTGTTCCTTAACGGTATGCCATATACGCGGCGTATTCGTCAAAGGTCATGTTGTAGACGCGCATATTGTAGGCGTTTTCTGTGCCGACATAGCGGAACAGATACGGCGAGTACCGCAGACCGCCGACGTTTTCCGTTCCGGTATAGCGCAGGATGAAGCCGTAATCGGCGGCATAGCGCTCAAGCCACTTGAACGCGGCGCCGTTCTCGAACTTGCCCTTGACGTTATCATCCAGTCTGACGACCAGCCCGGTCTGCTGTTCGCTCTCCCCTTCTCTCGGGATCGTCTGCTTGACGATGGACTCCGCCTTGACCAGCGACATTTTTGAGCTTTTCAGGTACTTGTCCACCGCTGAATCATAGCGCTTCTTTTGTTCTTCATAAGAAATATAGCCCTCGTTCAGCAAAAGCGGACAGCCCGCCGCCTCCGCGTCTTCCAGCATTTTTTCCAGGTTCTCCGTCATGTCAGGCGAAACCCTCACACCGCGGAAATCCGTCAGAACGGGGACATAATCGGCATCCAGCGGAGCGGCGGAGCTGACGACGGTCAGCAGCATCGGATCGGCGATCACCGCCTCGGTCGCGGAGGATTCGGAAATGATCTTCTTTTCCTCCTCCACGCTGCGCTCGTAGCTTTTGTAGCCGAAGAAGATCCCGACCGCCAGGACCGCGAGCATCAGGATCGGGAGGATGATCAGCAGAGCGCGCTGGGTCTCTGTCTTTTTATCCTCTCTCAGCTTCTGTTCCTCAAAGGAACCGCGATTCACTTTGTACGGTTTGATTTTTCTTCTGCGATGTTTCAAATCAGTTCCTGCCTTGTAGACGTCTGTTGATGATTATTTGATCGCCTTGGTGCTGATCTCTTCCTGTGCGAGCTTGATGAAGTCCTCAAGCGGCATAGAGCCCATATCGCCGTCTTTGCGGTGACGGACGGATACGGTGTTGTTCTCGATGTCCTTATCGCCGATGACCAGCATATAGGGGATCTTCTGGAGCTGCGCCTCGCGGATCTTGTAGCCGATCTTCTCGGAACGGTCGTCCACTTCCACACGCATGCCCAGATCGTCGAGGACCTTTCCGATCTCATAGATGCGGTCGAGGTGACGGTCGGCGATCGGCAGCAGCTTGACCTGGACGGGAGCAAGCCACAGCGGGAACGCACCGGCGTACTTTTCGATCAGCAGGGCGAGGGTACGCTCATAGCAGCCGATGGAGGTACGGTGGATGATATAGGGATTCTTCTTGACGCCGTCGCGGTCGACATATTCCATGCCGAACTTCTCGGCGAGCATCTGGTCGATCTGGATCGTGATGAGGGTGTCCTCCTTGCCGAATACGTTCTTGATCTGGATATCGAGCTTCGGGCCGTAGAACGCCGCTTCGCCGATACCGATCTTGTATTCGATGCCGAGGTTATCGAGGATCGTCTTCATGATGCCCTGCGCCTCATCCCACTGCTCGGGGGTGCCGATGTACTTATCGCGGTCATCGGGATCCCACAGGGAGAAGCGATAGCTGACGTCCTCATACAGGCCTAAGGTTTTGAGCATATAGATCGCGAGGTTCAGACAATGCTCGAATTCACCCGCGAGCTGATCGGGGGTACACATCAGGTGACCCTCGGAGATCGTGAACTGACGCACGCGGATCAGACCGTGCATCTCGCCGCTTGCCTCGTTGCGGAACAGGGTCGAGGTCTCGTTCAGGCGCATAGGCAGGTCGCGGTAGCTTCTGCCGCGGTTGAGGAATGCCTGATACTGGAACGGACAGGTCATCGGACGGAGGGCATAGACCTCGTCGTCGCTGTCGGGATCGCCGAAAACAAACATTCCGTCACGGTAATGATCCCAGTGTCCGCTGATCTTATACAGATCGGACTTCGCCATAAAGGGCGTCTTGGTGAGCTGCCAGCCGTTCTTCTGTTCAACGTCCTCGACAAAGCGCTGTAACAGCTGGATGATACGCGCGCCCTTGGGCAGCATGATCGGCAGACCCTGGCCGATATAATCGACCGTGGTGAACAGCTCTAGCTCTCTGCCGAGCTTGTTGTGATCGCGCTTGAGCGCCTCTTCCCTCTTGGTGATGTATTCCTCGAGCATGGAAGCCTTCGGGAACGAAATGCCGTAAACACGGCAGAGCTGGTGATTCTTGCTGTCGCCGCGCCAGTATGCGCCGGTGCAGTTCGTCAGCTTGAACGCCTTGACGGGAGCGACGGACATCAGGTGAGGACCCGCGCACAGATCGACGAATTCAGCCTGCTTATAGAAGCTGATCGGCTCGCCCTTGCCGGCGTGCTCGCCCGCGAGCTCCACCTTGTACGGCTCTTTGATCTCCTCGAGGAACGCGAGCGCGTCTTCGGGAGCCTTTTCAAAGCGGCTGATCTCGATGCCGGATTTGACGATCGCCTTCATCTCGGCTTCGATCTTCGCGATATCGTCGGAATCAAACGGCTTAGCGACGTCAAAATCATAGTAAAAGCCCTCGTCGATCGACGGACCGATGGCGAGCTTTGCCTCGGGATAGAGGCGCTTGACCGCCTGCGCGAGGATATGCGAGGTGGTATGCCAGAACGCCTTCTTGCCTTCCTCATCGTCAAAGGTCAGCAGCTCCACCTTGCAGTCAGCGGTCAGCGGGGTGCGCAGATCGCAGACCTTGCCGTCTACCGTCGCGGCACAGACATTTTTGTAGAGGCCCATGGAAATGGACTTCGCGATTTCAGCGGGCGTGATATTTGCGTCAAATTGCTTGACGACGCCGCCCTTGAGTTCAACATTGATCATCTTCGTTTTCTCCTTTATTATTCGTAGTATGTTGATTATTATTTGAAAAAGAAAGCCCCGATAATTCCGAATAAGAATTATCAGGGCGTTTGTATACGCGGTTCCACCTGAGTTCGGCTGTACGGGACAGCCCTCATTCTGCCTTAACGCGGCAAACGTCGCTCCATTTCCTGAGCGATCTCAGGGGCGGTAATCCATGCTTCACGCGCCGTCTCGCACCGACCGACGGCTCTCTGCAGCGCGGCGGACACGGATGTTGTCCCCGTCAGCGATCAGATATTTTGTTACTATAATATATCACTTAACACCTTTTGTGTCAATGGAAAAATCGATGTCAAACCAATTATTTATCGCCGGAGATCTCCAGGATCAGCTTGTCGATCTCGTCGAGCTGGTCGGCGTAGGATTTTTCATTGCCGGGCTCATCAAAATCGGATTTGACCTCCTGGGTGATATAATCATCCACATCACGGGTCGTGGGACCGTAATATGTCGCCTGACGCTTTTCATCCTGACGGACCTCCTGATAAAGGAAATCGCTGGTATCCGCGGTGGTTACATAGTTGGAAGCGGGAACATCGGAACGCTCGTCGTCATCCAGACCGGTCACGACAAAATCATCGCTGTCGGAAATCTCACCGTCGTGGATGTCCTTGTATTCTTCATCTTCCTGATCCGCGATCACAACGTGATCCCTGTCCTTGACGAAGATCGTCAGCTCTATCAGGAAAGCAAGGATATACAGACCCATCAGCGCGATCTCCACGTTGTGGGCGTTGTTCATGATGTTGTCGGTATCAAGGTTCGCGTACAGATTGCCCGCGGCGTAGGAGATCATCGCGGCGGATGCGGGGAATCCGTAGATAAAGCAGGATTTGACGGCGTTTTTCGCCTCTGTCATCGAAAGCGCGACAGCGTAATTGAAGAAGAACATGGTCGCAAAGATGTAGCAGAACAGGCGTGTGATATCCGCAAGAGTGATGGAGATCGTGGTGAACTCCACAAAGCAGCGGATCAGCCGGATCGCACACAGCAGAGCGGGCGCGGCGTAGAGCAGGCCGAACGTCTTTTTGCCTTTGCCGGAGAACGAATGCGCAAGGCCCATCACCACAAAAACGATCGCCGCAAACAGCAGCATCACCGCTTCGATAACGGGCAGCACCTCGACCTTGCCGGTGACGAACATGTCGTTGACCGCATACGCGCCGTCAGCCGCCAGCAGCAGCGCAAGCAGGAGGCCGATGATCCCGGCAGGGATATTGCGGTGCGGCAGATAGTATTTGGAAATCCTGCGGTCACACAGGCACATGATCAGTGCAAACAGGAAGATGAGCGCGACACAGCCGATCACCGCATAATCCAGCATCATATCCGACATTCCGAAGATACTGTTATCCGGCAGGATCGTCTGGGCAAGCTTCAGAAAAGCTGCCGCCAGCGTCAGCGGGATAAACAGGATCCATGATAATTTGGAAACCATATTGTTACTCCTTGTAAATGGACATAGGTATGCTTTTAACCTAACCTATATTATAACTGTAACAGCGCCTTGTGTCAAGCCTTTTGAAAATCGGCTGAAACAGCAAGAAAATCATGCCTTCGGCACGCAATTTTCGCATAGCAATCGCCCGTTGCCGACTCAGCGGCAAACCGGGAGGCACTATCATTTTTTTGCTATATATGGAACGAGCAGTTTCTTATATAACAAAAAAGGCTGTCACGGGGACAGCCTTCGATCACGGATTGCCGGAGCTATTCTTCTTGCGTTTTTTCTTGTTGTAGGATGAGGATACGCTGACAAATACAACAAACAGCACGACCACGATACCGACGGCGATCAGAAACCACGGCGAGGTCAGCACCTTATCGACGCCGTGGGTGAAAAACAGGATCGGACTTGCCTGAACGTCGTCATGCGCGACAAGGTTGATGGTCTGAAAAGCCTCTCCCTTATAGAAAACGGTCGCGGTGGTGATCACATCTCCCTTCTTGATGGGAGCGCTCACAGGGTCGGTATTGTCGGGAACGATGGTGATATCGCTCTCCTTGTAGTCGGAGGGAAGCACGACATTCAGATCGGATTCCGGCACCAGCAGGATGCTCTGTGTATCCCACGCGTTGTTGATCGGCTGTTCGCAGATCGGCGTGTCCTTCGTGGCGGGAGACATGAACTGCAGATTCAGAAATGCCCAGCGGAACAGGTTTGCCGCTTCTTCCATGCAGTACTCGCTGTTTTCCTCCAGATCATACGGCGCGTGCAGACAGACGCAGAGATACGCGTAGCCGTCGCACAAGGCGGACGCCGCGAGGCAGGTCCCCGCCATATCGGTCTCGCCGTTCTGGATGCCGGTCGCGTAGGTATAATAGTAGTCGCCGCCGCGCGCCGCGTCGATCAGCGAATTGGTCGTTACCAGCGGATAATCATCGCCCTCCATGGTGTGGGAAGGCGTCGCGACGATCTTGGAGAACAGCGGGGTCCCCAGCGCGTAACGGCAGATCTTGATCATATCGCGGGCAGTGGTGTACTGATCGTCGCTGTCAACGCCGGTCGGATTGACAAAATGTGTATCCTGACAGCCGATCTCCTCGGCTTTCTCGTTCATCAGGGCGACAAACGAGGAGATATCTCCCCCGCCGACGTAATCGGCGAGCATCATCGCGGCGTCGTTGCCGCGCGGGAGCATCAGGGCGTAAAGGACGTCGGTGACGGTCATCTTCTCTCCGGTGTGCCAGTCAAGACCGCTGCACGCCATGCCGCTGTTGACGACATTGTTCAGCACGGATTCCTTGATCTCGATCCGCGTATCCAGGTCCTTGATGTTCTCCACGGTGACGATGTAGGTCATGATCTTTGTCAGCGCGGCAGGATAACGGCGCGCATCCGCGTCCTTCGCAAAGACCTCCATTCCCGTATCCAGGCTGATCATGAGGATGGAATCGGAATAGGTCTTGACGTCGCAGTCAAAGGTGATCGCGCCGGCAGAAACCGACGCCGCAGCCGCAATGATAAAAACGACCAACGCCATCGACAGAAAGCGTATTCTTTTTTTCATCACATCACCCCTCTGTCTCGGCTTCGGCTGTTTCGGTCGTCGGAGCGGTTTCCTGTGAGGCTTCCTCCTCAGAGGCGGCAGGCTCTGTCGGTGCCGCTTCCTTCGGAGCGTTCGCGGGAGGCTCTGTCAACGCCTCTTCCTCCTGTTCGGCGGCTTCGTTTACGGGTGTGTTCGGGAACATCTTCGACAGCGCGTAACCGCCGAAGCGGCCCAGATCGTGCAGCATCGATACGCCCTCGTCCTTTTTCGAAACGATGCGTACCTTGTCCAGACGTTCGCCGTCATAGAGGATATCGGCGCTGCAGACACGCTCCCCTTCAAACAGCGGGAGCTGCAGTGTGCCGGGGATATCCATTTTTACGGAAAACTTGTTCTGCTCAAATTCATTGGGAAGCGTTTTGCGGGCGGAATTATCGGCATACAGATCGATATCATACTGACCCCATCCGGCGATCGCGGTCGCTTTGCCTACCGAGGTTTCCGTATCGATGACCTTGCGGTCGCTCAGATTCAGATACGCCCACGTCGTCAGATGACGCGCGTCGGTGAAAACATTCTCCTCCGCCTCATTTTTGCCGCGCAGGGCGACGAACATATACTTGGATTCCTGATAATTCGTCGTCACGACGATGCTTGCCCCCGATACCGGATCACACGCGAATTTGCCGCCGGTAGCGTAGCGGAAATAATAGGGGCTTACGGGGTTCATGATCGAGTTCTCGGTCGTCACCGCATAGCTTTCGTCCTCTTCGTACTTTGCGGGGATATACTTGGGACTGCTCATGATCTCCTTGTACAACTCGTTATTCATCAAACGGTTATACAGGCGGCTGAGGTTCAGACAGGTCGTGATATGGGTCTTTGACTCGCTGTAGCCGGGGGATTCGAAGGCGGTCTGCTTACAGCCAAGCCGTGCGGCACGGGCGTTCATCATATCAATAAAGGCATTGATGTCGCCGCTGCTCAGATAATTCGCGATCAGAAAAGCAGCGTCGGAGCCGGATGTCAGCAGCATGATCGCCGCGATATCCTTGAGCGTCAGCTCCTCGCCCAGATATTTGTTCAGACAGCCGTCGGAGTGCTTGAGTCCCTTGATGAACTCCTCATCCACCTTGATGCTGATCTCTTCGGGGTTCGACACGATCTCCGACATCAGCAGGAAGGTCATCAGCTCCGACATATACGAGGCGTTCCACGGCTTGTCAGCCCTGAGAGAATAAACCACGGTGCGGGTATCGAGATTGATCAGCAGCATCGCGTAGGAGGAGGTCTCCACGTCGTTTTTGAAGGATGAAGCCGGTGTGATGAATGCGCAAACGGAAATCGTCAGCACAAGCAGCAGCGATATCATAAAAGTTAACTTTTTTTTCATAGTATTTTCCTTTGATATATGCTAAAATAATAGATGGACGGAAAACAGATCCGTCACCATATACGGATATTCGTCTTTATCTTACACCATTCACGCGGTGATATCAATTAAAACATTGTAACTTTTTCAAAAATAATGCGAATTCAGCAATAAATATTTCTTCTGCATCGGAGGACGCGATGATTTACGTGACGGGAGATACCCACGGCGACTATGAAAATCTCATGAACAGACAGCTCGGCAAGCTGAAAAAGGACGACACACTGTTGGTCACGGGGGATTTCGGCTTTATCTGGGATAATTCCGATAAAGAAAAAAACAACCTGAAAAGGCTCTCAAAAAAGAAGTACGACATCCTCTTTGTCGAGGGGGCGCACGAAAACTTTGAAAAGCTCAGGGAGTATCCGGAGATTGATCTGTATCAGGCAAAGGCATACAAAATAGACCGCAATATCTATTGTCTCAAGCGGGGCGAGATCTATACGATCGAGGGCAAAAGCGTCTTTGCGCTCGGCGGCGGTCTGCCGCCCTATGAGGACGAGCCGAGGGAGAATCCGCCGTCCATCCCCGACGATGACGAGCTGAAATACGCTGTGGACAACATCCGGAAGCATCACCGCCGTGTGGATCTGATCATCACCCACGAGGCGCCCGCCAGTGTCAAGCGGATGGTCGACAGAAGAGCGACCGTCAACGATCTGAACATCTTCCTCGACACCGTAATGAAAAACACCCGCTACGGCAGATGGTATTTCGGCGCGCTCCATCAGGACCGCGCGGTTTCCGAAAACCTGATCTGCGTGTTTGAAGAGGTGCACAAAGCAGAATAAACGCAAAAAATCCCGCGGACGCCGCACAGCAAGCGACGTTTTGCGGGATCGTTTTTTTATCAGTTCAGCGTCTCGCCGGTCGTACTGAACAGGCGGCGCACCTCTGCGCGCAGAGCGCGGGTCTCGTCATCCGACAAGTCGGGGCTGACGTCCAGCAGATGCTCCGCAGCCTCCTGACTTTGGGCAAGGGTCTGCGTATCGGAAAAATCGGCGATCGCCAGCTGCGGCAGACCATGCTGACGGTTGCCGAAAAAGTCGCCGGGTCCGCGCAGCTTCAGATCCATATCCGCGATCTCGAAGCCGTTAT
Source organism: uncultured Eubacteriales bacterium (assembly GCA_900315815.1). Classification (GTDB taxonomy): domain Bacteria; phylum Bacillota; class Clostridia; order Oscillospirales; family Acutalibacteraceae; genus Ruminococcoides. The sequence goes on from ONAS01000017.1 coordinate 28,589, forward strand.
TGGTACGGCACATCGTCGACAGGCGCTGTTCGGTGTTATCGCCGGTATGGTCGGACACGAGGATACAGTAGCTCTTGTACGCTCCCCTGCCGACGCGTCCGCGCAGCTGATGAAGCGTGGACAGTCCGAAGCGCTCGGCGTTCTCGATCATCATAACGGTGGCGTTCTTCACATCGACGCCGACCTCGACGACCGTAGTGGAAACGAGGATCGATATTTCGTTTTTAGAAAATTGCGCCATCACCGCTTCCTTGTCCCTGGGCTTCATTTTGCCGTGCAGGATGCCGACGGGATAGTTGCGGAACGCACCGAGCATCAGCTCTGCGGCATAATCGTTCGCACTCTGCAGATCGGCGTCGTCGCCCTCCTCGACCAGAGGACAGACGATATACGCCTGCCGTCCCTCGTCCACCTGCTTGCGGATGAACGCAAGCGCGCGGTTCCGCTTTTCGGAGGTGATATACAGCGTCTGCACCTCGGTGCGTCCCGGAGGAAGCTCGTCGATCACGGTGATATCCAGATCGCCGTATATGATCAATCCTAAGGTTCGCGGGATCGGCGTTGCCGACAAAACGAGGATATGCGGATGCTCACCCTTTGCGGCAAGCCGCGATCGCTGGGCGACGCCGAAGCGGTGCTGTTCGTCGGTGATCGCACAGCCCAGCTTCGCAAAGACGGTGCTTTCCGACACCAGCGTATGGGTGCCGATGACGATATCGCTCTCCCCCGCCTCGATCCTTTCGCGTGCCTTGCGCTTATTGGCAGGCGTCATCGAGCCGGTCAGGAGCTCGATCCTGACGCCGGTGCCGTCAAACATGCGGGAAAAGGTTTCAAAATGCTGCTGCGCGAGGATCTCTGTCGGCGCCATGAACGCCGCCTGATAGCCGTTTTTGACGCAGTGATAGCACACCGCGGCGCACACGGCGGTCTTGCCGGAGCCGACGTCGCCCTGGATCAGACGGTTCATCGGCGACGTTTTGTTTTTCATATCGTTAACGCAGTCAACCACCGCGCGCTTCTGGGCGCCGGTCAGCTCAAAGGGCAGTCTTGCGATGAATTCCTGCGTGTGATCCGCCGGCATCCTGACAGAGGTATGCTGTCGGGAGCGGGATTTCAACAGCCGCATGCCGAGATTCAGCACCAGAAGCTCTTCAAAGATCAGTCGGCGGCGGGCTTGTTCCATCGCGTCCGTATCCGACGGGAAATGGATATTCCGCAGCGCAAAGCCCAGCGGGCACAAGCCGTAGCGTTCCAGGATATCCTCCGGGATCGGGTCGCGGATGACCTCTGGCAGCATGGAGAGCGCCTCCTTGACCGCCTTCATCACCACGCGGTTGTTCAGCCCCGCGGTCAGATTGTAAACGGGCGTGATATCGTCGCCCGTCTTGGGCGAGGTGAATTCGGGAGAGATCATCTGCAGGCCGTATTTATCGCGCTGGACTTTTCCCATAAAGCAGTATTCCTCTCCGCAGCGGAGCATGGAATCGATGTAGCGGTTATTGAAGAACACCAGATTCAAATACCCGCTGTCGTCACAGACCGACGCGCGGCTGATGAACCTGCCTCCGGAGATGCGCGTGGTGCTGACAGCCGCCGCAAGGCGCGCTTTGATGACGACCCTGTCGCCGCTTTGGAGATCGGCGATCGGCGTGACCGCCGCCCAATTGTCATATGCGCGCGGATAATAGGAGATCAGGTCGCCGACCGATCCGACGCCGAGCTTTTTGAACAGGACGGCTTTTTTCTCGCCGATCCCTTTGATCGTGGTAATGGGTATTTCGTATAATGACATAATAACTACCGTTATAGATGAAAAAAGGCTGTCACGAGGACAGCCTTTGTGTTTGTTATTCTACGCTGATGATGTAGTAGTAGATCGGCTGGTCGCCCTTGATGTAGGTGATGTCCACCTCATCGGAGAACTTATCCTCAAGCATTTCGACCGCGGCGGCGGCGTCCTCTTCGGAGATCCCCTCGCCGGAAATCAGGGTGACAAAGGACATATCCTTGTCGATCATGTTCTTCGCAAGCTTCAGGAGCGCCTTGTTCGGAGTGGATGAGGTAACGGTCAGCTTGCCGTTTTCCAGACCGATGATATCGCCTTCCTTGATCTTCTTGGAGCCGAACTCGGAGTCACGCGCGGCAAAGGTGATCTGACCGGTCGCGACATTCTTCGCGGCGTTCATCATATTGTCGACGTTTGTCTGGGCGTCGCTTTCCGCGTCAAATACCAGCATCGCGGACAAGCCCTGCGGGATGGTGCGGGTCGGGACGATGATGACCTCTCTGTCCTCGGCAAGAGCGACGGTCTGCTGAGCCGCCATGATGATGTTCTTGTTGTTGGGCAGGACAAAGACCTTCTTCGCGGGAGTCGCCATGACAGCGGCATAGATATCCTCGGTGGAGGGGTTCATGCTCTGACCGCCGGAAACGACGTTCTGGCATCCCAGCTCGTTGAAGAGGTTGGACAAGCCTTCGCCCGCGGCGACCGCGACAAAGCCGAATTCCTCGACGGGAGCGGCAAAAGCAGGCTCTTCCTTCTGCTGTGCCTTCGCCTTTGCTTTTTCGTTCTCAGCCTTGGCGTTCTCATGCTGCTCGCGCATGTTCTCGACCTTGACGGTGAGCAGTGAGCCGTAGGTCAGGCCCTTCTGCAGTGCGTCGCCGGGCTGCTCTGTATGTACATGGACCTTGATGATCTCATCATCCGCGACGGTGACGACACAGTCGCCGATGGTCTCAAGGAACAATCTCAGCTCATTGGGGTCGGTG
>ONAS01000051.1 GCA_900315815.1 uncultured Eubacteriales bacterium
TCTCGTAGTAATAACGGTATTGATCCGCGTTTTCGCCGGATGTGATCTTTGAGTTCAGCGGCGCCTGATACGGAACAGACTTCGTGAAATCATTTTCCTTGCGGTTGCCGTTATGATACGTCAGCGTATACATATGGCGGCCGTAGTAAAACTTGATCGTCGCGTGATGGTCGTTATTGCTGTCCCATTCGATTTCCGTATTATGTCTGTCCAGGATCAGCTGATTCGTTTTTAAGCAGTTCGAATTTTTATGCAGATCCGGATCAAGATCCTCATCGGAATACTGTGTATTGGGATCATACAGGCGATAATACTCCAGTTCAAAGCCGGTGAGCTCAACTGCTGTCTGATTGATGCGGATCGCGACATCCTTTGTCGCATAGGTGCCATTTTTGACATCTTTTCCGTACTGATCGCCGGCGTCATATGTTTCAATATGGTTTTCGCGAGTCAATCCATACCATTTCGGAGTGGTATCAGAGGTAAATTGTCTGACGTCGAGATAAACCGGATTTTCGCCGGTCGTTAATGCAGATGTACCCTCTACCTCAACGACTTCGACCTCCTTGGGAAGGAGCTCGACATAGTTTTGATAGGTAAAATTATAAACATTTGACTGAGAATTGTTCCAGCTTTGCGAATAGCTTGCGTTCGTCCAGAATCCAACAAAACTTATCTCAAAGAAATCGCTGCGATTCTTATTGCTGAATACCATCTGATCGTCAAGCTTTTCGTATATGCCTTTGACGGTTTTATTATTGTGTGTGCTCTCATATACGGTTCCGTTTTGAACGGCCCAACCGCCGAACCGAACTGTTTCATTGATGGTCTTTTCGGGATCAGAGTCTTTCTTCTTTTTTTGGCGGGATTCAAAAGCATCCAAAAGCCAAACTTTACGCAAATCGGAACCATACTTCATCTTTGCGGAATAATAGTAATATGTATCGTTTCCGAGAGTTACCGTTTCGGCAGTCAGTCTATCGGCATATTGGGGGACGATTTGAGGAACTCCATCCGCCATGGTTACGCAGTTATCCCAATCCGGAGCTTGAAGTCTGCCTTGAAGGGTGCCTGAAGTACTTTTTGAATAAGGGCTGGATCTTCCTACCAAATACACCTTGCCTTCTCTGTCTGTTTTAGCATAAAAGAACTTCAGCGTAAACGGTATGCGCTTAAAGAAAACATTATAGCGCGTAGTACCGTCGCCGGCGACGGTTTTTGAGGTTTCCGTCACAAATTCGGGATTTTCCGTATTGTCAGAAGTATTCATTTCAAAATACTTGCTGTGACCGAACAGATCTGTACTCGTGCCTTTACTGATATCATTGAAGTCGATCACTTTCCCCTCGACGTCATAATGCGGATCGTCGTGATCGGCAGTTTTGTTCGCTACATTGTCGGGATCGGCATATCTGAGATTATAGGAGAAAAAGTCTTTGATATGGATCGTTTTGCCGGCTGCGTTTTTGACTTCCGTTTCGGGAGTGATCGTTTGTCCGGGGATGATGCTGTTTCCGTTGGCGTACTTATCAAATTGCTTTGTGGCAATAACGGTATAGTTATCATCGTTGGCGTTTTCGATCCAATATACAACGCTGAAGCTCGTGGTGCCGGGCTCCCAGACCGCTTTATAATAGGTATTTTTTGCGGGTACACGCTGGTCGCCTTCGAGCCGGATCAGATTCTCGTCGGCTGTCGCAGCATCTTCGTCGATGACGCTGCCGTCTGCGTCGATATAATGCCAGTCAGTGCCGTAAACGCCTCTGGTTGAATCCGCGTCGGTGCGCGTCCATCCCTTGAAGGAATAACCCAGACGCTTCGGATCCTCGATACGAAATACCGTCTGATACTTCGCGTAGATCGGATCGACGCCGTAACCGCCCTCGCCCAGATCAAAGTTGACGGAATAATAGTTGCGGTCATAGTACACTCTGAATACGGTCGAACCATCCGCGGCGATGGCGTCCGGCTCATGGAACAGGTTGGTAAAGCCCTCGATCCTGACTTTCTCAAGCGTGGTCGGGCTTTCTCCCGTGCGGCCGTAAAGATTCTTGTTCGCCTCGGTCAGCTCGCTGTCAAGCGTATAAAGGTCGTCGTAGATATTCTGCTTGTAATATCTTGCGGCATAATGCGTCAGACCGGCGACATAGTAAACGTTCCGGGTGACGTTGCTGTTCAGTTTGTCATAACTGAACGTCGTTTTCTCGGCGCTTAGCCCGCCCTCAGCCTCGGTCATCGGATCAAAGCCGTAGATTTTCGGGTTGGTCACCGTGATATCAACGGGATCGCCTGCGGGATATGTAGCGATATAAGGATCGTGCGCAGGAGTACCGTCAACATAATAATAATTGATGCGGATAGTGTGGTACGACTCCGCGGAACCGATCAGAACGGAAACCGCGATGATCATCATCACCAGAACAACGGTCGATATGATGCGTGTCGTTTTGATAAATGTCTTTTCTCTGTCCACTTTCATCGATCTCATCTCCTTCATTGCTGCGATACAGCAGCCCCTGCTGTATCTGATTGGTACAAAAGATGGGTATTCTCCTCTGGAGAGGGAGGATCAGTGTATGGCTTTCAGTTGTTCAATGAGGCGTTCCGCGCGGTCTGTACCGCGCAAAAAGCGCAGATAAACAGTGCCTTTCTTCAAACGATACCAACAGTGTATAGTATCGGATTATAATGACAATAATCTGATTATATTATAGCAGTTATTCAGAGGGAAAGCAAGTGAAAAACCACTAAGAATAATGCAGTTTTAACAAAAATCTTATTGCTTTTTGTACATATTCACCCGTGCAAATTTTAACAATTACAAAAAACGTTTCAGATTTTATATCATTCGCCAAACGGAGCGGTTATTTTGAACCAAATAAGAAGAGGACCGTCTGTCAAGACCGTCCTCTGAAATTCTATGTGATTTGACAGGGATGACCGCCGTCCGCACACTCATGAACGCTGTGCCACTCTCCGGCTGATCCTTTTATATACGGACTTCATCGTCAGCCCCTGGATCACCGTGGTAAAGAACACGATCGCGTAGGTGCCGCCGAGGATGATATAGTAGCTCTGCTCGGGCAGCATCTCACGGGTACTCATGGCGAGCGCGACCGACAATCCCCCGCGCAGTCCACCCCATGTCAGCAGCTTGATAAAGCTCAGGCGGTCATAGCCGTCGGGGATCCTGCCCATGAACAGCGAAGAGATGCTCAGGCTGCCCGTGCGCGCGATAAAGTTCGCGGCGATCGCGATCAGAGAAAGGATCACGACATGCTCCATCTGCAGGATATGCACGAACGAAAGCCCCAGCATGACATACAGCAGAGAATTCAGCATCGAATCCAGCGTTTCCCAGAAGCTGTCGAACTCCTGCGCTTTTTCATCCTGCTCCTGTTTGCAGAAGCGTGAGCGCAGCGCCGAAAACAGGATCCCGCAGATCACCGAGGCGATCGCGCCCGAAAAGCCGAGCCATTCGCACAGCGCATACGACAGAGAGACCGTCATCAGGCTGATGAAGATCCCAAGCGTTTTGCTCCCGGTATTTTTGAACAGCAGGAAGCACAGCGCCGTGACAGCCGCTCCGACAGCCACCGCGCCGAAGATCTCCTTGAGCATCACGCTGAAAAAGCCGCCCGAAGAGGAGGCGGTCGCCATCCCCGAGAAGCAGACGAACAGGGCGACGCCGACGCCGTCATTGAAAAGCGATTCGCCTTCGATCAGAAAAGAGATGTTTTTCGGCAGACCGAATTTGCTGAGGATGCCGGTCGCGGCGATCGGATCGGTCGGCGCGACGATGCTTCCGAACATCAGACAAACGGGCAGGGACAGCGGCAGGCCCATCAGGCACGATACGCCGTAGAACAGGAAGCCGTAGAAGCACGCGCCCAGCAGGGTACAGACGAACGCCAGCACAGAGACCTGTCTTGCCTGCTTTTTGAAATCCGACAGCTTCATATGGCAGGACCCGGCAAACAGCATAAAGCACAGCACGCCCTCCATCAGAAAGCTCTCGATATTGATGTAATGCGATTCATCCAGCACCGCCGCCGCGTCCGTGCCGTCGGCAAGGATCTTCACGATCAGGATGACCGCGCCGATGCCGATCGAAAACAGCATCAGCGCGATCTCATAGGTCAATTTGGTGACCTTCTCATTGAAAAAGCCGAGCAGACACACCAGCGAGATCAGCACCACAAACATGAACAGAGGATTCATCTCTCCCCCACCTCCGATGATTCCGCAGAAAAGCCTGCGCCGAAGCGCCCGCCTCCGCGGCATTCTTATACGATATAATATAGCATATCGCCTGTCCGGAAACAATGTTTTTTCTCACGAGCCGAAAAAATTTTCAAATTTTCGGAAAAAGTCGGATTTTTGTCCTATTCTTGTCTCAGTGTACCTGTTATAGTGTAGTCACAGTCAAGAGAGAAAACCCGAGGCGCAAGGCCGGGGCATTGACGACAATCTACAGAACACAGGAGGATATGACAATGACCAACAACAGAAACTATTTCGAGAACAATACCGAAAGAAGAACCCGCACCGCGCATTTCATCGAGGATCGAAACACCCATGAGACCGAGAGAAACGCTTTCATCAACGACAACTACGTATATCCCGCACCCGCCCCGAGGAAAAAGTCCTACTTCGGCATGGTGATGGCGACCATCGCCATCACACTGGTCGCCGCACTCTCTGTCGGCGTCGGCGTATTCTTTGCCACACAGGGCAACAAGAACCTGTTCGGAAACAAGCCGACCGTGACAAACTCTCAGCAGGCAGCCGCTCCCGCAGCCGACGGTTCCTCCCACGGCGACGCAGAGACAGCCACTCAGGCAGACCGCGGCTCCGAAGGTTCCGCAGCGATGGCGATCGCAAAAAGCGTCTACGCGGGCCACACCGTAGAGCCGACCGCCGAAGAGAACGTGGTCCTCGTCGACGGCGAGCGCGTCTACATCGACACCAAGCGCCTTGCTCCCGAGAACACCAGCGATCCCGCCCACTTCTACGCCAACGGCGCGACCTCTTACGGATTTGACTGGAACTATGACACCGACAACGCGAATTTCGTCCTCGCCTGCCACTACAACTTTGCAAAGCAGCAGTATGATTTCACCTTCTACGGCGTCACTCCCGGCACCTCTCACGTAACGCTCTGGTACAATACCGCCGATAACGTACAGGTCCCCGTACATCTGACCCTGAACGTCGACAACGACCTCAACGTCACCCAGGGATAAGCACGGTACGGTACGATCCGATCACAACAGCAAAGCAGGGAACGCCCGCAAAGCGTTCCCTGCTTTATTTCTATCCGTCGCGGTGAACCGACTGCTCAGATGAAATCATCCGCCGCGTCCACCAGCTTTTTATTGATCCTGATCACCGCCTGAGACATCGCCGCCAAAAGCGTCTGCTGACCGGATGAGATATCCGACCGTTCGGACTGCTCACTGTAATACTCCGACAACACATGGAGCACCACGATGATCTTGGCATACTCCGATTGAGTGACGTTCTTGCCTTTCAGGACCTTCTTTGCGAGCTTGATCCCCTCTGAGGAATCATCCGCCTTTTTGAGAGCGTCGGCGATCACGTTCAGCTCGTCGGGTCTCAGGATATCCTTCAGTTTTGCTTTTGCCATGACAAACCTCCTTGCGTTTGAAAAAGGAAAATAGGGTAAAAATGGGTATGCGCATAAGGTTGGTGTAATTATCGCATATTTTTCCATAATCGTCAATAGTTTTATGAATATCCTCATAATTTTCGGCGTTTTTTTGTTTACATCGCGCGGATGATGTATTATACTGTGGATAAAAAGAAGCATCAGACAAGGAGGTCGCTATGGCAGAATTCCGATATAATACCAGAGGCCGTTCCACCCCGCAGGGAAAGCCGAGCGTATATTTCACCTGTCACCCGCAGGACTTTGCGCGATATTTCGACGAGATCCGGGACGACATCCTGGAAAGAGTCAACTGCGCCGTATTTTATCTCGATCCGAAGACTTCCCCCGAAGAGGTCGCCGACTACGAACTGAGGCTGCGCGAGATGCAGCTGTTCGTCGTGCCGGTCACCACCAAGCTGCTGACGACGCCGAACCGCGCGATGGATATCGACGTGCCCTTTGCGATCGAAAACCATATCCCGATCCTGCCGCTGATGCAGGAGGAGGGGCTGGACGATACGTTCAACCGGAAATTCGGCGATATCCAATACCTGTGCAAGCTCCGCAGCGACCCCACCGAGGTCCCCTACGGCGAGAAGCTGACCCGGTATCTCGAGTCCGTCATCGTCGGGGACGATATCGCAGAGCAGATCAGAGCGGCATTTGACGCGTACATCTTCCTGAGCTACCGCAAAAAGGACAGAAGATACGCGCAGGAGCTGATGCGGCTGATCCACAGCAATCCGCTGTGCCGGGATTTTGCCATCTGGTACGACGAGTTCCTGACCCCGGGCGAGGATTTCAACGACGCCATCCGCGCCGCGCTGGAAAAGAGCGGCCTATTCGCGCTGGCGGTCACGCCCAATCTGGTCAAGGAGAACAACTATATCCAAGAGCACGAATTCCCGATGGCGCGGGATCTGGGAAAAAAGATCCTTCCGGTCGAAATGGTGCCGACGGGCGGCTTCCGCTTCAAGCGGATGTACAAGGGCTGTCCGAAGCCGATCAGCTTCAAGCAAAAGGATGCGCTGAACGAACAGCTGATCGGCATGCTCAGGGATCTCGCGCGCAGCTGTGACGGCAAGGACGCGTCGCACACCTTTCTGATCGGACTCGCGTACCTGCAGGGCATCGACGTCGAGGTGAACAAGGAGCGCGCCGTCCGGCTGATCACCGAGGCCGCCGATAACGGCTGCATCCCCGCCGTGCGCAAGCTGGTGAACATTTATTTCAACGGCGAGGGCGTCAGGCGCGACGTCAGAAAGGCATGCGATTACCTGATCCGTCTGCGCGCGCTGTGCGAGGAGGATTACCTTGCCGCCCCCGATGAGGAAAAGGCGTGCGATCTGCTGCAGGCGCTGTGGAGCGAAGCCGACGGCTATGAGGCGTATGCGCAGTACGACGCGTCTCACGCCGCCCTGGAAAAAATGGATCGGTATTCCGGGGAATTCCTTGAAAAATACGATTACCTGACCTTTGCAGGGATGCGCACCATGTGCCTGCGGGCATTGAGCCGTTCGGAGGAAAAGCAGCATCGCCCGGAGCTTCAGGAAAAATACGCCCGTCTTGCCGTGGAGATCGATGAAGAGATCGCGCAGAAGACAGGCAGGATCCCCGACCGCCAAGCCGCCGCCGAGGATTACAGGATACTCGGCAGCGTCGCCAAAAGCAGGGGCAAGCTGGACGAAGCGGAGGAATGGTACCGCAAGAGTCTGGATATCTGTGCCGCGATCGCCGAAAAGACCGGCGAATCCGATGATCGGGAGATCGTCTCCTCCTGTTACTGCGATCTGGGCGCCGTTGCGGAGGATAAGGGCGAGCTGTCACGGGCAGAGGAGTATTATCGCAAGGCGCTCGAGATCGATGAAGCGCTTTCAAAGGACAAGAACGCGGAGACGAACAGACGCAGTCTGGCGAGCACCTATCTGCGGCTCGGGAGACTGCATTACGACAACAATGAGCTGCGCAAGGCAGGCGAATGGTATTTCAAGGCGCTGGAGATCGCCAAGAGGAACGCCGAGAGCACGGACATGATCATCGATCGTATTTTCCTCGCGGACTGCTTCAAGGAGCTGGGCGATACCTATATCCAGTCGCGCATGGCGAACGAGGCGGATCAGTGTTACCGGATGTATCTGAAGATCATGACGTCTGTGCATGAGGAGACCGGCACCCTCGACGCGACCGTCAGGCTTGCCCATGCCTATTTCAAGATGGGAGACGTCCACACCCTGCGTCATCAGTTTGCCGAAGCGGAGAAATGGTATCTCAAGAGCGTCGGTCTGCAGGAGGAGATCCTTCGGCAGGCAGAGACCCCGGAGACCCTCCGCAGCCTGTCGCTGAGTTGCGGGATGCTTGCCAATCTCGCTCAGGCGCAGGGCAATCGCCGTGAAGGGGTACACTGGTACCGCAAAAGCATCGCGATCGATGAAAAGCTCGCCGAACTGATCGGGACCCCGGAAAGCTATGACGACCTTGCCGCCTCTTACTACAATCTCGGCGCCCAGACAGCCGACCTTGCGCTGGTCGATAAGGCGCTGGAGATGTGGCGGGATCTGGTCAGACGCTGTCCCGAGGTGCCGCTGTACCGCAGGCGCGTGTCCGAAACCGAACAAGCAAGAGAACAGTTATTGGCATATCTTGCCAGGCAAAAATAGATCGAGGGGGATCATCATGAGTTTATTCGGAGGAGTCAATCTGAAAAAAGAATTGGACAGCACAGAGTATACCATGCTCACCAAGTCGCTGGAGATCGTCAACAAGAAGTGGCCCGCGGGCGACGGTCACAGGGAGAAGGCGCTGATACTACTGAACAAGATCGAAAGCGGCAAGCGTCTGGACAAAAAGGAGCTCAAGCTCGCCGCAGGCTATATCAGGCTGTGTCTTGAGATCATGAAGCTGTTCGACGACAGAGGCGCGGATGACGAGAAATTCCACGTTTACGGCAACGCGCTCGCCGAAAAGATCCAGAACATGTGAGATCCGTACCGTCAGACACGGATCTTCCTGACAGCATTCCTGCCGTGATTTCGCCGATGCGGGGCATCCGATGCGATTCTATTTGACAAGAAGAGACATCGGTGGTATAATAACCGTCGGATTAAGCAAGGGCGCTTCTCTGCTTTGGAGGAGCGCCTTTCATATTGAGGAGTCTTTGCTATGAATGATTTCAAAGAAACGATGGTCAAGGCGTTTACCCAGAACAACAATATCTCACCCGAATACTATGCCAAATACTACGTCAAGCGCGGTCTGCGCAACTCCGACGGAACGGGCGTCATGGCGGGCGTCACGAACATCTGTAACGTCCACGGCTATGTGCTGAACGACGGCGAAAAGGAGCCCGCGCAGGGCAAGCTGATCTTCCGCGGCTACAATATCAACGACCTGATCGGCAGGGCGGTAGCGGAAGAGCGCTTCGGCTATGAGGAGGTCGCCTATCTCCTGCTGACCGGCAAGCTGCCCGACAAGAGCGAGCTGGAGGATTTCACCATGCTGCTTTCGGGCAACCGCGAGCTGCCGGGGACGTTCTTTGAGGATATGATCCTGAAAGCGCCCTCGCGGAACATCATGAACAAAATGGCGCGTTCCACACTCGCGCTGTATTCCTACGACAGCGATCCCGAAGCCGGCACCCCGGAGCACGAGATCGATACCGCCGTCTCACTGATCGCGAAAATGCCCGTCATCATGATCTGCGCCTACGAGACGAAGAAGCGCTTTTTCTCCAACGAGTCGATGATCATGCACCCGCTGATCGAGGGCCAGTCGACCGCGGAGAACATCCTCTCCACCCTGCGCCCCGACAGGAGCTTCACGCACGAGGAGGCAAAGCTGCTCGATCTGATGCTGATGCTCCACGCCGAGCACGGCGGCGGCAACAACTCCACCTTTGCCTGCAGAGTGCTGACCTCGTCCGGTACCGATCCCTATTCGGCATACGCGGCGGCGATCGGCTCGCTGAAGGGATCGCGTCACGGCGGAGCCAACCACAAGGTATCCCAGATGCACGCCTACATCAAGGAGAATGTCTCCGACTGGGAGGACGACGCGGAGCTGTCGGATTATCTGCGCAAGATCCTCCGCAAAGAGGCGGGCGACGGCAGCGGACTGATCTACGGAATGGGACACGCCGTTTATACCCTGTCCGATCCCCGCGCGGTGATCCTGAAAAAGTACGCGGGAGAGATGGCACGCGGCACGGAGCACGAAAGGGAATTCCATCTGCTGGAATCCATCGAGCGTCTGTCGCCGTCTGTATTTGAAGAGGTCAAGCATTCCGGCAAGGTCATGTGCGCGAACATCGATATGTACAGCGGCTTCGTATACAGGATGCTCGGGATCCCGGAGGATCTGTTCACCCCGCTGTTCGCGGTCTCGAGGATGGCGGGCTGGTGCGCGCATCGGTTCGAAGAGATCAACAGCGGCAAGCGGATCATCCGACCCGCTTACAAGTCGGTCTCCCGCGAAAAGAAATACATCCCGCTCGAGGACAGATGACCGACCGTATCACATCAAAGCAAATACCGCCTAAGGGCACAAAAAAGACGCTTTCCGCAGGGGAAGCGTCTTTTGCTTATGCCTGATCCGCCGCCGCATGACAGCGGGGTGGATATCGTTCGTATTCAGATATTGAAATGCAGTTCCGCCTCAGTGATCTGCGCCCAGATATACTGGCTCATGTACTCGCCCCGATAGGCGTTCACCGCGGTCATATCGCCGTCGAGCATCCGATAATAGTCACAGTCCACGGCGTCCCGATCGATCGCCAGCGTACCGCTCCCGCGGATCAGCACATGCTCCTGACGGATGCTTTTGAGGACGGCTCTCAGGTCCGTCACCAGATTCCTGACGTTATGCTTCGCGTTGGCGAGATTGCTTTCGTCCTCCCACAAAACGGCGATGACCTCCTCTGCAGTGCACGTAGCGCCGTTGCGGTCGATCAGATACGCGAAAAGCTCCTTGGTGCGCCTGCGCTTGAAGGCGAGCGGCTTGCCGTCCCAGAACACCTCAAAGTTCCCGAAGCACCGCACATCCAGCTTTTCGGGCTTGTTCTCGTAGCCCAGATTCAGATGCATCATCTGCTCGGTGATATCCTCGGGCTGTACCGGCTTCATCAGATAGCCGTTGGCATGCACGTCGAACGCGTCCATCGCGTAGCGGGAATACGCGGTGACGAATACGATCCTGGTCTCCTGAGAGAGCCTTTTGATCCTCACCGCCAGCTCCAGACCGTCCATGCCGGGCATCCGGATATCCGAAAAGACGACGTCGGGCTTGACGGGCGAATCCGTGATCGCCTGCAGCGCTTTGTCGGCTCTTCGGAACGGTACGATCTCGCTGTCGGGCAGCGCCGTGCCGATCACTTCGCATAAATCTTCCAGGGCTTTTTCCTCGTCATCTATCGCAAACAACAGCATCGGGCGTCACCTCTCTTGTGCCAATCTTACCACACAAAGCGCTCAAAAACGGTCGGACAAATTCAACTTGATCAAATTTTTATTCAAATATCATGCTTTCCTTCACATCGAAATCCTTCATGATCGTGATCACGACGACGGTCCCCTGCCCCGGCGCGGAGCGGATCTCCAGCCTGCCGTCGCATACGCGCTCCAGTCTTTCGCGGACGTTGCTGATGCCGACATGTCTTCTGCCGTCGTCGGGCAGCGCCGAGGGATCAAAGCCCGCGCCGTCGTCGCTGACGATGACCTCGTAGCGGTCGGGGTATTCCTTCGTGGAGATCGTCACCGTGCCTTTGCCCTCTGCGGATTCACGGATCCCGTGCCGCACGGCGTTTTCGACCATCGGCTGCAGCGTCAGGGGCGGGATATCGAAGTCCTCCGCCTCGATCTGATAGTCGACCGTCAGCTCGTCGCCGAACCGCAGCTTCTCCATCGACAGATACGCCTTTGCGTGGCTCAGCTCCTGACGGAATTCGATCAGCGGCTCCGCGGTCAGCGAATCCATATTGCCGCGGATATACCTGGAGAACTCGGTGATCGCCTGCTCCGCGAGCGCAGGATCCTTGCGGCACAGATACTTGATCGCGGTCAGCGAGTTATACAGAAAATGCGGCTGGATCTGGCTGAGCATCACGTCCGTTTTCAGCTTGTCGTTCTCCTGCATGTTCAGATAATGCTGCTGCACCTGCTCGGACGCGATGAAAACATACATGACGATCGCGGCGAGCGTTATTCCGAAGGAGATGAAGCGTATATTCGGGATCAGGTACTGCAGGACGACCGCGTTGGCGGGCACCAGTACAAAGATCCAGAACGCGACGGTCTCACCGCGGGTGAGCTTGCGCTTGTTGCGGAAAAGCATGACGGCATTCGCGACGATGATAATGAATCCCATGATGAGGATCGTGACATAGCCGGGATTTCTGAGATACTGATTATCTTCATCGACGGTATACAGAAAGTCGGTGAACTGGGACACGGTCAGCACGATCAGGTAGACCGTCGACAGTATCCGGGCAAACATCATCATTTTCCTGTTCTTGTGCTTCGGGTCGATCGTATAGCAAAAGTACAGCGTGAAAAAATAGGCGATCAGGATCGCGAAGAAATAGTCGAAGAAGCAGGCGATCCGCAGGGCGATATGATATTCCGTCCCCGGCTGTCCCGTCAGCCGCTCGCTGATATACACGCTCAGAGAATGCATGAACAGAGTGCCGAGACAGGCGATCCAGTAGCCGGACGACAGTCTGTTGACCTTTCTGATGAAGAAAACCTGCACTCCGCCGACAAAGCACAGTATCATACAGGACAACAGCAAAGCCTCTCCAACCAAAGCAGAACACCTCCCCATCCGCACACATCGATTGATTTAACTCCATCATACCCAAAAGAGAGCGTTTTGTAAACCTTTTTTTCAAAATTCGGCCGGCGGCGGCAGAGATCCGCCGACCTCTCCCCTCTGTCGCGATTCCCGCTCCCGCGCAAAAATGGACCGACGCCGATGAAACACCGGCGTCGGTCCTGCAGAAAAGAAAAATGAGAGATCGATTTTGACGGGGAGAGAGATCGTCCGCGAAGGAAGGCGGCGCCCCTCCGGGCCGTTTACGGGTCTAAACTTCCCCAGTCTCCTCCGTCGTCAACGTACTGGGTATACTGCTCTACAAGGCTGCTGCTGGAAAGGATCACATCCGTCAGCCTCCACTCGGTGATCCACAGCTCGGGAGACGTGTATTCCTTTTTATATATCGTTTCTGTCATTGTTATCATTCACCTTATTTCCATACGGCTGATCAGTTGCCGGCCGGGATCGCAAGATCTCTCTGTGATGTTTCCTTCAGGCAGACAAACACAGGATTGCTGAGCGTCACGTTGCCGCTGCTGTCGATCAGATATGCGGTCACTTTCATGATCGCTTTCGAATTTGCGAGGGTATTGTAGTAGCTCTTGCCGAATTCAATGCGGTTCTTGTTGGTCAGAGTTGCCGTCGGGATCGCGGTGCGCTGGATCCTGCGCGTCAGGTTTTCATTAGCGGCATAGCTGCTGCTGTTGTTGGTTATCGCCAACTTGAGCGCATTGCGGTCGATCGCGATACCGCTGTCATAATCGGCTGCAGGGTTGAATGTTTCCTCATCATACAGGGCGCGGCAATACTCGAATACAACGCCTGTCGTGTAGCCGGTATCGCTGCCGTAGATATCCTTGAGCTCGTCAGAGTAGGCGATCTCAAAATCAGAGTAGAGATAATCGCTTCTGCCGTTTGGGGAAGCAGCGCCCTCGCTGTCCGTCCAGCGGTTTCTGGTATAATCCAGGAAGGTCAGGGTGATGCCCGACCATGTTCCGTTCATATAAGATTTACCTGTTTCATAATAATCGCCCCAGGACATCAGGGTATAGGTCGCGCCGTCGACTACCTCCAGGTTATATGTCTTGTTCCAGACATTGCTCCAACCGGTACCCAGATCGTTGTAGTCTTTGTTGATCCTTGCAAAGATGACGTTATCCTTGAGTCCCGTGAAGGTCAGATCGGCGGAAGGAGTGATCTGCACGCCGTCCGTGTCGTCGTTCCATGTCCACGCGAGCCACTTTTCATCACCGTTTTGAAGCGCTTCGGGATCGAGCTTCACGGTTTTGCCGGTATCGGTGTCAAACACGGGGGTGATCCAGTAATCATCCATCATGCAGAACGAGAATTCCGCGTCGTAGCATTTTGCGATCACAGGCGCAGAGGCGCTTGAGGATTTGCGGATCTCCCAGTATCTGAAGTTGTCGCCGGAAGCGTTGATCTGCGCGACGTCGGTGTTGTTCAGGCGATTCGCGCCAATCGGTGCTTCAAATGCTTGAGACATTCCGCCGGAGGTCGTGCAGTAATTGACATGAACCACCTTATCGGTCTGGCTTGACAATACAAGCGCCGTCAGCACGCCGTCTGCGCTTGCTTTGGTAATACTGTCCGTCAGCCATGTAAAGGTTTTGCCGTGGTTGCTTTCATAGGGAGCGTGCGCGGCTACAAACACATCGGTCAGCAGACCGTCTGAGCCGACGCCGTTTTCATTCAGTACGTCAGACATCTTGCCGGTATACACATAATCCCGCTCACCCTGGGTGCGCGTTGTGAAGCGATATGTGATCTTGAACGTACCGGTCACGCGGATCTGCAGCTCGCCGTTGTTCACGGCGGCAGGATCGCTCGTGCCGACGCCGTTTCCGTCTTTTGTCAGATCTGCCAAGGACAGATTCAGCTGCAGACCGTCGGCGGTGTTCTTCGTGATGTCGCTGATCGAGACGTTCTTGTAGGAATACACCGTACAGAGGTAGGTCGATACCGCGTTGGAGATCGCCACATCGCTGATGCCGCCCGCAAGCTCATTGCCGCCGATCGTCACGCCGAAGTGGCTGTTCGCGTATGCCTCTGCCGCAGTACCGTAGCTGCTCGTCACGGTCGTGCTTGACTCGAGTGACGCGGTGCTGTTGTCCGTGAATTGGAAGCTGCCGTCATTTTCCGCGATATTCAGCTTACCGGTGACGCCGTACGGCAGATATACGCGCAGCAGGGCGTTATCCGCACCTGCGGGCGCAGCGGCGTAAGGGATGGTATCCATCACGGAATCGGAATAACCATCCTTGCTGTGAAGATCATCATTGCCGGCGAAGTCATAGACACAGCGTGCGGCGTTCTTAGCGTCGACGTCGCGCCAATCCTCATAATTGTCGTCGGTTCTGATGACATGATAATCCGCAGAGACCTCATAATAGGTCGGGTCCACGGGTGTGGAGTTATCGATGATATAGTCGAACGACTGCAGATAGGTGATGCCGTCCTGTGTCCCGAAGGTGACATTCCTGAAATTGCCGGAATCGCCCGCCTGCAGAGCCGATAACATCGCGAGCGTGATATTGGCGCTGACCGGGGTGGGATCAGCCGCAGTCCCCGTATACTTGGTGATCTTGAAATCAGCGGTACACTTTGTTTCGTCTCTGTCCCACTCAAAGCCGAAGCCGTTCATAGCGACGTGCATCTGCATCACGCCGTTTTCAGCGTCGCCAGCGCGGACGAGCTTGTTGTCCAGCACGGAGATCTCCGGCTTCTGTCTGAGGTACCAGCCGATCTTGCCGTTGTCGGACAGGATACCGGCGGCGAGGCCCAGCAGGAACTTCGCCTCGTAAAAGCGGATGTAGTAGGTTCGGATATTCGCGTAGCTTGACAGGAGCGAGCAGCAGAGG
>ONAS01000106.1 GCA_900315815.1 uncultured Eubacteriales bacterium
CGCAACAACACCTAAGAAGATGGAAAAGGAGGTTCGCGAACAAGCTGTATTGTTTGAAAAACAATGCAAAAATATCAAGAATGACCGAAAAGTTAATTTTGCGGAATTAGCGGATGAATGGTTGGAATCAGAAGAAGATAAAGGGCAACTGAAAACCGCCACGTTGGAATTATATAAAGGATTTCGTGATCGCACTTATAAATGTATCGGTCATTTGAATATTCAAAAAATACGTCGTAAAGACATTCAAAATCTTATAAAAACATTAGCTTATGGGCTTGATGGAAAAAAGAAGCTGAGAGAGAAGTCGCAGAAAAACTATATCTGCTTTGTTTCTGATGTGTTTAATTATGCTATTGTCAACGAACTGTTAGAGGACAGTCCATGTCATCGATTGGATTTTATTGCAACTCCCAAAAAGGAAAGACAGTTTTATAGTCTTGAAGAAGAGATCAATCTTCTTAGCCTTTTAGAAGAACGTGGAGCGATCCTAACATACAGGGTTTGTTATCTATTTTTAATCATGTTGGGTTTGCGTATTGGGGAGTGCTTAGGTGTTGAGTGGTCAGATATTGATTTTGATAAAGGTACTGTTTTTATTCAGCGTAATTCGCAGTATAA
The DNA here is from genome assembly GCA_900315815.1 of uncultured Eubacteriales bacterium. Taxonomy (GTDB): domain Bacteria; phylum Bacillota; class Clostridia; order Oscillospirales; family Acutalibacteraceae; genus Ruminococcoides. The sequence goes on from ONAS01000106.1 coordinate 622, forward strand.
AAACAAAAATACCGGTATCTATACCACTACTCCGAAAACAAAAAGCTCTGTCAGGTGTCTGACATTACCTCAGGAGATACTGGATATTCTACCGGTACTGAAAGCACAGCAAGAGGATAATCGATCTAAGTGCGGTGACTTGTGGATCAACAGCGATCGGTTGTTCTGCAATGACTTCGGCAAGCCGATCCATCCAAATCAGCCGTATAACTATCTGAAACGCTTCTGCGAGCGTGAAAAGATCGAGTTCAAGGCGCTGCACAGCTTCCGTCATAGCTTAGTAACTAATTTGATTCATAGCAACGTTGACGTCACGACGATCTCAAACATCGTCGGTCACATTAACGGAAATGTAACCTTATCGGTTTACGCTCATGAGTTTAAAGAGGCCACCGCGTTTGGCTGTAATGTAATGAGCGATCTGCTGAATCAGCAAAGAAATAAATGTGATAAGCCGGCTTAAAAATGAAAAATCGTGAAAAAACGGCCTGAAACAATGAAAAAATAATGAAAAAGTTTTGATTCACAAAAAAAGAAACTCTCAAAAGTGGGATAAAACCTACACTTTTGAGAGCCTTAGGTTGGTCCGAGTGACTGGAGTCGAACCAGCGGCCTCTTGAACCCCATTCAAGCGCGCTACCAAACTGCGCTACACCCGGATACTGCAAGAGATATCATACCACAACTTGCCGCAGAATGCAAGTAAAATTTTTCAGATTGGGCAGGATATTTTTTCGCGGAGCCGAAAAACGGCTTGCGTATGCGAAAAAACAGTGATAACTCCGCACGGCGCGGCGTCTTGTATCGGCGCGATTTCTGTGGTATGATGGTATCGGTGATAAGAATGAAACACAACAGCATGGATCAAAACGGCGGATTCGATCCCGGCAGTGCGTCTGCCGATTACGCCAAATACTGCGATATCTATCCGTTCGGCATGTATGAGATGCTCAGCCGCTTCGGAATCGGCGCCGCTGGTCAGCGCATTCTCGACCTCGGGAGCGGTCCGGCGATCCTGCCGCTCGGCATGGCGTATACCCGGGCGCAGTTCGTCGCGTCGGATATCGCGGAGGATCAGATCGCGTTGGGCGCCCGGATCACGCGGGATCAAGGGATCTTCAACATCGATTTTCGCGTCTGTGCCGCAGAGGACACGGGATTCCCCGACAACAGCTTTGAGGCGGTGACGGCGGTTCAGAGCTTTCCGTATTTTGACGCGGAGCGCGCCGCGGAGGAGATACACCGCATTCTGATACCGGGCGGACTGTTCTGCATCGTCACGGTAGACCGTATGCCGCCGGAGGAGGAGGCGATCGCCGGACTGGAGGCGCTTTTGAAGAAGTACGATCCGCAGGGGAGCATGCGCAACTTCGGCAAGTATCGCTATACCCTGCCCGCGTGGATGGAAAACCGCTTTGAGATCGCGACCATCCACTCCTTCAACGTGATTTCCTGTATGACGCGCGAGACATGGCTCGAGCGGATCAAAGACTGCCGCGGGGCATGCGCGGAGATGCCGACGGAAACGGCTGCCGCTTTTGAGGAGGAATACCGCAGGCTGCTTGCGGATCGGCCGGAGCCGCTGAAGATCATGCACGACATCCATATCGAGATCTACCGCTGTGACAAGGCATAACAGACATCCAGAAAATCGTTCCTTCGGCACGCAATTCTCAGTGAGCCATCGCCCGTGCGCACATCAAGTGCGCTGCCGGGCGGGCACTATAAAGCAAAAAACGCTTCCGGGAGATCGGAAGCGTTGATTATTTATCGGTTTATTATCGGTTTATTTCAGAAGCGCGTCGATCTTATCGGCGACAAGCGGCAGATAGAATTTCGCGTAGCCGAGGGCGGTGGGATGGATGCCGTCGCTGTGGCCAAGCTTTGCCTTGTAGGCAGTGTAGTCGTCGCGGATGACAGCGTCCTCGGTGCAGAAGCCGGTATCGGTGAAGATATCCACGCATTCCAGCTTCCATTTTTCGGCGATGGACAGACCCAGCTCGCCGTAGTTCTGCTCCATCACGTTGTTTGACGCATCCATATCGTGGGCGCGGACATAGATGACCGGGACGCCCTTCCAGTAGCGGTCAAGCAGATAGGCGGAGTATTCAAAGCCGCCCGCAAAGGTGCGTTCGTTGACGCCTTTGGGGTCATAGCCGATCGCGATATTGCCGCGGGTGACAAATACCATATCGTTGGTGCCGCCGTCGAGCAGGATGATATCCGGATGCACTCCGATCCGCGCGGCGGATTTGATCTGGGTGGGGATATGACTGCGTCCGGCGCTGACGCCGAAGGTCGCGCCGGAAACGGAATAATCCAGTGCGATCATGCCGTACTTTTCGGCGGTCATATCGGAGATGCCGCTGTCGTGATTGCCCATGCCGAACATGATGCTGTCGCCGAAGGAGAGCACCTTCTTGCCGTGCAGGCGTTCATAGCGCTCCGTTTCCTCGATCAGGCGGGCATATTCCCCGTCGGTCACGGGCGCGTCGGGAGTGACGCAGCCGTCCGCGTTCGGAAGGAACCAGCCGTAATAGACAAGGGTCTTCATCGCGGTATCGGCGTCGGTGAGGTCGTCCGCCTGACCGTCGCGCGGCTGATACTTCAGTGCGCGGAACAGCGTTTCGGCGGCATAGCGGCGCGTCAGTGCGTCGTACGGCTCGGCGGCGTCGGAAGCCGTCAGACCGTTTTCATACGCCTTCGCGAAGATCTCATTGGTATCGGTCGGGAAGCCGTCGGTCAGCTTCAGCGTGCTCATCAGATCGTTGAGCCACTTCTCGCGGGTCAGCACCTTTGCCGAGTAGTGGTCGCTCAGCCAGCGGGAGTAATTCTCCGCGGCGTCCTCAGAGACGGTCTCTGCGGAGTTCTGCACGTCCGTTGTCACGGCGTCGGTCTCATCGGAGGACTCCGCCTGCGCCTTTGTGCAGGCAGCAAAAACACAGCACAGGCAGATCGCCAGTACTGTGAGCGCCAAGATCCTGATCCGGTTATTCAGCTTGTCGGAAATGTGTTTCATACCGCGCATCCTGTCCGATGATAATACAACAGGAATATTATACGACAGAATCATCGAATAATCAAGCTTTTTTTCAAAAAAGAATTATTTATTCCGTCACGGTTTGGGGATGATGACGCTGATCGCCTTGGGGACGGCGGTGATCTCCGGGTTTTCCATC
>ONAS01000010.1:0-34715 GCA_900315815.1 uncultured Eubacteriales bacterium
TCCCAAACCACCCGCGCTACCAACTGCGCTACACCCGGAAATGATTATTCTTTTGTGATTGTTTGTGGTCATCGTTGTGGTCAGGCGGTGTTTTGCTGAACTTTCGCCGATGAAGAATCCCACTGTTTAAGCCGATGTCCGGTCGGTTTCGGCGGAAGCGTCGGATTTGATACCATACTCCCAAAGCAGGCGCGCTACCAACTGCGCTACACCCCGATATATGATCCTGTTTTCCGCAAATGCTGCCGCCGCAGCATACAGCGGACGATCACGACAAAACCGAACTTCGGCATGGTCATTATACCCTAACATAAAAAAGTTGTCAACCGAAAAAACACCACCTCAAAAAATCAGCGATTTCCTCTTGCGTTTTGTCGGCAGGAGGGATATAATAATCTAGAATAGGGTAATATGGCTGTGGCACAGAAACAGCCGCTATCCGATGCTTATCGAGGGGAGGGTAACGATTGGCTTCCGGACTACCCAGACGCTTTGCCGCCGTATGTGCGGCGATCGCTCTGCTGTTTGCGTTTATCATACAGGCGTCCGCGCTGGAGGATAAATATCGCTTTGATGAGTTGAAAATGTCCGTCAAGCTGCCGAAGGATTACTATGTCATCACCCGCGACAGCGACCGCAGCGACAGCGTATTCGAAACACTGAATCTCGGCTATGACGAAACGATGATCGCGTTCCGCAACTCAGATATCTACCTGCGCGCCTACGATCCGCAGCAGATCTACTGGATCAGCGTGATCGTCACCAAAACCGACGAAAGCAAAACCATCAACAACTATTCCGATATCTCTGCCTCCGACCGCAAGGGTATCCTCGAGAATCTCAAGCAAGAACCATCAGTCGATTCCGCGGTAGAGGTCAAGCACAACAATAACATTTTCTTCGATACCTCCGGCAAGACGAACGACGGCACCAAGCCGCTGTATTTCAAGCAGAGCAATACCGTCATCAACGGGATGCAGATCGATCTGGTTCTGCAAAAGTACGATGAAGAGATCCTGTCCGAGGAATCGAAGGCGCTCACCAACGTCGCGAATTCGCTGGAATTCGACAAGATCAACCGCACCACGGGGCCGATCTTCGAGTGGTGGCGGCTTCTGTTATGGGTCGCGATCCTCGCAGGCTTAGCCTTTGCGTTATCCATCCTGTACCGTCAGCGCAACGCCGCCAACCGCCGCAAGCTGCAGGAGCGCCGCAAGCAGCGCGAGGCAGCCGGCGCACAAGCGAACGGCATCCCGGTCATAGAGCCGGGCGACGACCATATGACCTTTGACAAAGTGCTGGGTTATCAGGACGACGAGCAGTTCGAGAACCGCGCGGCGACCGATATCGACACCTACGATATCAATGTCACCAACAAGAATCCCATGCGCGGCGTCGCCTACTTTGAGGACAACGGCGAAAGCATCGACGACGGTACCGATTACTTTGACACCTACTTCCGCGAGCCCGCACAGACCCGCTCCGGACCGAAGCGATTCTTCGGCGCCGTATGGACATACATCAAGATCGGCTTCAGGCGTCTGGGATACTTCTTCACCAACATCAAACGCAAGCTGTTCAAAAAGAAGCCGAAATAACACAGAATACGCATTCCCGGGGAGAGCCGTCCGCTCTCCCCTTTTTTCGGCGTTTCGTGACGCCGTATGCCGTCTTTTCGTCCTTCATCTCTGTTTTTTCTCATAAATTAACAGGGAACATGACATTTTATTAGGATGAAAACGGCGTTTTTTGCAAATTATATAAAATTTCAGTGCGTTAAAGCAAAAAATGTGGCAGTTCATTTTTCGGATTGTTATTGAATTAACAAGCAAAATGGCATATAATTGTTACTGTTGGTCATCAGGTTTTGATGACATATCAACCCGCAAACCATATCATGGTATATGAAAAGACATGATTTTTAATCAGGAGGCTGGAAAAAATGGCAAGAGTTTATAATTTCTCGGCAGGTCCTTCGATGCTGCCCGAGAGCGTACTGAGAAAAGCAGCTGACGAGATGCTCGATTATCAGGGCAGCGGTCAGTCGGTCATGGAGATGTCCCACCGTTCCAAGGTATACGACGGCATCATCAAAGAGGCCGAAGCGCTTCTCAGAGAAGTAATGAACATCCCCGATAACTACAAGGTCCTGTTCCTGCAGGGCGGCGCTTCCTCACAGTTCGCCGCTATCCCGCTGAACCTCACCACCAAGGACGGCAAGGCCGACTACGTCATCACCGGTCAGTGGGCAAAGAAAGCCTACAAAGAGGCTTCCCGCTACTGCAACGCGAACGTCGTCGCGTCCTCTGAGGACAAAACCTTCTCTTATATCCCGAAGCTGGATCCGTCCACCTTCACTCCCGACGCAGATTACTTCTATATCTGCATGAACAACACCATCTACGGCACGGTTTATCATGAGCTGCCCGAGACCGGCGACGTTCCGCTGGTAGCAGACATCAGCTCCTGCATCCTGAGCCGTCCGATCGACGTCAGCAAGTTCGGCATCCTCTATGCCGGCGCTCAGAAGAACATGGCTCCCGCCGGTCTGACCGTCGTGATCGTCCGCGAGGACCTCATCGGTCACGCACAGGATATCTGCCCGACCATGTTCAACTATCAGATCCATGCCGACAACGGCTCGATGTTCAACACTCCCCCCTGCTACACCATCTACATGGCGAAGCTGGTTCTCGAGTGGATCAAGAATGATATCGGCGGTCTTGACAAGATGTATGAGCTGAACCTCAAGAAGGCGAACCTGCTCTACGACTTCCTCGATTCCTCCGAGATGTTCAAGGGCACCGTTGTTCCCGAGGACCGTTCTCTCATGAACGTTCCGTTCATCACCGGCGACGACGAGCTTGACGCGAAGTTCGTCAAGGCCGCTACCGAAGCGGGCTTTGTCAACATCAAGGGTCACCGCTCCGTCGGCGGCATGCGCGCTTCCATCTACAACGCGATGCCGTATGAGGGCGTTGAAAAGCTCGTCGCCTTCATGAAGAAATTCGAAGAAGAGAACAAATGATTTCCAATTCCTCATTCTAAGGAGTAACGATATGTATAATATTCTGAAATTGAACAAGATCGCCGCCGTAGGCACAGACCGCCTCGGCGAGAATTACAACTGCACAGATGAGTGCGCTAATCCCGACGGCATCCTTGTCCGCTCCGCTTCCATGCACGAGATGGAGCTGCCCGAGAGCCTTCTCGCCATCGCGAGAGCCGGCGCGGGCGTCAACAACATCCCGCTCGACAAATGCACCGAAAAGGGTATCTGCGTATTCAACACTCCCGGCGCAAACGCGAATGCCGTTATGGAGCTGGTCATCGCAGGTCTGCTGCTCGGCTCCCGCAAGATCGCGCAGGGTATCCAGTGGAACCTGACCCTCAAGGATGACGAAAACTGCCTCAAGACCGTAGAAAAGGGCAAGAGCCAGTTCGTCGGTCCCGAGATCAAGGGCAAGACCATCGGCGTTGTCGGCCTCGGCGCTATCGGCGTTCTGGTCGCAAATGCCGCCCGCGCGCTGCATATGCACGTTGTCGGTTACGATCCCTACCTGAGCGTAGACGCGGCGCTCCACCTGAGCCGCCACGTTGCCACCGTCAAGAACATCGACGAGCTGTACGCGCAGGCTGACTATATCACCTATCACCTGCCCCTCAACGACGGCACCCGCGGCATGGTCAATGCCGAGAGCATCGCGAAGATGAAGGACGAGGTCCGCATCCTCAACTTCTCCCGTGACGGTCTGGTCGTTTCCAAGGACATCATCGACGGTCTGGCCGGCGGCAAGATCGCTTCCTATATCACCGACTTTGCCACCCAGGATCTGCTGGGCGTTGACGGCGTAGTCGCGATGCCCCACCTCGGCGCTTCCACTCCCGAGAGCGAGGACAACTGCGCGATCATGGCTGCCGACGAGCTCAAGCAGTATCTGGAGCTGGGCAACGTCAAGAACTCCGTCAACTTCCCGAACGTATCCATGCCCAAGTCCGGCGACGTCCGTTACTGCGTATGCCACAACAACACCCCGAAGATCATCGCAAAGCTCCTTGAGGTCATCGGCGGCAACGTTGAGAACATGGAGAACAAGAGCCGCGGCGATTTCGCTTACACCATCATCGACGCGACCGCGCCCAACGCCGACGCGGAAGCGGCGATCAAGGATATCAAGGGTATCGTCAGATACAGAGTCATCAAATAAAATACCGCTTGCATCAACAAAGGCTGTTCCGATCGGAACAGCCTTTTTCTGTTACAGTGGATTATTCTGCGGGTTGGTTTTTCCTGCATTTCCGGTACACGGAGCTGACGCCCTTGACGCCGAGCTGAACCAGCAGATGGAATACGATCCCCGCCGCGATACCGCCTAAGGCGATCAGCACCGACTGCCATACTCTCAGCGTTGTGATATCCACCGCGTTTTTGATCCGTGCAAACAGGAAATTGGAGATCAGGAAGATCTCAAGCGAAGCCTTCCCCAGAAAACGCAGTACCGCATGCCAACGGCGCAGACCCTTTTCGCACAGGCAGAACAGCTTACACAGCAGCAGCGAGCCGGTCGGTGCGATCAGCAGAAACGGATACCACCACATCCCGTAAGGCCAGAGCAGCTTCGGCTGACACTTCAGCAGATAGATCATTACTGCGGCGCCGACGCAGAACACAGCAGCGCAGAGGATGAGGTCGCGCGCCCTCATGACCTTCTCCTTCAGTGCGGCGGAAAACACCATGCCGACGAAAAAGACCGGCAGTCGGGAGAACGCGATCAGATAATGCTTCTGCAGGAACCAGTCCGCGGAAATAAAGGCGGTGGAGCCGAGCAGCGCGACCGTGACAAGGATCGCACCGGTAATCATTTTCCGTTTGCTGCTGCGCAGCAAAAAGAACGGGATCGGCGCCAGAACATAGAACAGCATGATGGTATACACATACCAGTTGCCCTGATAAAGCAGCTCCGACGACCAATTGCCGAAAAAGGTCAGGTAGCCAAATATTTCTTTTATCGAAAAATATTGATGATACCCCAGCGCAAAGACCGCCAGCATCATCACCACATAGGTCCCCCAGATGGGATAGATGCGGCTGAGGCGGTTTTTGAAATACTGCCCGGGATCATTTTTTGACAGGGACTGATAGATCCCGATCCCGCTGACAAACAGAAAAATGTCCACTCCGCCGTAGCCGAACGTCTGGAAAAGATTCAGCGGCTCGTACAGCCATCCAGGCAGCCAATCGGGCAGACGGATAAAGGAATGGAACAGTACCACCCACAATGCCGCAAAGCCCATCAGCTCGCCGCGATAGCGCGATACCAGCCCATATGTCGTATTCGGTTTTCGGACACGCGTCGTGTCGTTATCGGTCATTCTATCACCGGCCTTCTGATATGATGATGTTATCAAATTATTGAGTGTCCGGCAAAGCAAGCGCTTTGCCGATCACCGGCGGCAGGCGTCCGAAGCTGTCTGCCGTCCTCAGTATTTTCGCAGATGCTCGAAGGTCGGGCAATCACTGCCGGATACCACATCCATCAGCCGCACCCGATTGTCGACGATCTTCATCAGCACAAAATCATTGTAATACACGGTGGTCAGGAAGGTCTCATACGCGGGCATATGCGCACTGCGATAGCAGAACGCGCTGACAAAGCTGCGCTGCAGCGCTTGGACAAGCATCTCTACCCCATCCTGCGGGCGCTGCTCCTCCGCAAAACGGTACTCGTAAGGATAGAACAGCAGCAGGTTCTTGCGGGTCTCCAGCTTCTCCAGAAACACCTTGATATCCTTTTCATAGCTTTGCAGATTCTCACCGCCGCGGATGCGCTCCAGCTCCTGCGGCGTCGCCTGACGGATCGCCGCGTGCAGACGAGTCACGGTGATCTCGCTCTCACGGTTCAGCTTGTCCTGCTTGCTCTCATATCCGACGATGTTCCCGTTCTCATCGATCCGGTAGTGCGGGGACAGAACGCTGGACGCCTTCATGCTTGACTGGCTGGCGATCAGCTTGAAATCGATCCCGTAGCTGCCGGAGTAGGCGTCGCATTCCGCGTGTGCCTGGCTGGCGTGCCACACAAACTGCTGCGGATGGAGCCTGCGCATCTCTTTGGAATGGTTGAGCAGCTCTACCATATAAAATTCATAGTTGCACTTGGGGTCGTTGCGCACAAAGTTTTTGACGGTGACGGGCGCGTCAAGCTGTCTGAGCATCAATTCCGGTTTCAAGTCGTTACCTCTGTCGATCTGTGATTCTTAGTAATACCTGACCCTGAACCCGCGTTCATCGGGCTCGAGGTCGATCTCTCTGACGTCCATATAATCGATGCGTACATAGGTGCCGCGCCGGATCGCGGCGATCACATCGTCGATCTGCGCCTCTGTCCCCTGGATCTCCATCGTCACCGAATCATCGTACTCGTTCTGCACCCATCCGGTCGCGCCGTAAAGCCGCGCGGCATTCAGCGCGTAATAGCGGAAGCCTACCGCCTGCACCCTGCCGTAAAAGCGGATGTGCTTGCGCACCGTTTTTTTCCTTGTCAACATTGCGCTCACCTCAGTTCCATTATATCCGCAAACAGCCGCGATTGCAAGTGCCTTGCATCATACAGCGCTGCGACTTTGCATCATACAGCGCTGCGACTTGCGTTTACTTTTACAATTAACGGAAGGCACGAGTGCCCAAAGTCCCGTTTATCGGACATATGTGCGTATATAATAGAATCACAGGCGAATCACAGGAAAACAAAACCGCTTACTGAAATTTTTACGAGGTGATTTTATGTTTGATGATGCAAGATTTTACGGTAAACTGGCTGAGAATTCCCGCTGCTACGGCAAGCTGAGGTGCGACGACTGCGCGATGTATATCAGGATCAGCGCGCTGGATACGGACGACGACCTGCTGGCGGCAATGGAAAAGGCTGACGAATACCTGATCGAATAACCGACAACCGGTCATTTTTGATTTCCTCTTTGAGTCCTCCGTCATTCGGCGGAGGATTTCTCTTGCCAAAAGGAAAATCATACAGTATAATAAGCTCGGAGATGATAGCATGGGCAAAAAGACGGAAAAAACCAATGTCATGCGGATTTTGGACCGCTGCGGCGTCGGATACAACAGCTACGACTACAGCTTTACCGCCGCTCTCAGCGGCACCGAGGTAGCCGCCGCGCTCGGAAAGGATCCTGCCTGCACCTTCAAGACGCTGGTGACGCAGGGCGCCTCTAAGGCTTACTATGTCTTTATGGTACCGGTCGCCGACGAACTGGATCTGAAGAAAGCGGCGCGCGCCGCAGGAGAAAAGAGCATCGCGATGATCAAGTCGAAGGATCTGCTGCCTTTGACCGGCTATATCCACGGCGGATGCTCGCCCATCGGGATGAAAAAGCAATTCCGCACCTTTATCCATGAGACCGCCGCCCGCTTTGACGCTATCCTCTTTTCCGCAGGAAAGATCGGTTATCAGGTGGAGATGCCGCTGTCAGGACTGCAGAAGGTCGTCCCGGTCACGCCTGCCGATATTATAGTATGATGATACGCCCATTCCTGACCGCTCTGCGGGTACAGCGAATGATGATGAGGAGGAAATATGACTGCTGAAATGATGAAAAAAAGAAAGTGCAGGCTGATGCTCGGGATGCTCGCCGCGGTACTGATGATGCTCGGCGACCTGATATGGCGGGCACGCGGCGCCGGAGCGATCGACACCGCCCTCGGCGCGTTTGCCGACAAGGCATGGCTCGATATGAGCACATGGCGGTTTGTAGTGAGCAATATCCTGTTCGCCGCCGCTGTTCCGCTCTACTACATCGGCTTCACCGAAATGTATCACATCATCCGCGACCGCGCTCGCGATAAGACCGACCGGATCCTTTCCAAGCTGTTCCGCTTCGGGATGCTGGCGGCCACGATGGCGTTCATCTTCATCCACACCCTGTGCGTCAATATGCCGCTGATCATGCAGGGGATCGCGCCGTATGTATCCGTGGAAAAGGCCGCAGAGATTACCAACAACATCATGATGCTGAACATCGTGCCGACGGTCGCGTATTTTCTCGCCGCTGACGGCGTGCTGACGGTCGTGATGGTCATACTGGTATGGCGCAGGACACTTCCGCTGAATCGGGTCGCTCTGCTGTGCAATCCGCTCTTTGCCGCCGGCGTCGGGATGATCCTCGGGATGCTGCCGTGGCCGATGAACCAGATAAACTACATGGGCGAAGCGTGCGGACATCTGCTGATCACGGTTGCGGGAATGATCACCGTCATGAAGGATGAAAAGCAGATGCCGAAGCCGCGCAGAAAGAAGCCGGCAGAGGATGACAGACCGATCCTCAATCTTGACGATGAGCCGGACGCGGATGCCACGGTCATCTGATTATTATTCTAATATAGAAATAACCGCTCGATCGGAGATGTCCGGCCGGGCGGTTTTCTGTTTCACTCTCACATCATACGAGATCCGATAGGCGAAGAACGGCTCAAGCCTCTCCCCCGCGTCATCGGTCATGCTTATACTCTGGCGACGCCGGTCTCCTTTGCCGCCTTGATAACGGCTTCGGCGACGACGGGAGCCACCTGCTTGTTCAGCGCGGAGATGATGATATGATCCGCGCGAAGCTCGTCGTCGGGGATCAGCGACGCGAGCGCAAAGGAGGTCGCGACCTTCATTTCCTCATTGATGCAGGTCGCGCGGCAGTCCAGCGCACCGCGGAAAATACCGGGGAACGCCAGCACGTTGTTGATCTGGTTCGGAAAATCCGAGCGTCCGGTACCCACGATCACCGCGCCTGCCTTGAGGGCTTCATCCGGCATGATCTCGGGGGTCGGGTTTGCCATCGGGAATACGATCGCCTGATCCGCCATAGAGCGCACCATTTCGGGCGTGACGACGCCGGGGGCGGACACGCCGATAAAGACGTCGGCGCCCTTCATCGCGTCGGCAAGGCTTCCGGTCAGCTTCTGACGGTTGGTCACCTTCGCGATCTCCGCCTTCGCGGGATTGAGCCGCGCGTCGCCCTCACACAGGATTCCTGCGCTGTCGCACATGGTCAGATCCTTCACGCCGATCTGCATGAGATGCTTGCAGATCGCGATGCCTGCCGAGCCTGCGCCGTTGATCACAACGCGGATCCCGTCCATCTTCTTTCCGACCACCTTCAGCGCGTTGATGAGCGCCGCGGCGACGACGATCGCCGTACCGTGCTGGTCGTCATGGAAGATCGGGATATCACAGATCTCCTTGAGCTTTCGCTCGATCTCAAAGCATCTGGGCGCGCTGATATCCTCCAGATTGATGCCGCCGAACGAGCCGGAGATCAGGTAGATCGTGCGGACGATCTCGTCAACATCCTTGGAGCGGACGCACAGCGGGAACGCGTCGACGTCCGCAAAGGTCTTGAACAGGGCACATTTGCCCTCCATGACCGGCATACCTGCCTCGGGACCGATATCGCCGAGTCCCAGCACCGCGGTACCGTCGGTGATGACGGCGACGAGGTTGGAGCGGCGGGTCAGCTCATAGCTCTTGCTGATATCCTTGTTGATCTCAAGGCACGGCTCCGCTACGCCGGGCGTATAGGCAAGGGACAGATCCTCGCGGGTCTCGATCGGACAGCGGGTGACGACCTCGATCTTGCCCTGCCATTCATAGTGCTTCTGAAGTGATTCTTTTCTGATGTTCATAATACCTTCCTGCCTTTCTCATACCAATTCTTCGGGATGAAAAACTTTATCAAATTCCTCCGCGCTGAGATAGCCGAGCTGAACGCAGGCTTCTCTGAGCGAGAGGTTTTCTTTATATGCTTTTTTCGCGACGCGGGCGGCATTGTCATAGCCGATGTACGGATTGAGCGAGGTGACCAGCATCAAGGAGCGGTATAGGTTCTCGTTCATTTTTTCGCGATTCGCCCTGATGCCGCTGACACAGCGCTTCTCAAAGGAAAGGATGCCGTCGGTCAGCAGCCGCGCGGACTGCAGAAAATTGTACGCCGTTACCGGCAGAAAAACGTTGAGCTGGAAATTGCCCTGCGAGGCGGCGATGCCGACAGTCGCGTCGTTGCCCATGACCTGCACGGCGACCATGGTGACCGCTTCGCACTGGGTCGGGTTGACCTTGCCGGGCATGATCGAGGAGCCGGGCTCGTTTTCGGGGATCGTGATCTCGCCGAGTCCGCAGCGCGGACCGGAGCTGAGCCAGCGGACGTCGTTGGCGATCTTCATCATATCCGCCGCGAGCGCCTTCATCGCGCCGTGGGCGAACACGATCCTGTCCAGAGAGGTCAGGGCGTGGAATTTGTTGGGGTTGCTGACAAAGGGAATGCCGGTCTCCTCCGCGAGCAGCTCAGCGGCCTTGTCGCCGAAGCCCGCGCAGGCGTTCAGTCCCGTGCCGACGGCAGTGCCGCCGATCGCGAGCTGACACAGGCCGGACAGCGATACCGTCAGCTGAGCCTTGTCCGCCTCCAGCATACCGCGCCATCCGGATATTTCCTGGGAAAAGCTGACGGGGACCGCATCCTGCAGATGGGTGCGTCCGCTCTTGACGATCCCCTCGTTCTCCTGCTCCAGACGACGCAGAGTACCGATCAGCACGTCGATCGCGGGAAGCAGTTCGTTTTTGATGACGCTCGCCGCGGCGATGTGCATGGCTGTCGGAAAGGTATCGTTGGAGCTTTGGGACATATTGACGTCATCGTTCGGGTGCAGGAGCTTATTGCCCGCGATCGCGTTCCCGCGGTTGGCGATGACCTCGTTGACGTTCATGTTGGACTGGGTGCCGGAGCCTGTCTGCCAGACCGCCAGCGGGAATTCATCGGGCAGCCTTCCGTCCAGGATCTCATCGCAGGCTGCGGTGATCGCGTCCGCCTTTTCCTTTGACATCTTGTCCGGCTTCAGTGCAAGGTTAGCCTGTGCGGCGGCTTTTTTCAGCAGCGCGAAGGCGCGGATGATCTCAGCGGGCATTTTTTCCCAGCCGATGGGGAAATTCATCAGACTGCGCTGGGTCTGCGCACCCCAAAGACGCTCCGCCGGTACGGCGACCTCCCCCATCGAGTCGCGTTCGATTCGTGTGTTTTCCATACTGTTCCTCCCAAATCAATCTATTTTCTATATCAAGACAATGCTTTCATGCTTTGATCAGCTTTTCCAGTACATCACGGCAGAATTCCTGACAGTATCTGCCGTAGCTGTGGTCAAACTCCTCGCCGGGATGCCACTCGCTGTTGCTGATCACGCGGATATCCGCGCACGGGACGCCCATCTGGGCACAGACCTGAGCGACGGCAAAGCCCTCCATCTCCTCACAGTCGGTGCCGAGCTGTTCCCTGAGACGGGCGATCACATCCAGCTCGCGGTTCCAGATATCTGCCGCGCCGATCGTACCGCGGATCACCCTGCCGTAAGGATAATCCGTCGCGGCGGCGGCAGCGATGATCGACGGGTCGCTGTGAAGGACGTCGATCTCCTTCAGCTCTCCGTCTGTGACGATCTCCGAACCGGGATAACTCCAACGGGTGTAGTCGCATCCCTTTCCGCTGTCCATATGAGCGGCAAAGTATCTGCCGATATGGACGATGCTTTCTCCGAGGACGATATCGCCCTGATGCAGGCTGGGATCATGCGCGCCGGAGGTTCCCTGTATGATGATACAGCGGGGTCGGAACCTCTCGATCGCGAGCGTCGTCGCGGCGGCGGCGTTCACCATACCGATATAGGTGCGACCGACGATCACGGGATAGCCGAAGAGGGCGCCCTCGGTAAAGCGATATGAACCGAAGTCCTTTTCCGCAGGATGATCCAGATTTTCGATCAGATACGCCGATTCGCTCTCCATCGGGCCCAATATGACGATCGGTTTTCTTTGCTGTTCCATAACAATGCCTCCGCAACTTATATATTTTACCACATTCGCCCCCGCAGGTCAAACATTACCTGCTGTTTTCCGAGGCTCGCAGCAAGAAAGCACGCACACCAAGCACGTCCGCTTTCACATACCCATCGCTTTTGCACACGCAGCGTTCAGCTGAGCGGGGATGATAAAGAAAAAAGAAGCCTTCGCACGGAAGACTTCTCAGCGCTTATCCGAAAGCGACGTCGAGGGACATCATCAGGGTAAAGCCGACCGCAAAAAACAGCACGCCGACAGACGGATCGTCGCCCTGTGACATTTCGGGGATCAGCTCCTCGACCACGACGTACATCATCGCGCCCGCCGCAAAGGCGAGCAGATACGGCATCGCAGGCGCGATCAGCCACGCGTAGGCGACCGTCAGCGCTCCGAACAGCGGCTCCACCGCGCCGGACAGCATCCCGTATACGAACGACCGTGTCCGCGAATATCCCTGCGAATGCAGCGGCATGGAAATGATCGCGCCCTCGGGGAAATTCTGGATCGCGATGCCGACCGCCAGCGCCAGCGCGCCTCCCGCCGTGATATCGCCGATACCCGAGAGCCATCCCGCGTACACCACGCCGACCGCCATGCCCTCCGGGATATTGTGCAGGGTGACCGCGAGCGCCATCATCGAGGTACGCGTTCCTCCGGACGCCTGCTCAGCGCGCTTGTATAGGCGCGGGATCAGCCGGTCGATCAGCATCAGCAGCAGGATCCCCGCCCAGAAGCCGATGAGCGCCGGCAAAAACGACAGCGCGCCGAAGGACGCCGACTGCTCCAAGGCGGGCAGGATCAGGCTCCATACCGACGCCGCGACCATCACGCCCGCCGCAAAGCCTCCCAGTGCGTTCGTCACCTTATCGCCCAGCTTCTTTTTCATAAAAAACACGACTGCCGCGCCCAGTGTCGTGCCGATAAACGGAACCGTGAGTCCGAGAATCACATCAGCATTCATATCAATTTCCTTTTTCATTATTGGGTTCTGTTCCCACGGTACATCATATGCAAAAAACACACAACGGGAACCGCGAATCGGTTGACAAGCCCGATATGATTGCGATAGAATAGAAGCAGAAATTGAACCAAATCGAAAGGCTGACGGCGATGAAAAAGGAACTTTTTTTACAGAAGCTGAACACAGGCGGATTCGACCCCATCCTCCGCACGCTTTACGGCGCCGATGAAACGATCCTGACCCGCCAGCGGGCGCGGTACGCGGATGTGATACGGCGTTTTGACGAGCATTTTCCCGGACACGAGGATATCCGTGTGTTTTCCGCTCCCGGCAGAAGCGAGATCGGCGGCAACCACACCGATCACCAGCGCGGGTGTGCGCTCGGGGCGGCGGTCAGTCTTGACGCGGTCGCCGTTGTCGCGTTCCACGACGAGGGCGTCATCCGTTTCGGCTCCGTCGGACACGCGACGCATGAGGTGGAGCTGGACGATCTGACGATGCGGGCATATGAGCGTGACAGCTCAATCTCGCTGATCCGCGGGATCGCGGCGCGGTTCGCGCAGATGGGCGCCGATATCAGGGGCTTTGACGCCTACAACGTGACCGACGTCAAAAGCGGCAGCGGGCTGTCGTCCTCGGCGGCATTCGAAACGCTCGTCGGCACCATCATCAACCACGGATATTTCAGCGGACAGGCAGACGCGATGGAGATTGCAAAGATCGGCCAGTACGCCGAAAACGTCTATTACGATAAAGCGAGCGGTCTGCTGGATCAGTCGATCAGCGCCGTCGGCGGCTTCGTGTTCCTTGATTTTCTGGACAGCGCGAATCCCCGCATCGACCGATGCGCGTTCGACTTTGAAAAGGCGGGCTATCACCTCTGCATCACCGACACCAAGGGCAGTCACGCCGATCTGACCGACGAATACGCCGCTGTCCCCGCAGAAATGAAATCGATCGCGCATCAGCTGGGCAAGGACGTCCTGCGCGAGGTGGACGAGGAGGAATTCTACCGCGCGATCCCGATGCTCAGAAAGGGCTGCGGCGACCGCGCCGTACTGCGCGCCATCCATTTCTTCGGTGAGAACCGACGCGCCGCGCAGGAGGCGGAAGCGCTCAAGGCAGGCGATATCGACACGTTCTTCCGTCTGTACCGCGCTTCGGCGGATTCCTCCGCAAGGCTTCTGCAGAATCTCTATTCCTGCAAAAAGCCGCAGGAGCAGGGGATCCCGCTCGGACTTGCGGTCAGCCGCCTGATCCTCGGCAGCGACGCCGCTGTCAGGGTCCACGGAGGGGGCTTTGCGGGGACCGTTCAGGCATTCGTCCCCATCGACAGGACCGAGGAATACACCGCGCGGATGAACGCGGTATTCGGCGAAAACAGCTGCTGCGTTGTGCGCATCCGACCCGACGGCGGCGTTGAGATCAAATAAGACAATCGGGGAGGCTCCTATGATTTACGGATATATCCAAAAGCTCATCGACTATTCCCTAGCGGCGGGACTGATCGACAGTGACGACACGCTGGTGATACGCAATCAGCTGATGGACGCCCTGCATGTTTACGACTGGCAGGACGATCAGACAGACGGCGCGCCGCTCACGATCGACGAGATCCTCAAGCCCCTGATCGATCATGCCTGCGAAAACGGCGTGATCGAGGACACCGCCTCCAACCGCGACCTGTTCGACACGAAGCTGATGGGGATCGTCACTCCCCTGCCCCGCGACGTCATCCGCGCCTTCTGTGCACATTATGAGCAATCGCCCGAGGCGGCGACCGACTGGTATTATGACGTCAGCAAAAAGACCAACTATGTCCGCGCGGGAAGGATCGCAAAGGATCTGAAATGGACGTATGCGTCCGAATACGGAACACTGGACATCACCATCAACCGAAGCAAGCCCGAGAAGGATCCCCGCGATATCGCCGCGGCGAGAGCGGCCGCCTCGACCGCCTACCCGAAGTGTCAGCTCTGTGCGGAAAACATGGGCTTTGCGGGCAGTCTCAGTCATCCCGCGCGTCAGAACCTGCGCCCCGTTCCTCTGAAGATCGGCGGCGGAAGATGGTATCTGCAATACTCGCCCTACGGCTATTACAACGAGCATTGTATCGTGTTCAACGAACAGCATATCCCGATGAAGATCGACGCCGAGGTCTTTGACAAGCTCTTTGACTTTGTCGCGCTCTTCCCGCATTATTTCGTCGGCTCCAACGCGGATCTGCCCATCGTCGGCGGCTCCATCCTCAGTCACGAGCACTTCCAGGGAGGTCACTACACCTTCGCGATGGCGTCCGCGCCCGAGGAATTCACCTTCCGTATCGCGGACTATCCCGACGTCGAGGCCGCCGTCGTCAAGTGGCCGATGTCGGTCATCCGTCTGCGGTCAGCGGATCGCCGTGCGCTGTCTGCGTGCTGTGCCGCCGTGCTCGCGAAATGGCGCGGCTATACCGATGAGGCGGCGGGCATTTTCGCCGTTACGGACAACACGCCGCACAACACGATCACGCCCATCGCGCGGATGAAGGACAGCCGTTATGAATGCGATCTGGTACTGCGCAACAACCTGACCTCCGACGAGCGGCCTCTGGGCGTCTTCCATCCCGCTCCGTCCCTGCATCATATCAAAAAGGAGAACATCGGTCTGATCGAGGTGATGGGACTCGCCGTCCTCCCCGCAAGGCTCGCCGTCGAGCTGGAGAAGGTCAGAAGGGCGCTGCTGAATCATGACGATCTGACGGCAGATCCGCAGACCGCCTCCCACGCGCCATGGGCGCGGGAGCTCCTGCAAAAGCATCCCGAATTCAATGAGGACAACGCCGAAGCGATCATCCGTGACGAGGTCGGCGCGGTCTTTGAAAGGGTCCTGTGCGACGCGGGCGTTTTCAAGCGCGACAAAGCAGGCACACAGGCGTTCAGACGGTTCATCGGAACCCTGCTGTGACCGTTATTCACACATAGAAAAAGCCCGATTCCGGCAAACGCTGAAATCGGGCTGATTGTTTTTTATCAGTACACGCCGAACGAGCCGAGCAGCAGGATCAGCAGCAGCACGGGCGCGACGAATTTCACCATGACGGTATACAGATGGCGGCGCAGGAACCGCTCTCCGTTCTTGGTCGCCTCGTCGATGACCGTCTTCGGCTTGAGGACCCAGCCGATCAGGATACAGGTGCCGATGGCAAGGATCGGCATGAGGATGTTGTTGGACAGATAGTCAAGGATATCCAGGATCTGACCGGTGTCGCCGTTGGGGAGCGGCGCCTCGAAGTACAGCACGTTGTATCCCAGACAAACGACCACCGCGATCACGATCGCGATACCGCTCTCGATCAGGGTCGCTTTTTTTTTCTTTACGCCCTTGTCGATCATTCCCGATACGACTGCCTCGAGCAGCGAGATCGAGCTGGTCAGCGCGGCGAACAGCACCATCACGAAGAACACGATCCCCAGCACCGTGCCGGCTGCGCCCATCTGCGCGAAGATCTTCGGCATCGCGACAAACATCAGTCCGGGGCCGCCGGACATCCCCTCAGGGCCGAGGAACACATACACGGCGGGGATGATCATCACGCCCGCCAAAAAGGCGACGACGGTATCAAAGATCTCGATGTGATTGACGGAGCGCACCAGGTTGTCCTTGTCCTTAAAGTAGGAGCCGTAGGTGACCATGATGCCCATCGCGACGGAGATGCTGTAGAACAGCTGTCCCATCGCGCTCATGATGACCTTGAGGATCTCTCCGATCCCCATACCGTCAACGCTCGGGATCACATAGAACAGGAAGCCGTCCATACCGGTACGGTCATCATATTCCTTGCCGCCCTGAATGGTCAGCGAGTAGATCGAGATACCGATGATCAGTACGAACAGGATCGGCATCAGGATCTTGGACATCGCCTCGATGCCCTTGTTGACGCCGCGGAATACGACAAAGCCGGTCAGCAGGAGGAACACGACCGTATAGATGATCGGCTCTCCGTTGCCGGTGATGAAGTCGGAAAAGAAGTCATCCCCTGCGGCGGTCACGCCCTGACCGATGATGAACGACATGGCGTATTTCATGACCCAGCCGCCGATGACGCAGTAGTACGGCAGGATCAGAAACGGGATGATCCCGGCAAGTCCGCCGAGCCAGCCCCAGTTTTTGTTCAGATGCTTATAGGCGGTCAGACAGCTGTTTTTGGTTTTTCTGCCGATAGCGACCTCGCTCATCAGAAGCGTAAAGCCGAAGGTCAGCGCCAGACCGATGTAGATGACCAGGAAGAGTCCGCCGCCGCCCTCCGCGGCAAGGTACGGGAATCTCCAGATATTGCCCAGTCCGACCGCACTGCCCGCAGCAGCCAGCACAAAGCCGATAGAGCCGGAAAATGAGCTGCGTTGTTTTTCCATAAATAACCCTCATTTGCAAATTCGATACTGTGCTATTATAGCATAAACCCGACCCGCGGACAAGACAGAAAACGGAAAAATCCGCACGATCCGCACAAGAAATCGCGCTCTGCGCGCATTTTGCACAGTCATCGCCGATGATCGCCTCCGCAGAATCGGCGGGCAATATCATACGATAGCTTGTAAACATACAGAACGGGTAAATGATGATGCTGTTTGCAGTGATCTCCTGTCAAATAAAAAAGACGGAGCCGCAATGGACTCCGCCGTAATATCGTCAGGATCATTTGAGCTTGAACTTCATTTCCACCGGATTGTGGTCGCTGTACAGGAACTGATTGTCCACCACATCCACAAATGTGGTCTCTACGTTGTCGGATACGATGAAGCCGTCGACCGTCACGGTAAAGCAGTCGGGACCTGCGGGCTTGTCGCAGTTGCGGCAGGACGGAACGGTCACGCCGCTCGCGTAATCGGTCACCTTGCTGAAATGCTCGGGGATCAGCTCGTCGGGGAACTCCGCCGCCCAGCTGTACTGCTCGGGAACCTCGTCGTTGAAGATCTCCTTGGAGTTGCCGAGGAAGTCGTGGTTGAAGTCGCCGCCGCAGATGACGTAGTTGCCCTTTTCATACTCCGCCTGCATATCGCCGAACATCTTGGACAGCTGTTGATGCTGCAGATCGCCGTTGGTGCCGTACGCGGACAGATGGGTGTTGATGATGACCAGCTCTTTGCCGTTTTCGACGTCGATGCGGTTCACGGAGTAACAGCGGTCAAGGTCGAGGAGCTTGGACAAGCCCTCGGAGATCGGCAGGCTGCGCCGCAGAGAAGAAGTGATCTGCGCGTCGGAGAGGGTCAGCAGACAGGAATTGGACGCGCCGTGCGGCTGGAAGATCGGATAGAACAGGAACGCGGAGTGGTAGTTGACCGCCTGCGTAGACGCCATCTGAGGGAACGCGTCGCGGAGCATCTGCGCCTGATCGACATGGTAACTGCGGGTAGAGTCGAAGTCGACCTCCTGGATCAGCGCAAAATCCACCTTGTGCTTTTTGAGCAGGTCGATATCGCCGTCGATGCAGTCAATGACGCTTTCCTTGGATTTTGCCCACGACTGGGTACCGCCGTCCATGAAGAAGGTGAAGTCGGGCGTATACGCGCCGAAGCCGATGTTGTAGGTCATGGCGGTGTATTCCGTGCCGGTGCTGACCGCCGCGGTCTTTGCCTGACCGCTTACGTCCAGCGTCTGATTGTCCTCGATGCGGTTATAGCTGATGAAAACATAGGCGACGTATATCAGCACGATCGCCAGCAGTCCCGCGATGACGCCGAGCAGGATCTTCCACCATTTTTTGCCCTTTTTCTTCTTTCTCATGACTTTCATTTCCCCGTTCATCTTCGCGTCTCCCTTCGGTTCGTTCTCCCTATCATAACACTATTCGGCCGTCGCCGCAAGAGGGGACAAGAAAATCGTGCCTTCGGCACGCAATTTTCGCATAGCCATCGCCCGCTGCCGCCTCAGCGTAAAACCGGGCGGGCACTATCAATTCCTTATAAAGTAAAAAACTATTGCGCTTTTTCTCATAATAAGGTAAAATGTGTTAGGTATCATCTGGGGAAAGGAGTGGTCATATGCCGGTATTATCGCTGAGCAAGCTGTCGATGTCGTTCGGAGAACGCGAGCTGTTCCGTGATCTGAGCTTTGAGGTCGACGCACGCGACAAGGTCGGACTGATCGGACGCAACGGCGTCGGCAAAACCACTCTGTTCAAGATCATCTGCGGCGAGCTGGATCCGACCGCGGGCGTCGTCGCCGCGGAGCGGGGACTTGTCATCGGCTACATGGAACAGCACGCCTGCTCCGACAGCAGCCGCAGCATCTACGACGAGCTGGAATCCGTCTTTGACGCGCTCAAGGAAACCGAGCGCGAGATCGAGCGCCTGACCGCGCAGATCGACAGCGGCGGCAGGGATCTCGACGCGCTGATCGAGCGCCAGACACAGCTGATCGACGCCTTTGAGGCGCAGGGCGGTCTGACCTACAAAAGCCGCACCCGCTCGGCGCTCCTCGGACTGGGCTTCAAAGAAGCGGAATTCGGCATGCCGACCTCCGCGCTCAGCGGCGGTCAGCGCTCCAAGCTGAGCCTTCTCAAGCTCCTGCTGTCAAAAAGCGACCTGCTCCTGCTGGACGAGCCGCCCAACCACCTCGACATCCGCTCCGTCAGCTGGCTGGAGGGCTTTCTGCGTGATTTTCGCGGCGCGATGATCATCGTCAGCCACGACCGCTATTTCCTCGACGCGGTCACCAACAAGACCGTCGAGATCGAGCACGGCAAGAGCATGACCTACAAGGGCGCCTACTCCGAGTTCATCCAAAAGAAGCAGGCGGTCATCGAAGCACAGAAAAACCAATACGCCAACGATATGAAGGAGATCCGCCGCATCGAGGGCATCATCGAACAGCAGCGCCGATGGAACCGCGAGCGCAACATCCGCATGGCGGAAAGCAAGCAGAAGGAGGTCGACCGCATCAAAGAACGGCTGGTCGTCCCCGACGGCGAGCTGGAAAACATGCGCATGCGGTTCGAGCCGCGTCACGAAAGCGGAAGCGACGTGCTGATCGTCAGGAATCTGCGCAAGGCGTTCGGCGACAAAAAGCTGTTCAAAAACGTGAACATGCATATCAAAAAGGGCGAGCGGGTCTTTATCCTCGGCGAAAACGGCTGCGGCAAGACCACGCTGTTCCGCATCCTCAACCGCCAGCAATACGCCGACGAGGGCGAGTACATCTACGGTGCGAACGTCGACCAGGGGTACTTCGACCAGATGCAGGAGAACCTGAATCTCAACAACACCGCCATCGACGAGATCTGGAACACCTACCCCTTCCTCACCGAAACAAAGGTCAGATCCTCTCTTGCGGCGTTCCTGTTCAAGGGCGACGAGGTATTCAATCCGCTGTCGGCGATGAGCGGCGGCGAACGCGCGAGGGTCTCACTGCTGAAGCTCATGCTCGGCGGCTATAATCTCCTGCTTCTCGACGAGCCCACCAACCACTTGGACGCTTCCTCCCGCGAGGCGCTCGAGGACACACTGCTCGGCTTTGAAGGCACGCTGGTGATCATCAGCCACGACCGCTACTTCATCAACAAGCTCGCCGACCGCGTGCTGGTGCTCACGCCCGACGGCATGACCGAATATCTCGGAAACTACGACTACTATCTGGAAAAACAGACAGAAGAGACCTCTCCCCTGACTGAGAAGGCAGAGAAAAAGGAAAAGCCCCTCAACGACTATCAGCTGAAAAAACAGCGTCAGAGTGAGGAGCGCAAGCGCAGGACGAAGCTCGCCCGTACAGAGGCGGACATCGAACAGCTGGAGGGCGAGGTCGAAGCGCTGCAGGCACAGCTGTCGAGCGAACAGGTACAGAGCGACTACGAACAGCTGCTCACCCTCACCCAAAGCCTTGAAGAAAAACAGCAGCAGCTCGAAGCTCTCTACGAAACATGGGCGGAGCTGCAGGAATGATAAAACGCTTCTGACATTCTGTTGTCGGAAGCGTTGTTTTTTGTGATTGGATTGTCGGGTGCGGATCGCCGCTACAGCTTCTGTATCTCTGAGATCGGCGCTTCCTCCTGGTACTGCTTGACGTACTCGCTCGGGGCACAGCCGTATACGCTCTTGAACACGGCGATGAACGCCTTGACGCTCGGGAAGCCGTTTTCCAGAGAGGCACGGGTCTCGCTCATACCGTTCTGCTGGATATCGATCAGGGTGTTCTCAAGCCGAACGAGATTCAGATAGCACTTGAAGGTCTTGTGGGTCGTCGCCTTGAAGTAGCGCGAAAAATAGGTCGGCGTCAGCCCCACAAAGGAGCTGATATCCTCCAGCGTGATGCGCTCGCGGTAATTCTCGCGGATGAAATCGATCGCTTTGGTGATGTACTCCGGCTCATCGGCAGAGGGTGCCGCCGCGGGGTCGATCTCGCGCTTGATGCGGCATTTGGTGAACAGATACATCATGATCTGATTCATCGCCAGCGAGATCTTCAGCCGTGAAAACTCGCCGGGATTCTCCACCTCAAAGACGATCGCCTTCAGCAGATCGCGGATCCTTGCGCGCACCTGTTCGTTGACGTTCACGTCGAAGGTGTATTTTTCAAAGTCCGCGAAATAGGACTTGATATAGCTGTACGAGAACAGCACGACCAGATATTTGACAGGCTCGTCGGGCTCCTTTCCGCAGGTCTGATGGACCGCCTCCGAGTTGACGAGGATGTAGTCCCCGTCATACAGATCCCTGTCCACGCCGCAAAGATTCGTCCACATCCGTCCCTTGACGATGTAGTCGATCTCGAGATTCTTGTGCCAGTGCTTGTTGGTATAGCACTCTTTTCCGGGCTTGGAATACAAAAGCACCTTGCCGGGCAGGTTATCGTCCGCCGTTACGATCTCATATTTCCCTTTATAATTCGCCGCCATAAGCTACTCCTTATCCGGACCTTGTCCTCACAACAAAGCCGTCCGCATCACAGACTGAGGATTGCAAAACCAGTACGAATCCGGCGGGTGAGGATCACGCAGAACGGGAATCCACTCCCACCTATATCATTATATCACAAGTTCCGATAATAGTCAAATTTTGACGAATTCGGCTTGCGCTCGGCGCGATCATATTGTATATTAGATACAAAGGAATGATGATTATGAAAAAACTCTTATGTCTGCTCACGGCGCTCGTGATCCTGATATCCCTCGCGGGCTGCGACATCATCACGCCGAAGCTGCTCGAGCTGCTGAACACCGATGCCTGTCTGAACGTCCACTTCATCGACGTCGGTCAGGGCGACAGCATCCTGATGGAATCCGACGGCGAGTTCGTGCTGATCGACGCGGGCGAAAAGGAATACGGCCCCGCGGTGCTGGAATACCTCAAAAAATGCGGCGCGGACAGGCTGAAATACATGATTGCCACCCATCCCCACTCCGACCATATCGGCGGCATGCGCAAAGTGCTCGACGGGATCGAGACCGATAACTTCATCGCCGCGGAGACCGATCAGGAGACCTACGCGTGGCTCAAGGTTCTGCGGGCGGTCGACAAAAAGAACATCAACTATATCGACGCGAAGGTCGGCGACACCTACCGCTTCGGCGAGGCGACCTTCAGGATCCTCGCGCCGCTGTCGGGCAATTACGAGGGCTACAACAACTACTCGATCGTGACGATGGTAGAATGCGGCGACATCCGCTTTCTGCTGACGGGCGACGCGGAAACGGACAGCGAGAAGGAAATGGTGAACGCCGGAGAGGACCTGAGAGCCGACGTGCTGAAATGCGGTCATCACGGTTCGTCCACCTCAACATCGGCGGCATTTTTGCAGACCGTCAAGCCGTCCTACGCGATCATCTCCTGCGGCAAGAACAACGACTACGGCCATCCCCACCGTGAAACGCTCAAAAAGCTCAGGCTGATGCAGTGCACCTGTCTGCGGACCGACACCGTGGGGACCATCATCGCCTCTACCGACGGCACGCATCTCAGCTTTTCCACCGAACGCGGCAGAAAGGAGATCCCCACCATGGACGCGAACGAGCGTCAAGAGGTCGAGATCGGTTATGTCGGCAACAAAAACAGCCATGTGTTCCACTATGCCACATGCACGGGCGCCATGTCGATGAGCGAGAAAAACAGAGTGGAATTCTCCACCCGCGAGGAAGCGATCAAGGAAGGCTATACGCCCTGCGCCTCATGCGAACCGTAGGTGCCGCCATGCTGTTCGACTTTACATACCCGGACGTCTGGGACGCGCTGGAGCGCACCCAAAAGCCCATCGTCCTGTACGGCATGGGCAACGGTGCGGACAAGGTGCTGGACGAATTTGAGCGGCGCGGCATCACCGCGGCGGGCGTGATGGCAAGTGATGATTTTGTCCGATATCAGCGCTTTCGCGGCTTCACCGTGAAAAAGCAGAGCGATCATGAGCGGGAGCTGGGCGATTTTCTCGTCGCACTGTGCTTTGCCAGCGATCTGCCGAACGTCACGGCGCATATCAGAACGGTCGCGGATGCGCATGAGCTGTTGGTGCCGAACGTCCCGGTCTTCGGCGCGGAGATCCTCGACGACGCGTATCTCAACGCGCACAGGGTCGCGATCGGCGAAGCCTTTTCCCTGCTCGCCGACGACGCCTCCCGCAGGGTCTTCAAAGGCGCGCTGGACTTCTTTTACACGGGCAGACTTCCCTGTCTCGACGCGATCGACAGCGGCAAAGCGGAGGTGTTCCGCGATATCCTGCGTCTGCGTGGGGAGAGCTATCTCGATCTGGGCGCGTACCGCGGCGATACCGTCGACGAATTCCTGCGATACACCGACGGCTATACCCGCATCACCGCCGTCGAGCCGAACCCGAAGAATTTCGCGAAGCTGTCCCTGCATCTAGCGGACATAAAAAACGCCGAAGCCGTCCAAGCGGGGATCGCCGATACCGTCGGCACGATGTACGTCACCAAGGGCGGCGGCAGGATGGCGGCGCTGAATCCCGACGCGGGCGTCGAGGTCCCTGTCACCACGGTGGACGCGCTGGACTGCGGCCCCACCTACATCAAAGCCGATATCGAGGGCATGGAAAGCGCGATGCTGAAGGGCGCGGCAAATACGCTGAGGACAAAGCCGAAGCTGAACCTCGCCGCCTACCACCGCACAGCGGATTTCTTTGCGCTGATCCTGCAGCTGCACGCGCTCAATCCCGATTATCGGATCTATCTGCGCAAGCACCCCTATATTCCCTGCTGGGATCTGAATATCTACGCAATATAACAGGAGCTGTATCGTGATGGATACAGCCCCTTTTTTGATTATTTATTTTTCCTTTTCGGAATTTTGACATTGATCAGCACAACGGACAGGAACACCAGCGCCACGCCGATATAGCCGAACGGCACGCCGATCGCTTCACCGAAGTACCACGCGCCGACGATCGTAGCGACGACCGGCTCGACGGTCGCGATGATGGACGCAGTGCTGGAGCTGATCCTTTTCAGTCCCAGCGTATAGAACACATACGGCAGGACACAGCTGATCAGCGCGAACAGCACGGCAAAGCCGAAGCTGGCGATATCCGCCGTGATCACCCCGACAACGGGGCGCACGTCGCACATAGCGATCGAGAACACCGCGGCAAACAGGAAGGTGTAAAGCGTGATCGTAAACGGCTGATAGCCCCTTTTGAGAGCAAAGCGCGAAAAGATCGAGTACAGCGCGTAGCATACGCCCGAGCCCAGACCGTACAGCAGACCGGCGAGCGTCACGTTGATATCGCCGCCGATCACGCCCGTCGTCATCGCACAGCCCAGCACCGCCAGTACCAGCGACACGCCCTTCATCACGGTCATTTTCTCCTTGAACAGGATCAGCGAAAACAGCATGACAAAGGCGGGCGCGGTATACAGCAGCACCGCCGCGACGGACAGCGAGCTCAGCTCGATCGACTTGAAGTAGCAGAACGTGAACACGCCGACGCTGACGACGCCCGTTCCGAGAAAGCACCAGAGATCCCGCAGTCTGATCTTGAACAGCCGCGGCTTGCAGATCAGGATAAACAGGGTGAACAGGATCGCGGAGAGAGCGATGCGCAGGGCGGCTGTCTGCATCGAGCTCAGCCCCAGCGCCTCATACCGGCGGACAAAAAAGCCGATACAGCCCCACAGCACTCCCGCCGAAAGCACCGACAAAACGGCAAGTTTCTTTTTCATCTCAACCCTCCATGAACTCCCGCACCGACATCCTGTCCTGCGCACAGGCGAGCACCAGCTTCATGTAGGCGCATTCGGGAGAGATATCCGTCAGCGGTATCGCCCCTGCGCCGATGACGTCGATCGCCGTCTGATAGCGCGGCTTTCCGCCGCGGAACGACGCAAGATACATCGGCACATCGCCGAGCCGCCTCAGCAGTCTGATCGCGCCGTCGCTGTTCAGCGTCGAGCTGTGATACAGCGTGTGGATGACTGCGCGCTTGCCCGTGATGTCCAGCGCGTCATAGTCAAGCATCGGATAGGGATGTATCAGCAGGACGTCCTCGCGGATCACGGGCAGATGCGCCGCGTCAAAGACGTCCGGGATGGTCTGACGGATATACGCATCGCTGACCGCGCTGCCGCCGTGCAGGTTCTTCGTGTCGGTATATCGACCGCTGAAGCTGTAAAAGTCAGAGGACAGATCCGCCTGACGGATATCGAACGCCGAATGGATCAGCATGCCGCCGGTGTTGCGGTACGGCACACACGGACCGCAAAAGGAGTCCGAGATCAGCCCGACGGCAGTGCAGAAATTCTCATATCCGTTGCCGGCGGGATCGGTGAGGACCTTATCGGAGGCGACCGTCATGACCGGCTTGCGGCGGTAGGTCAGCAGACCGATAAAGGACGCGAGATACGCCAGGTTATCGCTCCCGCACAGCACGATCACACCGTGATATTTTTCGAGATCCGCCGTCAGCAGTGCCTTCGCGAGCGTATTCAGATCCCCCGCGCACAGATTTTCGCTGAGGATATTCATCACGGGCATGACGTCGAACCGCACGTGCGGATGCTCCGCCCTGTACATTTCTGCGACAGGCGGGTTCACGTCACCGCCGTCGATCACATTGACGGCGCCGTTATTCTGCGCACTGCCGATCGTGCCGCCCGTCGTGATAATCAGTATATCCAACATATGATCACCCTTACAAAGAATCAGGGAGGGCAAATACCCTCCCCGTAAAACGCTGATTTATTTTGCGAGCTCTTCCTCAATGACCTTTTTGATGCCGGGAGCGGTGAGTCCGAAGATATCGAGCAGCTCCTTGGCGGGACCGGAGTAGCCGAAGCGGTCATATACGCCGATACGGCGGACCGGTACGGGGCACTCGGAGGAGGTCACCTCGCATACCGCGTCGGCAAGTCCGCCGATCACGTTATGCTCTTCCACGGTGATGATCCTGCCGGTCTCCTGCGCCGCCTTGATGATGATCTCACGGTCGATGGGCTTGATGGTGTGGATGTTGATCAGGCGCACGCTCTTGCCCTCTGCTTTCAGCTCACGGACCGCCTTGAGCGCTTCCAGAACGCAAAGTCCGGTCGCGATGACGGTGATATCGGAGCCTTCCTCCAGCGTGATGCCCTTGCCCCACTCGAATTTGTAGGTATCGGGATCGTTGAAGGAGTCGACCGCCAGTCTGCCTAAGCGGATGTAAACGGGGCCTTCATATTCCAGCGCCGCATTGGTCGCGGCTTTCATTTCCCAGTGATCCGCGGGATTGAGGACCACCATGCCGGGGATGGTACGCATGATACCGATATCCTCAAGGCACTGATGGGTCGCGCCGTCCTCGCCGGTGGAGATGCCCGCATGAGAGCCGGCGATCTTGACGTTGAGGTTCGGGTACGCGACGGAGTTGCGGATCTGTTCAAAGGCTCTGCCGGTGGCGAACATCGCGAACGAAGCCGCTACGGGAAGCTTTCCGGAAGCCGCCAGACCTGCCGCTACGCCGATCATGTTGCCCTCGGCGATGCCGCAGTCAAAGAAGCGGTCGGGATAGGCTTTTGCAAAAATAGAGGTCTTGGTAGCCGCCGCAAGGTCGGCGTCCAGTACAACGATATCGGGATTGGACGCGGCAGCCTCACACAGCGCCTCACCGAAGCTTTCACGCGTTGCTTTTGTAATGATCTCAGCCATACTTACGCCTCCAGTTCTTTCAGCTGTGCTTCCAGCTCGTCGATCGCGATCTTGTATTCCTCGGCGTTGGGCGCCTTGCCATGCCAGCCTACCTGGTTCTCCATATAGGAAACGCCCTTGCCCTTGACGGTCTTCATGATGATCGCGAAGGGCTTATCGGAGGCCTTCGCCTCAGCCATCGCTTTCTCGATCTCGTCAAAGCTGTGACCGTCGATGATGGTCGTATCAAAGCCGAAGCTCTCGAATTTGGTGTCGAGCGGTTCAACGCCGCCGACCTCCTCGGTGGTGCCGTCGATCTGCAGACCGTTCCAGTCCACGATGACGGTCAGGTTGTCAAGGCCCTTGTGACCGGCAAACATCGCGGCCTCCCAGACCTCGCCTTCCTCGCACTCGCCGTCGCCGAGCACGGTATATACTCTGTAATCCTTTTTATCCAGCTTTGCGGCGAGCGCCATTCCGCACGCGGCGGAGATGCCCTGACCGAGGGAGCCGGAGCTCATATCGATACCGGGTGTGCCCTTCATATCGGGATGTCCCTGCAGCATCGCGCCGACGTGACGCAGCACGCTGAGCTCTTCCCACGCAAAGTAGCCCTTGAGCGCCAGAACGGCGTACAGGCTGGGACAGCAGTGGCCCTTGGACAGGACAAAGCGGTCTCTGTCAGCCCACGCGGGATTCTGCGGGTCAACGTTCATTTCCTTGAAATAAAGATAGGTAAACATATCCGCCGCCGACAGCGAGCCGCCGGGATGTCCGGATTTCGCGTTAAATGTTCCGATGATCGCGCCGATCCTCGCTTTACAGGCAAGGATCTCGAGATTTCTTCTCTCTTCCTGAGTCATCAAATCTTCCTCCCCTTTGAGTGCAAATATGACCGCAGTACGGTCATCATACACAGATATTCTAACACATCACGGCCGTTATATTTTTCATTATGTGAAAAAAGCTGAAAATTGCTCAATTATATTGAAAATACCTAAAAAGTGTGATACAATCCTCAGCGGAAAGGAGCGAAATGTATATGCTGCTTGCGGTCGATATCGGAAACACCAATATCAAGTTCGGCATCTTTGACGGCGATACGCTGAAAAGAACGCTGACCATTTCCTGCAACAAGGACAAAACTGCGGACGAATACGGCGTAGAGCTGTACTCGCTGATCCGCGTGATGGGCATCCACCGCACGGACTTTGACGGCTGTATCATCAGCTCGGTCGTTCCGACGGTCACGGCGCGGATCCGGTCGGCTGTCAGCGATCTGCTGGGCATCGACGCGCTGGTCGTCGGTCCCGGGATCAAGACAGGGCTGAACATCCACATCGAGGATCCGTCCCAGCTGGGCGCGGATCTGGTCGTCGCCTGCGTCGCCGCAAACGCAAAGTACCCCGCTCCCTGTATCGTCATCAGCCTCGGTACCGCTACCGTCATGTGCGTGATCGATAAGAACCGCGCGATGCTGGGCGGCCCGATCGCACCGGGCGTGATGGTCTCGCTGAACGCCCTGACCGGCAACGCCGCGCTGCTGTACTCTGTATCGCTGGACGCTCCGGAATCCGTCATCGGCAACAACACCGACCGCTCCATCCGCTCCGGCGTGGTATGGGGCAATGTGTGCATGATCGACGGCATGATCGATAAGATCGAAAAGGAGCTGGGCGAGCCGTGCACCGTCGTCGCGACGGGCGGCATGGCAAAGACCATCATCCGCCACTGCTCTCACGACATCACTCTGCAGGACGATCTGATCATGCAGGGGCTGAAGCTGATCTACCGCAGAAACCGTAAAAACTGAATATCGATCCCTTGTGGATTTGATAGATAAATATATTGCGCTTCACCTCGCCGAAGCAAGCTGTGCCGGCTCGGGCGATCCGAAAGGATCCTCACCGCCCCGCACAAGCGATACGGCAATCATGAGGGAGGCAGCAGGAGGTATTATTATGTCAACAGCAAACAAGAAGTTCAACACCTATCGCCTGACGGCGCTGGGGATCCTGACAGCCATCATCATCGTGCTGCAGATATTCTCCACGTTCGTCAAGATCGGTCCGTTCTCCATCACGCTGGCGCTGATCCCGATCGTCATCGGCGCGGCGATGTTTGGCGCGGGCGCAGGCGCGTATCTCGGCTCGGTATTCGGCGTCGTGGTACTGCTGATGTGCATTTTCGGCGCTGACGTCGGCGGTGCGATGGTATGGAACGCAAGCCCGATCATCTGCGCGATCCTGGTCATCCTCAAGGGCGCTCTCGCCGGCTTTGAGGCAGGCGTGCACTACCGCGCTCTCGCTCAGACCAACAAGATCCTCGCCACCGTAGTCGCGGCGCTGATCTCTCCGCTGGTCAACACCGGTATCTTTGTCATCGGCATGATGATCTTCTTCAAGGATATCCTGAATGCGTGGGCAGGCGGCTCTGACGTTCTGTATTACATCATCTTCATGATGACCGGCGTGAACTTCCTCGTAGAGGTCGCCACCAATATCGTACTGTGCCCCGTGGTCGTGAAGATCATGGACGCGGTCAAGAAGAACAAATAAACTGCATATAACAGGAAAACGCTTCCGGCTTCGGAAGCGTTTTTTCTTTTCGGAATGATTCTATTTGCTATCCCCGGGATCCTCCTCTGCGTCCTTTTGAGGCGTCTCTTCCCCGCAGTCCTCCCGATCAGACTCAGGCGCGTCCGCCGGACCTGCGGCAGGGCGCTTTTTCTTGATCCGCAGACCGATCACGATCCCGAGCACGACCAGCAGGATCGCCGCCGCGGTCGCCATACTGCCGAGCAGAAACCATTTCCCGCTGTCGCCGTGCGAGAGCTCACGGTACTCGCCGACGGTGTCCTTGACGGCTGATGCGTCGTCGTCATCTTCTTCATCATCCGGGTCAACAGACGATCGCTTGCCGGAGGAAGTCGATTTGGAGCCGCCGTAGGTTTTGCGGGGTGCGGAGGTCGCTGAGGATCTGCCGCCGTCGGCTGCCGCGCCTGCCGCGACGTCCTCATTGCCGAGACGGAAGCTGAGCGTGCTGTCGGGGATCTCCCGCAGATAGCCCATATCGGCGCCGATCGCCTGAACGGTATGCAGGGTCACGGAGGTATCCCCGTCGGAAAGCGCCTTGAACGACAGCTGCAGCAGTCTGCCGCCGATACCGTTCGGGTCACTGACAACGATCTTCACAACGCCGCTGTCGGCTT
Source organism: uncultured Eubacteriales bacterium (assembly GCA_900315815.1). Classification (GTDB taxonomy): domain Bacteria; phylum Bacillota; class Clostridia; order Oscillospirales; family Acutalibacteraceae; genus Ruminococcoides. The sequence continues at coordinate 30,142 of ONAS01000010.1, forward strand.
CGACCGAAACGGACGCATCGTCATCGCTGTCCACACTGCGGTATTCCATCGCCGCCGCGTCATAGCGCAGCTCCAATACCGCGGCGGAAAGGGCGCTGTCGGTATTCACATCCAGAAAAAACAGCGTCCCGCGATCGGAGCGCGGGACATATGTGACAGTTATCGGTACACTGTCGGCAGACGCAGTGACGCACAGCGCGGTCAGCAGCGCCGACAGGATCATCCATAAACAGAGAAAACGCTTCATCATATCACCATACCGCCGTTCACGCCCAGCACCTGACCGGTGATGTAACGCGCCCGATCGGACGCGAGGAACACAGCCGTCCGCGCGATATCCTCGGGAGCGCCGAGGGTACACAGAGGGGTCTCGTCCTTGAGCGCCGCGACGTCCTCCGCTGAAAAGCCCGCCATCATGTCGGTCATGACCACGCCGGGAGAGACCGCGTTGACGCGGATGCCCGAGGGACCCAGCTCCTTGGCGAGCGCCTTCGTCAGCCCGATGACGCCAGCCTTGGCGGCGGAGTAAGCGACCTCACAGGACGCGCCGACCTCGCCCCACATCGAGGCGATATTGACGATACAGCCGCGGTGCTCACGGATCATCGCGGGGGCGACAGCCCTGCAGCAATAGAACACCGAGCTGAGATCCGAGGCGATCATATCGTCCCAGTCGCTGTCGGTCGTGTCGGTAAAGAGCTTCTGCATCGCGACGCCGGCGTTGTTCACCAGCACGTCGATAAAGCCGAACCGCTCCTCGACCAGAGCGGTCATCCGCCTCACGGCGGCGCTGTCGCGGACGTCCGCACAAACCGCCGCCGCTTCATGACCCGCGGCGGTCAGCTCCTCACAGAGAGCCAGTGCCTGCGCCTCGCTCTGACGATAATGGACGGCGACGGCATAGCCCTCACGCGCGAATTCACGTGCGCAGGCCGCGCCGATCCCGCGGGAGGCGCCGGTGATCAGTACAGCGCCCATCTTATGCCCTCTTCCATGCAGACGGCACGAAGATCAGCAGGAACGGATAGAGCTCCAGTCTGCCGGCGAGCATGTTGAAAATGAAAATGATCTTGGAAAAGATATTGAAATCGGCGTAGTTGCCGGTGGAACCGACCACATTGAAGCCGGGACCCGTGTTGTTGAGGGTCGCCAGCACCGAGGAGAAGTTGGTCATGAAGTCGAAGCCGTTGAGCGAGATCAGGATCGTGGTGACGATGATGATCAGGCAGTAGATCACAAAGTACACGCTGACAGAGCGGGTGACCTCGTGGGTGATGCGCTTTTTATCCATCTTGACGGTATGGACAGAGCGCGGATGCATGATCAGGTTGAACTCCTTGCGGACGCCCTTGAACAGGATCAGCACGCGCGATACCTTGAAGCCGCCGCCCGTAGAGCCGGCGCACGCGCCGATACAGGTGACGATCAGGACGATCGTCTTGGAGAACTCCGGCCATTGGTTGACGTCGGTCATCGCAAAACCCGTTGACGAACCGACCGAGGTGATATAGAAGAAGCTCTGGTGGATCGACTGGTAGACGTCGTCGCCGTAGGTGCGGTTGAACAGCAGATCGCCGGCGATGATCGCGGTCGCGAGGAAGGTGATGCCCAGATAGACCCACAGCTCCTCGTTGCGGAACGCGAGCTTGAAGCGGCGCGAGAGGATCAGGATATAGACGTAGAAGTTCACGCCGAACAGCATCATAAAGACGGCGCAGACCGTCTGCAGATAGGGGCTGAAGCTTGCCAGCGAATCATTGTAGACCATGAAGCCGCCGGTGCCCGCCGTCGCGAACGAGGTGGTGACCGAGTCAAAGAAGCCCATGCCGCCGCACAGCAGCAGGATGCACTCGAGGGCGGTCAGACCGCAGTAGATCCCGTACAGCAGCGCGGCATAGTTGCGCAGCTTGGGGATGCTTTTGGATACGGAAGGACCGGTGGATTCCGCCTTCATGAGGTTGATGCTCTGATTTCCGCCCAGACGGGGGATGATCGCGAGCAGGAACACGACGACGCCCATGCCGCCCAGAAAATGAGAGAAGCTGCGCCAGAACAGGATGCAGTGCGGCAGACCCTCGATCTCCCTGAGAATGGTCGCGCCGGTGGTGGTGAAGCCTGACGCGGTCTCAAACAGCGCGTCGACGAAGCTCGGGATCGCGCCGGTCAGACAGAACGGCAGACATCCCGCCAGCGACAGCACGATCCATGACAGCGCCGTCGCGGCAAAGCCGTCGCGCAGCAGCATGACGTTGCTCTTCGGTTTTTTGATCACGAGCGCGCCGCCGATCAGCGCACACCCGAGACCGATCAGCAGGAAATAAAGGTATTCCCTGTCGCCGTAGATCAGACCTACGATCGTAGAGAGCTGCATCGCGGCTCCCTCGATCAGCAGGACCCAACCCAGTATATAGATGATCAATCGTTTATTCATAACATTTACCCGCCGTCAGATTACCTTATTTCAGGATCGCCTTGAGGTCGGTCAGACCCTTGTGCTTGGTGACAACGATCACGCTGTCGCCCTTTTCGATGGTATCGTTTCCGCCGGGGGTGATCAGCTTGCCGGCGCGTCCGATACAGACGATCTGCAGGTCGTCCTTGAAGTTGAGTCTGGACAGCGGCACGCCGGTCACGGCGCTCTTCTCGCGGACGCTGAACTCCAGCACCTCGGCGCGGTCGCCGGCGATCTTGTACATCGTCTCGACGTTGTTTCCGATGGTGTTCTGCATGCCGCGAACATAGCGGATGATGAACTGACCGGTCAGCTGCTTGGGACGGATCACGGAATCCAGCGGCAGCTTATCGATGACGGAGTCGAATTTCAGGTTGCCCAGCTCGGTGACCACCTTCGCTTTTGGGTTGACCTGCTTGACGTACAGAGAGGCGAGCATGTTCTCCTCGTCGGTATCCATCAGACAGACCACCGCGTCGGCACGGTCGACGCCCTCGCTCACCAGCAGATCCTCGTCCATCGCGTTGCCGTTGATGATCATCACGCCGGGAAGGTCCTCGGACAGCTCCGCACAGCGCTCCGGAAGGTGCTCAAAGATCTTGACGCTCAGCCCGGTCTCCCGCAGGATCTTGGCGAGATAGAAGGCGATCTTGCTGCCGCCCAGTATCATGACGGTACGAGTTTTGTTGGAGATGACGCCCAGCTGACGGAGCATCTTTGCCGCCGCCGCGGAGGGCGCGACAAAGGAGACCATGTCCCCTACCCGCAGGGTGAAATCGCCCGAGGGGATGTGCAGCTCGCCGTAGCGCTCGACGAACGCGATACGGATGCCGCCCTTGAGGACAGAGCCGAGATCGGCGATGCGCTTGTTGGCGATCGCTGTTTTCTCCTTGACCTCGATCTTGATCAGATCGATCTTGCCGCCGGCAAAGCTGGAGATGCTCGACACGCCGACGTATTTGACCAGCCGCGCGATCTCGCCCGCACAGGCGAATTCGGGATTGATCGCCAGCGAGAGCTTCAGGTCGTCCTTGATCACGCTGACGTCGCTGATATAGCCGGGGTTGCGGACACGCGCGATCGTGGACTGGACGCCCGCGTTCTTCGCCAGCAGGCAGGTATACAGGTTCAGCTCGTCGGTGGCGGTGACCGCGATCAGCAGATCACAGTTCTGGATCTCCGCCTCACGCAGGACCGTCATGGTCGCGCCGTTGCCTTCGATAAGCATGATGTTTTCCGTGTCATAGATTCTGTCCAGCTCCTGCGGGTTGGTGTCGATGACCCTGACGGAATGTCCCTCCGCGTTCAGCTGTTCTGCGATCGAGCGGCCGACTCTGCCGCAGCCGACGATAATTATATTCATAAAACTACCCTCATCAAATAGTCATATCGTACATCTGTTTCGCCGCCGTCTCAACACGCAGCGGCGGCGTCAAGACGGAGAGCTGTCAGATCTTGAAGCACTTTTGTACCGCCTTGTATTCGCCGAGGATCAGCAGGGAGCTGTTCTCGGTCAGCGTGGTTTCGGGCGTTACCATAAAATTCATGTTCTCGTCCTTTTTGACGGCGATGATATTCAGGTTGTATTTTCTTCTGACGTCGAGCTCAAGCACGTTCTTCCCGACCCACGACGCGGGGGTGGAGACCTCATACAGAGAGTGCTTTTCATCCAGCTCGATATAATCGAGGATCTGCAGAGAGCTGTAGCGGATCGCCGCCCATCTCGCGACCTGTTTCTCGGGATATACGACCCTGTCGGCGCCGTTGCGGAGCAGGAACTTTTCCTGTCCGTCGCGCTCGGCGCGCGAGACGACGAACTTCGCGCCCATCTCCTTGAGCAGACTGGTGGTCTCCAGAGAGCTCTGGAAATCGTTGCTGATAGTGACGTAACAGATATCAAAGCTGCGAACGCCGAGCGACTGCAAAAACTCCTCGTTGGTGCTGTCGCCGATCTGAGCGTCGGTGACGATATTGAGCGCCTCGTTGACCCTGTCCTCATCATGATCGATGCCCATGACGTCATGTCCCAGCTCAGCGAGCTGGACAGCGAGGGTCTTGCCGAATCTTCCGAGTCCGATCACCAATACTGATTTCATATCTTTCTCCTTTATCCTACTGTGAT
>ONAS01000010.1:34742-36432 GCA_900315815.1 uncultured Eubacteriales bacterium
CAGCTTGGAGATCTTTTTGCCGGATCCCGAGAGAGCCGCGTAGATAACGGTGAGTCCGCCGACTCTGCCCAGAAACATCAGTGTTACCAAAATGACCTGTGAAACAACGCCGAGCTGCGGAGTGATCCCGAGCGTCAGACCGACCGTACCGACCGCCGAGGCGGTCTCGAACAGGCACACGCCGAGCGGCAGTCCCTCGACCGTGCTGATGATCGCCGCGCCGGAAACGCACAGAACCGCGTACAGCATCAGAAGCGTGGAGGCTGTCTTGACGGCGTCGGCGGAGATGCGTCTGCCGAACAGCACCGGATCCTCTTTTCTTCTGAAGGAAGCGATCGCGTTGGTGAGCAGCACGGCAAGAGTGGTGGTCTTCATGCCGCCCGCGGTCGAGCCGGGCGAACCGCCGACCAGCATCAGCACGACGAAGATCGCCTTGCCGACGGTCGTCAGCTGTGTCAGATCCTCCGTGTTGAAGCCCGCGGTTCGGGTGGTGACCGACTGGAACAGCGATCCGGCGATCCGTTCTCCGATCGGAAGACCCGCGTACTCCGTGATAAAGAAGAGGATCGCGGGGATCAGGATCAACAGTCCGGAAGTGATCAGGATCACCTTGCTTTGCAGGCGATAACGTTTAAAATGAAAGCGATGGGTCGTGACGTCCTTCCACGTCATGAAACCGATACCGCCGATAACGATCAGCAGGATCACGACGATATTGATCACGGGATGCGCCGCGTAGCAGGTCAGGGAGGCGAACTTGTTGTCCGGCGTTCCCATGACGTCGAAGCCGGCGTTGCAGAAGGCGGAGACAGAATGGAAGACCGCCATCCATATGCCTGTCACGCCGTGATCCGTGATAAAAACAGGCATCATCAGAACGGCGCCCGCCGCCTCAATGATCAGAGTTCCCTTGATGATAAACTTCGTCAGTCGGACGATACCGCCGACCATCGGCGCCGAGATAGCGTTTTTCATCGTGCTCCTCTGGCTCAGCGAAAGCCGTTTGCCCGACAGAAGCGCAAAGGTCGCCGCCATCGTAACCACGCCGAGACCGCCGATCTGGATCAGGATCAGGATGATCGCCTGACCGAAGCCCGACCAATACGTCGCGGTATCCTGAACGATCAGCCCGGTAACGCAGACCGCTGAGGTCGAGGTGAAAAGCGTCTGGTTAAACGGCGTGAATCTGCCGCTGCTTGAGGAGATCGGGAGCATCAGGATCAGCGCCCCCAGAAGGATCACTCCGATAAAGCCTAAAAGAATGATTTGAAATGGTCTGCCGCTTTTTTCCAGACTGGACTCATGCACATCGTGGCTGTCTCCGGCGTTCAATATCGTTTCTTCGGCAAAACGCGAGAGCTCAGAAGGCCCGTAAATTGGGGCTTTCTGGGCTCTTGGCTTCTTTTCAAAGACAGGTTGAAATGCCCATAAACAGTTATATTTTACATCAACCGGACTCAAAATTCAATATCATAACAGAAATATATCATCAAAATGTTCCGCCGATCCGGATCGCCGCCGAAAAACCCTTTTGGAGCATACAATTTGCCTAAAAATCCTTTGTCCGGAGCGTGTATCTTTTTCTTTATTTTTGAGGCTATATATGGTATAATACTTTAGACTGGGATATTTTGGGCAGCGCCCGTCCCGTCTCTCAACGAAGAAATACGAAAGGAATGATATATATGGG
>ONAS01000011.1 GCA_900315815.1 uncultured Eubacteriales bacterium
CTCAACGGCATCGACAGCATCGGCAGAAACGCTCCCGACGCCGCGGTCGAAAAGATCTGATAACAACCAAATCACACAAAAAGTAAGCACTTCTGATCGCCGTGTCAGAAGTGCTTATATAATTTGATCATATCATCCTGTATGATACCGAGTGAAAGGAAGTTCCCCTCCCTGTCCTTCACGCGGTATATTTTTTGCTTTTCGGCGGTATTCTTCGCCTCGGTGCGCGCGACGTCCAGCGGATTGCCGTTCTTGAAGCGGTGCGCCTGCTTTTCGCTGACGACCAGCTCCGGATACTCGGCAAACAGGCTCTCAACGCTGCGGTAATACGGCGCGTTCTCATCGATCCCGCCGTTTTCCGTGATGGTCTTCAGCTCGTCAAGGGTGATCGCGTCCGCCAGCCGATAGCCGCAAGCCTCCTCGCGCACAAGATCGGTCATCACGCCGACCGTGCCGAGCGAGCGGGCGATATCGTCGATCAGGGTACGCACATACGTCCCCTTCGAGCAGGCGATATCCAGCCTGCCGGACTGTGCTGCTTCATCAAAGCACAGCAGCTCCAGCGTATACACGGTCACCGTGCGCGGTCTGCGCTCCACCGACTTTCCTTCGCGGGCGTACTGATAGAGCCGCTTGCCGTCCACGCTGACCGCCGAATACATCGGGGGGAGCTGTTCGATCTCTTCGCGGAATGCGTCCAGAGCCGATCCAAGCTGTGCCGCTGTCACATGCGCGGGCTTTTCCTCGATGACCTCGCCCCAGATATCCAGCGTATCGGTCGCGATCCCCAGCCGGAAATCCGCCGTATAGCGCTTATCCTGACAGGGGATGATGTCCTGCGCCTTGGTCGCCGATCCCAGCAGCACCGGGAGGATCCCGGTCGCGTTCGGATCGAGCGTGCCGGTGTGACCGGCTTTTTTCTGACCCAGCAGCCTTCGCACCACCGCGACGACGTCAAAGGAGGTGAACGCCTTTTCCTTACGGATCAGCAGGACGCCGTTCATAGAAACGCCTCGGCAGCATCGATCAGCAGTCGTTTCACACTCGCGAGGTCGCCTTCTACCGAGCATCCCGCAGCCGCGGGATGACCGCCGCCGCCGAACTTTTTACAGAATTCCGCCGCGTTGATCCCGTCGTTGGTACGCACGGAGACCTTGAAAATGCCGCCGTCCTTTTCGCGCATGGTGATGCCCATCTTGACGCCCTCGACCTGACGGGGGATATTCGCGAGTCCCTCCATCTCGTCGTCGCCGGCGCCGAGCGCCTTCTGCATGGCGATGGTGGTGTAGACCACGGCGCATCTGCCGCCCGCGTAGAACTCCATGGTATCGTAGATCATGCGCTCCATCTTGATCTTCGCCCTTGTCTTGATGACGAAGTTGATATAATTGATCTGCTGCCAGTCACAGTACGGGATCACCTTTGCGGCGATCTCATGGGTACGCGGGGTGGTGTTGCTGTAGCAGAAGCATCCCGTATCGGTGGAAACGCCGGTATAGATGCCCGCCGCGATGTCCTCGTCCAGCTCCACGCCGAGCATTTCGACCAGCTGATACACGGTCTCGCTCGCCGCGGCGGCTTCGCCGTCGACATAGATATTATCCGCGACGATGGTGTTGGTGCGGTGGTGATCGATACAAAGGTCGATCTTTTCGACGCCCTCCATCACGCTGTCGCCCAAAAGCGACATCGCCGCTACGTCCACGCTGACGATAAACTCCGGCTCAAAATCCTGCTCCGAGTAATTCTTCACCAGATAGCGGAACTTGGACGGAACCGGACCGTTGACGGCGACATTGACCTTCTTGCCCATTTTTCTGAGGGCAAACGCCAGCGCGAACGCGCCGCCGAGGGTATCGCCGTCGGGATAGGAGTGGGTCAGCAGCTTATAGTGATCGTTCTCATTCAGAAGAGAAGCGACTTCATCAAGCGTTATCATCCTCATTAGGGTCCTCCTCGTCGTCCTTGATATCCAGACTGTTCAGAATGCGCGAGATCTCCGCGCTGTACTCGATCGAATCGGTCGGGGTGAAAATCAGCTCCGGAACATGGCGGAGCCTGAGTCTCAGCCCAAGCTCTCTGCGGATAAAGCCGGAGGCGCTTTTCAGCCCCTTCGCGGCGTTTTTCGCCTTGTCCATGCCCTCCAGCGCGCTGATATAGACCGTGCAGTAGCTCAGGTCGTTGGTCACCTCAACGCGAACGATCGACAGAAAGCAGGAAGTCACGCGGGGATCCTTCAGCTCACGGAAAATCGCCGTCAGCTCACGCTTGATGTCCTCGGTCGTCCTGCCTAATTTATGATTCGCCATAGTTATCTTACCTCAGCGTCATTCCGGGAGACTGCGCCGGCGCGGAGATCCCGCCTGCCTCTTTCGTTCATAACGGCAGGGGATCGCCGCGGGTCAGAGTTCCCGCAATGACAGAATCTATTAGTCTTCTCTGTACTCCTCGATGGTGAATACCTCGAAGATGTCGCCTTCCTTGATATCGTTGTATTTCTCCAGACCGATACCGCACTCATAGCCTTCGTTGACCTCTTTGACGCTGTCCTTGAAGCGCTGGAGAGAGCCGATGGTGTCGTCGGCGATGATGATGCCGTCACGGACAACGCGGACGCCTGCGCCGCGCTGGATCTTACCGCTCTTGACATAACAGCCGGCGATATTGCCGATGGACTTGATGCGGATGACGTTGCGGACCTCGGCGGTACCGAGGATGACCTCTCTGGTCTTGGGAGCCAGCATACCCTTCATCGCGCTCTCGATCTCCTCGATGCAGTCGTAGATAACGCGGTACATGCGCATATCCACGCCGTCGCGCTCGGCGTTAGCCTGAGCGGTCGCGTCGGGACGGACGTTGAAGCCGACGATGATGGCGTTGGAAGCGTTCGCGAGCATGACGTCGGACTCGGAGACCGCGCCGACCGCGCCGTGGATGATGTTGACGCGCACTTCGTCGTTGGAGAGCTTCTCCAGACTCTGGCGGACCGCCTCAACGCTGCCCTGTACGTCAGCCTTGACGATGATCTTGAGCTCCTTGACCTCGCCGAGCTTCATCTGATCGAAGAGGTTGTCGAGCGTGACCTTGGTGCGGGCGTTGAACTCCGCTTCCTTCTTCTCATGCTTTCTCTGCTCGACCAGCTCGCGCGCCAGACGCTCGTCGGTAACGGCGTTGAAGGTATCGCCGCCCGTGGGGACGTCGTCAAGACCTGTGATCTCGACCGGGACGGAGGGACCTGCCGCGGTGACGCGGTTGCCCTTGTCGTCCGTCATCGCGCGGACGTGACCGACAGCGGTGCCCGCAACGACGATGTCGCCTGTTCTCAGGGTACCGTTCTGTACCAGAATGCTGGCGACGGGGCCTCTGCCCTTATCAAGGCGCGCCTCGATGACCGTACCCTTGGCGGCGCGGTCGGGATTCGCCTTGAGCTCTTTCATATCGGCAACGAGCAGAACCATCTCCAGCAGGTCGTCGATGCCCATACCGGTCTTTGCGGATACGGGTACGCAGGGCGTATCGCCGCCCCATTCCTCGGGGATGAGCTCATACTCGGTGAGCTGCTGCTTGACCTGCTCGGGATTCGCGCCCGGCTTATCCATTTTATTGATCGCGACGATGACGGAAACGCCCGCCGCCTTTGCGTGGTTGATCGCCTCGATGGTCTGCGGCATGATGCCGTCGTCCGCCGCAACGACCAGGATCGCGATATCCGTTACCTGAGCGCCGCGGGCACGCATGGTGGTGAACGCCTCATGACCGGGGGTATCCAGGAACGTGATCTCGCGGTCGTCGACGGCGACTCTGTACGCACCGATGTGCTGGGTGATGCCGCCCGCCTCAGTCGCGGTGACGTGCGCGTTGCGGATATAGTCGAGCAGAGAGGTCTTGCCGTGGTCGACGTGACCCATGACGACGATGACCGGAGCGCGGTCGACGAGGTTCTCATCGGTATCCTCGCTGTCGTCGATGATGCGCTCCTCGATGCTGACGACGACCTCCTTCTCCACCTTCGCGTGGAATTCCATCGCGATCAGGGAAGCGGTGTCGAAGTCAACGGTGTCGTTGGCGGTGACCATCGTACCCATCAGGAACGCCTTCTTGACGACCTCGGCGACCGTCGCCTTGAGTCGGAGCGCCAGATCGCCGACGGTGATCTCGTCGGGGATGAGGACGGTCATCTTCTTTGCCTTGCGCTCCTTCTCGATTCTGTCCATACGCTCGCGCTCAGTCTCGCGCTTGCCGGAGCGGCGGTTCTTCTGCTTGCTCTTCTGATTGATCTTCTGTTTCTTCGAGGACATGTTGTTCTCGTTCTTGACCTTATCCATCGCGAGATCGTCGTACTTCTGGTTATAGCGGTCGACGTTGACCTCCGCGGCGCCCGTGTCGACGATCCTGCCGGTACCGCGCTTGGATTTGATCTCGGACTTGAGATCGATCTCGGCGGTCTTGTCGACCTTCGGCTTCTTGGGCTGAGCCTGAGGCGCCTCCTGCTTGCCCGCCTTCTTCGCGGATTCGGGTCGGAGTCTGTCCTTTTCCTCCTCGCGGCGCTTCTTCTCGTCTGCCTTGCGCTGCTCGGCTTCCTCCTGCTGTTTTTCGATCGCGTGCTCTCTCACAGCAAAGTACGCGCTGAAATCCGCAACCGCGTTTTTCTGGGTAAACCAGTCAAAGACGACGTTCAGCTCCTCCTCGGTGAGGGCGGTCATCGCCTTTTTATCCGCACCGCAGTAGTCCTTGACGACTTTGATGACATCCTTTGTCTGGATGCCGAGGTCGGCGGCGACCTCTTTGACCTTATATTTGATCATAATAGCCATGTTTTTTCCTCCTTATTCTTCCGGCTCCCTTTATCAGGGGGAGCTGTCACCGGCCGGTGACCGAGGGATAGTTGCGCGGGAGGAGCAAGCCCCTCTCCGACAGTTTATATCATCGTGAGAATCTTATCGGCAAAGCCTTTATCGGTGACGCAGATCACGCCGCAGTGTTTTCCGAGCGCGAAGCTCAGCTCCTCCTTGGAACACGCGAGCGTCCTCAGAGGGATCTGTGTCTGCACCGCCGCCTTTTCGACATTTTTCAGACTGTTGTCCGAAAAATCGGATGCGGTCATTACCAGCAGCGCCTTTTTCTCTCTCACCGCTCTGACGACCGTGTCCGCGCCGGAGATCAGATATCCTGCCCGTTTGCACAGTCCCAAAAACGAAAGCAGCCTGTCATTCATTCTCTGTCAGCTCTTTTCTGAGAGTGTCGTAGATCTCGGGGGCGATCGGAGCAGAGAAGGCTTTTGACAGCCTCTTTGCTTTTTCCGCCTTATCCAAGCAATCCGTATTTTTACATATATACGCGCCTCTGCCGGGTTTCTTTCCGGTAAAGTCCACGCTGATCTCGCCCTCTTTGCTGCGCACGATGCGGACCAGCACGCGCTTATCCTTCATCTCTCCGCAGCCGATGCATTTTCTAAGCGGTATCTTTCGCTCAGCCATAGTGATTCTCCTGCCGTAATTTATTCGCTGTCTGTCTTGTCTTTGCCGTCATCCTCGTCCTCGCCCCAGAAGCCGGATTCGGGACGGATGTCGATCTTATAGCCGGTCAGCTTTGCCGCAAGGCGGACGTTCTGACCCTTGTTGCCGATAGCAAGCGAGAGCTGTCCGTCCGGGACAGTCGCCTTGCACGCCTTGGTGCCGTCCTCGGCAAGCGCGACCTCGACGACGTTTGCGGGCGACAGCGCCGCCGCGATGAATTTCTTGGGGTCTTCGTCATACAGGACGATGTCGATCTTCTCGCCGCCCAGCTCGTCGACGATCGCGTTGACACGCGCGCCGCGGGTACCGATGCAGGAGCCGACCGCGTCGACCTCGCTGTCCTCGGACCAGACCGCCATCTTTGTGCGGGAGCCGGCTTCACGGGAAATGGATTTTATCTCAACGATACCGTCGTAGATCTCGGGTACCTCTTTTTCAAACAGCCGTCTGACAAAGTCCGGATGTGTGCGCGAGATGATCGCGCGCGGACCGCGTTCGCCCTCTCTGACTCCCGCGACATATACCTTGACGGTGCTTCCCTCTCTGAGGACCTCGCCCGCGATCTGCTCGGACTTGAGCAGAACGGTGACGGCGTTGCCGAATTTGAGGGTGGCGTTGCCGGTGACGGGATCGACGCGCTCGACGGTCGCGGTGGCGATCTCCTGCGCCTTACTCTGGAATTCCACCAGCATCTGATCCTTTTCGCCGTCGCGGATGCCCTGACGGATCACGGAACGCGCGGTCTGGACCGCGATGCGGCCGAATTTCTTCGGCTCGAGCGGGATGCCGACCTCTTTGCCTACCGCGGCGCGCTTTGAAATGACCAGCGCGTCCTCCAGAGAGATCTCAAAGTTCGGATCCTCGACCTCCTCAACAACGGTTTTCAGGAGCTTTACGGTAAAGGTTCCCTTTTCGGGGTCCATTTTGATGTCAACGTTTTCGTTGCCGCCGTACAGATTTCTGCACGCTGTCACGATCGCCTTTTTGATCTGGGTGATCATGTACTCGGCGGGGATTCCTTTTTCCTTTTCGAGCAGCTTCAATGCTTCGAACAATTCTTTATTGCTTGCCATTTTTCCAAATCAGACCTTTCTGTAACATAGTTGCTAGTTGGTGGTTGGTAATTCGCGGTTAATCAAAATCATCGAGCTTGATATACGCGGCGTCCTTTTTGTTGATGGTGACGGTATTCTCACCGCTGTGATCGGTGATGGTCACGTCGCCGTCGCCATACGCCGTCAGCACGCCCTTGAACTCCTTGCCGATGCCCTCGAGCGGACGGATCATCTTGATCATGATATCCGCGCCGATGAATCTTTCAAAGTGTCCGGGCTTCACCAGCTCGCGCTCGATACCCGGGGAGCTGACCTCGAGGATATACTCGCCGTCGATGGGATCCGCCTTGTCCAGCGGCTCGTCCAGTGCGCGCGACATCCGCTCACAGTCGTTGATGTCCACGCCGCCGTCCTTATCGATGAAGATCCGCAGGAACCACTGGGAGCCTTCCTTGAGATAGCGGATATCCCAGATCTCCAGCCCCAGCTCCGCGGCGATCGGACGTGCGATCTCCTCAACGACGGAAACGGTATTTTTTCCCTTGCTGTTTGCCATAATCTCACCCCTTGCATCGAAGTGTTGGTGTATATACCGTTCATGTCCGGGCAAAAAACGCCTCAAACAATACAAAAGAGCGGATCCGTCAAGACCCACTCTATACTGTACAGTATATTTTACTGTAGCTATTGTAGCACTGTTTTTCCGATTTGTCAACCGTTTCAAACGAATTCCGATTGGTCACAAAAGAGAACCCGACCGCGCAAAAATCAAAAAAAGTATTGACATTTCATGAAAAGCGTGCTATTATAGTACCAACCTACCAAGTTGGTAGGGCAAAATGGAAGGTGATGAAATGACTGATACACATTACAACAGCCGGTTCCGATGTCGACGCCGACGCCCCAAATAACGATCAATACTGCAAAAAACCAACCTCAATACTACCTTTACAAAAAAACCATTATACTATATAATAAGGAGAACCATCATGGCTAATATTTATACATCCGCAGACCAGCTCATCGGCAAGACCCCGCTGCTTGAACTCACCCACATCGAAAAGGCTGAGGGCCTCAGCGCGAAGATCTACGCAAAGCTGGAGTATTTCAACCCCGCAGGCTCCGTCAAGGACCGTATCGCGAAGGCGATGATCGACGACGCGGAGGAGAAGGGACTTCTGAAGGAAGGCTCCGTGATCATTGAGCCGACCTCCGGCAATACCGGTATCGGACTTGCGGCAGTCGCCGCGGCTAAGGGCTATCGCATCATCATCGTGATGCCCGAGACTATGTCCGTGGAACGACGCCAGCTGATGAAGGCATACGGCGCGGAGCTGGTGCTGACAGACGGCACGAAGGGCATGAAGGGCGCGATCGCCAAGGCTGATGAGCTTGCCGCACAGATCGAAGGCAGCTTCATCCCCGGTCAGTTCGTCAACCCCGCGAACCCCGCGATCCATCGTTCCACCACCGGTCCCGAGATCTATGACGACACCGACGGCGCGGTCGACATTTTTGTCGCAGGCGTCGGCACCGGCGGCACTGTCACCGGCGTAGGCGAATATCTGAAATCCCGGAATCCCGAGATCAAGGTCGTCGCGGTAGAGCCCGAAAGCTCCCCGGTCCTCTCCAAGGGTACCGCAGGTGCGCACAAGATCCAGGGCATCGGCGCGGGCTTTGTTCCGGATGTACTGAATACAAAGGTCTACGACGAGGTCTTCCCCGTGTCCAATGAGGACGCGTTCGCGACCGGCAAGCTGATCGGCAAGAAGGAGGGCGTACTGGTCGGTATCTCCTCCGGCGCTGCGGCTTACGCGGCGATCCAGCTCGCCAAGCGTCCCGAGAATGCCGGCAAGAACATCGTTGTTCTTCTGCCCGACACCGGCGACCGCTATCTGTCCACGGCGCTGTTCCAGGACTGATCGCAAAATGTTCAGACGGCTTTGGGGTTCACTCAAAGCCGTTTTCTCTTATCAGGGAATAAGGGACCGCGCGTTCCTTGTCCGTTCATCAATCAGGAAAGGCGCTCATCCGCGCGTTTCTTCTCAGGAGGGTATCATTATGAACCGTAAACGTTCCGACCGGACGCTTCGCATCGTGATCGCGGCGATGTTTGCCGCGATGGTCGCGGTGATGACCGCGTTCGTTCAGATTAAAACGCCGACCGGCGGCTATGTCCACCTCGGCGATTCGATGATCTATCTGGCGGCGTCGTTCCTGCCGCTGCCCTATGCCGTCGCGGCGGCGGCGATCGGCGGCGGTATCGCCGATCTGCTGGTCTATCCGGAAACCATCATCTATACCGTGATCATCAAGGCGATCAACGCCGTCTTTTTCAGCGCTAAGAGCGACAAGCTGCTGACCAAGCGCAACGCCCTGATGACCATCCCGTCGGGTCTGGTGACGGTCGTCGGCTATTCGATCTCCAAGCTGATCCGCGTACTGCTCGCGGGCGGTACCTTTGAGGCGGCGTTTGCCAACGCGCTGTGGAAGGTACCGGAAAACAGCATCCAGGCGGTTGCCTCGGCGCTGATCTTCATCGTGATCGCGCTGGCGCTCGACAAAGCAGACATCAAAAAGCGCATGCTCCGCGATCTGTAAATACCAACGCCCTCCCGCTCGGGAGGGCGTTTACTATAACTGCCAACTAATAACTAATAACTGACAACTGCCAACAAACAACTGACAACTGACAACTGCCAACGAATATCTATCCCACTATCACACCGCCGCCGAGGACGACGTCGCCGTCATACAGCACCGCCGCCTGACCGGGCGTGATCGCCCGTATCGGCTCGTCGAATACCAGCGTCACCGTGCCGTCGTCATTCACGGTCGCGGTCGCGGGCTGTTCTTTCTGGCGGTAACGGGTCTTTGCCTTACACCTGATCGACTGATCCGGCACCTGACCCGAGATCCAGTTGAAGTCGTCCACCGCCGCAACGGTACGAAACAGCTCGCTTTCGCTGCCGAGGATCACCGTATTGTCGGCGGCGTTGATGCCGACCACATAGATCGGCGCGCCGACGCTGATGCCGAGATGCTTGCGCTGACCGATGGTATAGTGCGCGATCCCCTTGTGCCTGCCCAGCACCCTTCCGTCGGTCGTCAGAAAATCGCCCGTTTCCATCGCGCCGCTGTACCGCTCGATAAAGCCGGCGTAATCGCCGTCGGGAACGAAGCAGATATCCTGACTGTCGGGCTTTGACGCGTTGACAAAGCCGTTTTCCTGCGCGATGCGGCGCACCTCGTTTTTTGTCAGCCCGCCCAGCGGGAACCGCACATGCCCGAGCTGCTCCTGCGTCAGCGAGTACAGCACATAGCTCTGATCCTTTGTCGGATCGACCGCCTTTTTCAGCACATACCTGCCGTTTTCCTCCTCGATCCGCGCGTAATGGCCGGTCACGACGACGTCGCATCCCAGCTCCCTTGCGCGGTCGAACAGCTTGTCGAATTTCATATAGCGGTTGCAGTCGATACACGGGTTCGGGGTTCTGCCGCATCGATAGGAATCCACGAATTTTTTGATGATCTTTTTCTCAAAGTCATCCTTGAAGTTGAACACATGATAGGGGAATCCCATCCTGCGGCATACCGCACGCGCGTCCTCGACGTCGTCCAGAGAACAGCAGGAGTTCTCCCGCTCCACGATCTGCGCGTCGCCGTCATACAGCCGCATGGTACAGCCGATCCGTTCATGATCCTTCATCAATAATGCCGCGACGGAGCTGTCCACGCCGCCGCTCATTGCAATCAAAGCCTTCATACTATCGCCTTTTTCGTTTGATATGTAACGGATACCTATAAGGTATCGAGATAAATGCCGACATAGCCGCCGTCGGTTTTCATGTACTCAAAGTAAAGCTGCACAGGATGCACGTCATCGCCCTCGCCGTACGTTTCGGAAAGCTCTGCATAGTAGACCTGCCAGCCGCGCGGATCGGGCTGACTGCATTCGGCACGGTAGCCGGCAAAGCATTTGGCGTCATCCTTATACGCCTCGAAGAGCTTTTTCATCGCATCGGCATATCCTGCGTCAAAGTCCCCGTCCGTGTAGTCCTCCAGATCTTCATCGGTCAGCGCATCGCCGCCGCTGCACTTTTTGAACTGCCCGGCAAACGCGGGATGGTGATCGATCACATAGTCGGCGCCCTGACAGAAATCAGGCGCAGCCTCATAGGCGGCAGGGAAGAAATCGGCGTTGTCATCGGAAACAAATGAGACTGTCATGTCCATCGCGATCGACGCGTTTTTGTCAAAGCACTTGAGGAAAGCGTCGAAGTCATCGTTCTGCATCGCG
Organism: uncultured Eubacteriales bacterium; assembly: GCA_900315815.1. GTDB lineage: Bacteria > Bacillota > Clostridia > Oscillospirales > Acutalibacteraceae > Ruminococcoides. The sequence goes on from ONAS01000011.1 coordinate 10,872, forward strand.
CCGAACACCGCGTCGATCAGCGCCTGCTCTGAGGACGGTCCGAAGCCTGACCGCTGAGCTGTATCGGTTTTCGGGTCGTTATTTTCCCCGCCGCAGGCAGTCAGAAGAAGTCCCGCCGCCGACAGCAGAAAAGCGATCAGCATCGCGCAGATGAGCCTTTTCACATTACTGCTTCCCTTCCGTCGTATTACAGGCTTATTATAATGATTTGCTCCGCGGATGTCAACGGATCGGCTTCCATTCCTCCGTACGCCGCAAACGCTCCTAAAGCTTCGGGAAGCGGTCATTCCGCGTCGATCATAAGCTCCCCGTGTCGGATCAGTGCGATCGACGGATATTTTTTGATATTTCGGTCTTGATTTACCTACCGGGTTTGTGGTATAATAAGGATAATCCATAATAATAAGGTGATTTTATGATGATTTCCACACGAGGCCGCTACGCTCTGCGCGTGCTCATCGATCTTGCCGACCACAACACCGGCGGCTATATTCCCATGAAGGACGTCGCCGCACGCCAGCGCGTGTCGCTGAAATATCTGGAGCGCATCCTCCCCATTCTGACAAAGGCAAAGCTGATCGAGGGCGTCCACGGCAAGGGCGGCGGCTACAAGCTGACCCGCGACCCTGCCGATTACACGGTCGGCGAGGTACTGCGCCTGACCGAGGGCGATCTGGCGCCTGTATCGTGTCTTGCCGCCGACGCACCGCCGTGCGACCGCATGAGCGAATGCCGCACCATCAGGATCTGGCGCGACTTTTACGAGATGACCAACAAGTACTTTGACGGAATCCGGCTCAGCGACCTGACCGCCGCGGACGCCGGTGACCAGTACGTCATCTGAAATTGACCCTGCATCATAGCAAAAGCTGCTTCAAAGACCGAAGCAGCTTTTTCATTTTCATTGTTATTTGGCGTACTGCGGCACATCGTATTTTAAAACCGCAGAAGATCGGCTGATCGACGTGCGTGAACAGATCGGACGGCAGCCCGGTATCAGATTCGCCGGCCCCCGAAAGCAGAAAAACCGGCATAGGCTGTGATGCCTGTGCCGGTTTTATCGGAGAATTACTTATTTGACCTTCCAGATCTCCTCAGCATACTGGAGGATGGTGCGGTCAGAGCTGAAGGTGCCGCAGTGAGCGACGTTCTTCAGACACTTGGTACCGAAGCCGATACGGTCCTTATACTCGACGTTGCACTGGAGCTTCTTCGCTACATAATCCGGGAGATCATACAGCAGGAAGTAGTGGTCGCAGTGGTGCCAGTTGGTGCCGTTGATCAGCGCGTTGTGGAGCTCTGCGAAGCTGCCCTCGCCCTGAGCGCCGTTGTCGCTGAAGGTACCGTCGATCAGCGTATCGACGACACGCTTGATCATCGGGTTGTTGTTGTAGACCTCGCGCGCATCGTAGCCCTCTTTCTTGAGGCGCTCGATATCCTCGACTCTGCCGCCGAAGATGTACTCGTTCTCTTCGCCCGCCTGCTGCGCGATCTCAACATTCGCGCCGTCGTAGGTGCCGAGGGTGACCGCGCCGTTGAACATGAACTTCATGTTGCCGGTACCGGACGCCTCTGTGCCCGCCGTAGAGGTCTGCTCGGAAACATCCGCCGCGACGACCAGCTTCTCGGCATAGGAAACGTTATAGTTCGATACAAAGACGACCTGCAGCTTATCCTTGGTGTCGGGATCGTTGTTGACGAGGTTCGCGATCTCGTTGATGTACTTGATGATGGCCTTTGCTCTCTTGTAGCCGGGAGCAGCCTTCGCGCCGAAGATGAAGCAGGTCGGCTGGAAGTCGGGCAGCTGACCGCTCTTGATGCGGAAGTAGATCCACATGATGGAGAACGCGTTGAGCAGCTGACGCTTGTACTCATGCAGACGCTTGACCTGGATATCAAAGATGAATTTCGGGTTGACGTCCACGCCGTCCATCTTCTTGATGTAAGCGGCAAGCTGTTTCTTCTTCTGATACTTGATCTTATTGAATTCCTTGACGGATTCCGCGTTGATGTGCGCGTCGAGCTTTTCCATCTTGCTCATATCCTTGATCCAGCCGGAGCCGATGCGCTCGGTGATAAAGGAAGCAAGCTCGGGGTTGCACAGGCCGAGCCAGCGGCGCTGTGTGATACCGTTTGTCTTATTCTGGAAGCGCTCGGGATATACCCAGTACCACTCCTTGAGAACGTCGTTCTTGAGGATCTCGGTGTGGATCCACGCAACGCCGTTGACGTAGCTGCTGACATACATCGCCAGACGGGCCATATGGACCTTTCCGTCCCAGATGATGCGCATCGCGTTGATGTTGTATTCATCGACGCCCTTGTATTTGAGGTCATGCCACTGACGCTCGTTGATCCTCTCGATGATCGCGTAGACCTCGGGGATGATCATCTTCATCAGACCGGTATCCCACTTCTCCAGCGCTTCCGCCATAACGGTGTGGTTGGTGTAGGAGAAGGTCTTCTGCGCGATATCGAACGCCTGATCAAAGTCGACGCCCTCAAGACCCAGCAGACGGATCAGCTCGGGGATGGAAACGACGGGATGGGTGTCGTTGAGCTGGATGGCGGTCATCTCTGCAAAATGAGAGAAGTCGGTGCCGAATTTCTTCTTGTACTTGCGGATGATATCCTGCAGAGAAGCGGAGGAGAAGAAATACTGCTGCTTCAATCTCAGGATCTTGCCGTCGTAGCTGTTGTCGTTCGGATAAAGGACCTTAGAGATGTTCTCGCAGTTGTTCTTGTTCTTGACCGCGTCGTCATATCTGCCTTCGTTGAACGCGAGGAAGTCAAAGCCTTCTACCGGCTCTGCCTGCCACAGACGCAGGGTGTTGACGTTCTTGGTGCCGTAGCCGATGATCGCCATGTCATAGGGAACGGCGACAACGGTAGAGTCGGCAAAGTTGACGATCTGCGCCTGATCCACGCGGCGGATGCACCACGGATCGGAGAATTTGAGCCAATCGTCGGCGACCTCGACCTGATAGCCGTCCTTGATCAGCTGCTTGAACAGACCGTACTTGTAGAAGATACCGTAGCCGTCCAGCGGGACCTCCTGGGTCGCAGCGGAATCCAGGAAGCAGGCGGCCAGTCTGCCCAGACCGCCGTTGCCCAGAGCGGCGTCCTCGATATCCTCGAACTGGTTGATGTCGATGCCCTTGCTTTTGAGCATGTCGCGGACTTCGTCAAGGATGCCCATGCAGTACAGATTGTTGTAGAACATTCTGCCCATGAGGAATTCCGCGGAGAAGTAGTAGGCTCTTCTGCCGTCCGCGTGTTTTTTCTTGCTCTTCTGCCAGTTATCGGCGATCTCGCCCATAACTGCCTTACCGATAACAAGGTGAAGCTGCTCGGTGGTCAGCTCCTTGGGTTTTTTACAGTATGCGCTTTTTGCTATAGCAGTAATCTGGTCCATAGTAATGCTCATATTAGTTTTCCTCCCAACGATGATATGTGATTGCTAGTTTTTTCAGCCTTGCGGCAATATCTTTATTCAAGGCGTCCTTCTTGATGCGCCAAGCCCAGTTGCCGCCGAGGGTCGAGGGGATGTTGATCCTCGCCTCGGAGCCGAGCCCCAGGATATCCTGCATCTGAACGATCGCGTAATTCGCGATGCTCTTGTAGGTAGCCTCGATAAATTTCCAGTTGACCTCGTCGCCGAACTTCATGCCGACGTACTCTTCCATGAACTGATTGCAGTGCTCTTTCTCCCATCCCTCTGCCTGCTCGTACCAGCCGACAACGGTATCGTTGTCATGCGTGCCGGTATAGACGACGCAGTTCTCGGTATAGTTGGTGGGGAGGAAGTCGTTTTCGTCGTCGTCGGCGAAGGCGAACTCCAGCACCTTCATGCCCGGATAGCCCGAAGCCTCCAGCAGCTCCTGCACCGAGTCGAACAGCTCGCCGAGGTCCTCCGCAACGATCTCGATCTCACCGAGCTTCTCACGCATGACGTTGAAGAAATCGATGCCGGGGCCGTTCATCCACTCGCCCTCGATGGCGTTCTCTGCGCCGAACGGGATCGCGTAGTAGGTGTCAAAGGCGCGGAAGTGGTCGATACGGGTGATATCAAAGAGCTTATCGGCAGCAGCGATGCGGCCCATCCACCACTCATAGCCGGTGGACTTGAGGTATTTCCAGTCATACAGCGGGTTGCCCCAAAGCTGACCGGTCTCGGAGAAGTAATCGGGCGGGCAGCCTGCGACGCACACGGGCTGACGCTTTTTATCCAGCCAGAACACATCGGGATTCGCCCAGGTGTCGGCAGAGTCCATCGCGACATAGATGGGCATGTCGCCGAGGATCTTGATGCCCAGACCGTTCACATAAGCGCGGAACGCGTCCCACTGCTCATAAAACTTGAACTGGACCCATTTCCAGAAGTCGATCTCTTTTCTGAATTTGCGGGAATAGCGGTTGATGGCCTTTTCATCGCGGAGCTTGATGCTCTCGTCTTCCCAGTCGGGCCACGCCTTGTTGTTGAAGCTCTTCTTGACAGCCATGTAAAGGGCGTAGTCCTTGATCCATTTGGAATTGCGGCGCTTGAAGGAGAGAAACGCCCTCTGGTCGCCTTCCTTGAATTTTTCGTAAGCGATCTTCAACACCTCAAAGCGGCTGTTGTAGATCACACCGTAATCGATCTCTTCGTCGTTGATCCCCCAGAAAAAGCTGTCGATCTGGGCCTGTGTCAACAGCCCTTCTTCGGCCAGGGTATCAAGATCGATCATGTACGGGTTGCCCGCATAGGTTGAGAAGGATTGGTAGGGGCTGTCACCGTAGCTGGTGGGGCCGACCGGCAGTATCTGCCATATCGACTGTCCGCTTTCTTTCAGAAAATCAGCGAACTTTCTTGCCTCTTTACCGATGGTACCGATACCGTACGGTGACGGAAGGGAGGTAATCGGCATGAGGACGCCGCAAACTCTTGCCATACATTCAACTCCTGTCTGAATATCAAATTTTTTGCAGATTATTATCAGATTGCTCATACAGAGCGTATTATCCGATATTATTCTTATACATTTTAACATACAGATATCTAAAATACAACCTTTTTTCCAAAAATGTACGGCAAATTTGCAAAGAAAAACCCGCTGAAAACAGAAGTCGGGATAAGATCGGGAAACATGGATAAAAAACGACAAGCGGATTCCTCCGCGCCTCCCGCGATCACGACGCGCACACCGCCGCGGCGATCCCGAAAGGAGCGTTTCATACAGCAAAAAAACACCCCGCGATCCGCAGAGTGTCCTTTCGTTCGTATCGACTGCTTTCTCAGTCCCCGATCGCCTTGAGCGCGAAGTACAGCGCCGCGGCGGTCGCCAGCTCGCGGATGCGCTTTCTGTCGTTATCGCCCTCGCCGAGCAGCATTTTTTCCGCCTTGAGTCCCATTTCCGTGCTGACGCCGATGTACACCAGTCCGACCGGCTTGTACGGGGTGCCGCCCAGAGGGCCGGCGATGCCCGTCGTGGAGATCCCGATGTCCGCGCCGGACAGGATCCGCACGCCGCGCGCCATCTCCATCGCCGTTTTATCGGAGACCGCACCGTAGGTCGCGAGGGTCTCCTCCTTGACGCCGACGAGCTTGCTCTTGATAAAGTTCGCGTAGGAGCAGATCCCGCAGTCAAACACGCCCGACGATCCGCTCACCGAGGTGATCGACATGGAGATCATGCCTCCGGTACAGCTTTCCGCCGTCGCGATGCGCAGCTTTTTCCTTGCCAGCGCATCCACCACCAGCTGCGGCAGATCCTCCGTTCTGATATTTTCCCGTTCCAGTTTCTCCAAAAATTCCGATGCTTTCATTTGTTCCTCCAAGATGAATTCTTTTCCTTATTATAATCCGATCGCTGTCCTATTGCAATTCCTGCGCAAATTTGTTAAAATTTATTTACATTTCTCTTTCCCCCGTCACAGCAGGACAAAATGCGTCCCCGCGATCCGCAAAAGACGCGGTCCGCTCTGTGACAGACTATCCTATCCGAGGTGATCTGATGGCATGGTTTTTTGCCGACACGGATATCACGACCGAAGCGTACACCCTCACGGGTGAGGACGCCGCTCATATCGCGCGTTCTCTGCGCATGAAGGTCGGCGAGGAGCTGACCCTCTGCACGCCCGACGGACGCCGCCATACGTGCGAGATAACGCAGATCACCCGCGACGACGTCACCGTGCGGATCCTTGATAGCACCGTCTGCGAGCAGGAGCCGACCGTCCGCGTATCGCTGTATATCGCACTGATGAAGGGCGACAAGATCGACGACGTCATCCAGAAGGCGGTCGAGCTGGGCGTTCACGACATCACACCGTTCCTGTCCGCCCGCTGTATCTCACGGCCCGACGCGAAGAGCCTCGCCAAAAAGCAGCAGCGCTGGCAGAAGATCGCGGACAGCGCCGCATCCCAGTCCCGCCGCGGGATCCTGCCGCGGGTGCATGACTGCATCGATATCGCCGATATCCCCGACGCGGTCGGGGACTGCGGCAAAGCGATCGTCTTCTACGAATGCGGCGGCGAAAAGCTGTCCGCTCTAATCCCCGCCGACGCAACATCCCTTGCCCTGATCACGGGCGCCGAGGGAGGCTTTGAGGAAGCGGAGATCGAGAGGCTGAAGCAGGCGGGCGTCGAGCCCGCGACCCTCGGCAAACGCATCCTGCGCGCCCAGACGGCGCCGATCGCCGCTCTCTGCGCCGCCATGCTGCTCACGGGGAACTTAGAATAATAAAGGGACCGGACATCCGATCCACAGACTGTACAGGAGGTATCCCATGCTCGGATTCATCTGTGCGCTCGGCGTCGAGGTCGAGGGCATCAAGCAATTAATGGACAATAAAACCGAAGAGACCCATGCGAAGATCACCTACGCAAAGGGCGAGATCTTCGGCCGTGAGGTGGTCTGCTGTGAGTGCGGCATCGGCAAGGTCAACGCCGCCATGAGCACCCAGATCATGATCGATTTCTACCGTCCCGATGTGATCATCAACTCGGGCATCGCCGGCTCGCTGAGCAAGGACATCCGCATCGGCGATCTGGTGATCTCCGACGACTGCGTCCAGCATGACATGGACGGTACCGAGGCGGGAGATCCGCCCGGCGAGATCTGGTTCAACGACGAAAAGCGCATCGATATCCCCGCCGACAAGGCGACGGCGGACCGTCTGGAGCAGGCATGCAGGGTCCTTGCCGACACCGCCGTGTTCCGCGGACGCATCGCCTCGGGCGACGCCTTCATCTCGGCGCACGCGCGCCGTCAGCGGATCGCCGACATGTTCGGCGCTCTCGCCTGCGAGATGGAGGGGGGCGCGGTCGGCACGGTCTGCTACCGTAACGAGGTCCCCTACGCGGTACTGCGCTGTATCTCCGATGACTTCAACGAGAATGAGTTTGTCGATTTCCTGCGCTTCCGCGAGATCGCCGCGGAAAAATCCATCCGCGCTATCACCGAATTCATCCGCTGCTGCTGATCGCGGCATCATAAAAGGCGCCTCGTCGAGGCGCCTTTTTCATATGCTTGTTCTGTTTTTTGAGCGGATTCATCCGTTGCGCTTGATAAAGTCGCGCACGATCGCGAGATACCGCTCGGGGTCGGCAAAATAGCTCACCCCGTGACCCGCGCCCGGAAAGGTATGCCGCTCCACCAGCTCGGGGTTCGCGCGGCGGATCTCGTCGCTCATTTCCGGGGGCACGAAATCGTCCGCCTCTCCGTGGATGATCAGGATCGGCTTTTTCGAGCGCTTCACGCTCTCCGCGGCGGTAACGTCACCGCGGATGACCAGATGACCGAACACCAGCACGCTGAGATAGGACATCACCCATGCGAATTTGGGATTCCATCCGGTCTTTTTCGCGACGTGACAGATGATATCCTTCGGCGAGCTGAACGGACAGTCCGCGCAGATCAGCTTCACGTTATCTGGCAGCTCCAGACCGGAAGCCATCAGCACCGTCCCCGCACCCATCGAGATGCCGAACAGATAGACGGGCGCGTCCGTCCCGAACCGCCGGTTGGCGTATTCGATCCACGACAGAACGTCGCGTCTTTCGCGGATGCCGTAGGTGATGGTATGGCCGCCGCTCTTGAAATGCGCGCGCTCATCCACGAGGAGCACATTGTAGCCCTCGTTCTGCAAAAACTGTCCCATCACGCTGAAATCACGGATCGCAGAGCCGCGATAGCCGTGGAACAGGATACACAGCGGCGCGCCGTGCTCATGATGATAGTATCTTCCGTACAGCCGAAGCCCGTCATACGAGCGCGTCATCACGCGGCGGCAGGGGATGTTTTTGAGGGAGAGCGTCTGCCGATGCACCTCGTCGTTGAACCGCTTGTTGGCGATGATCATCGGCGCGCTGACCTCGTCCGCGTCGCGGTGAGGCGAGTAGAATACCTTGTAGTATACCATAAACAGCGCACTCAGCAAGGCGATCAGCAAAATCAGAATAATGATGATTACAGCAGCCATTTTTTACCTCTCATGTACGCGTTTGCCGGTCATATGCCCGATTTTCAGGGCGAGGATATGACAGCGCGCGGCGTTTTTTCGAATATCCTCCTCCACCTCGGCGGCAGAAGGATTGTATTTCAGCCCGAGCATCCGCAGGCGCCGTATTTTTTCGCCGTCGTCCTCAACGATGCCGATCCTGCCGAAGACGATCACGCTGTTGAAATAATACGCCCAGTCATCGTCGGGCTTCGTTCCCTTGTCGATCACACAGAAGGACGCCTTGTCACATCCGCTCAGCGCGTCGATCTTGTGACCGCTCAAAGCCGAATGGAAATACAGATACCCGTCATCAAGGACAAAATTCACGGGCACGCCGTAGGGATACCCGCCGTCGCCGATCAGCGACAGCACCCCGCGCGGCTCGCTTTGAAGGATCCGCAGGCATTCTTCATCGGTCAGCCGCTGTTTGAAGCGGCGCATGGGCCGGAACATCCGATCACTCTCTTTCGCTGAAGATGAACATCATCTGAGATCAGAGGTATCGACGATCACCGCGGAATATCCGCCGATATCCTCGTTGAGCCTTTCGAACTCGCCCGCGTCGACAGTGACCTTCCCTCTCAGGGGGTCCGCGATATCCACGGTACCGGCGTCCCTGTCATAGCCGTACAGGGTGACGCAATGCTCGTTGTCGTACCACATATAATACTCGTCGTCATAATAGACGCCGTCGTCGGAATACATCGGCTCGCACATATAGTAGGTCGTCCACACGACCACGGGATACCCCGCGTCCACCAGCTTGCATAGATCCTTGAGCGGCGACTTGCTGGTGTTGTACGCGCAGACCTTCGCGCCGGTCTCCTGTGCGAACGCATCGACGGTCGCGACGATGCCGATCGGCCATATCCCCGCGCCGTCGTCGGAGAACGGATCGCCGCAATAGCCGATGGCAAAGTTATCGTCATATATCAGATACTTTTCCGCGATCTCCGTTTTTTCCAGATCATAGCCCAGCGCGTTGATCGCCATCGTCAGGGCGACCGACTCACAGCCGGTCGGCAGCTCGGGGTACTGATCCATCGCCTCCACGGAGATCGACGCCGAGGAGGACCTCAGGTCAGCGTCCATGATCTTTTTGACGCGCTTTTCGGTAAGCTCACGGACAGTGGGCGGCTCGGTCGGCTTCTGCGTCGGCTTCTGAACGGAGCCTTCTGTCGCTTTTTCTGTTTGCTTCTGCGCGGCAGACGCCGTATCGGGCGTCGCGGGTGCCGTGTTCTCCGCGCTCGCTCCGCAGGCGCATAACAGCATACACAGCAGGACAGCCGCGGCAAGGAGTCGTTTCATAAAATTCTCCTCATATATATGTTATATGACACAGTATACCATATTCCGACAAAGAATGCTATCCTTTTTCTCAAATCCGCCGTATGAAAAAATGCCCCCGAAGCCGGGAGCATCCGTTTTATCCCTTTGTGCGGCTCAGCCGTACTCTGATGCCGTCCTCCAGCTTTTCCAGCCGCGGCTTGACCTTGAGCAGATCGAACAGCTTCACGCGCAGAAAATCGATGCCGGAGCAGACGACGTAGATCCCGACCGCTGTCAGGAGCACGCACAGGATCATCAGCGGCGCGTTCATTTTCTGCATAAAGCCGAGATACCGCTTGATGACATAGCTGCGGATCAGCGGATGATCGTGTATCAGGTACACGCCGAACGTCATCGGCGTCAGGAACGCGACCGCGCGGCAGACGCCCGCTCTGACGTTCAGCCCGCGGAAGAACAGCAAGAGCGACACCGCGCAGATACAGATATTCAGCGAGGTGTACTGGTAGAACAGGGTGTTGTGCTTCAGGGCGCCTTCGAGCTGCATCGACAGGCTCTGCGTCAGGAGCTTGAGCACCGCCGACACGGCGACAGTCGCGCAGTATACGATCAGAAAGCGGCTTTTTTTTACGCGGCCGAGCACATCGAACCGGCGGATATAGCCGCCCGTCAGGTACAGAGCCATCATCCACCACGCCGAGTAGCCGCGGTTGATATCGATGGTATCGGTACCGTAGTAGGCGCTGTAAACGGAGTTGAACACCCCGATGAACAGATACAGGGAAACCAGCAGGACCTCCAGTCTGCGGCGGCTGAGCTGCTGCACCGCGAGGTTCAGGATCGGCATCAGCAGGAAGAGGATGAAGTAACAGCTGAAAAACCAGTATTCTCTGGAGGTAACGGGGATCAGCGAGCGGAAGATCACCCGCAGGCTGATCTTTGCGGGCATGATCAGCTTGAACACGAGGGTGATGCCCGCCGAATACAAAAACACCTGCAGCCACAGCGCGGCGAGGTTGCTGTACTTCGTTTTGGAGAACGCCCCGACATAGCCGGAGATCAGCACATAGCAGTTGACCGCACACAGCACGCACAGCTCTGCCGCGACAAGCGCGTCATAGCCCGCCGAAAACAGCTCGCGCGATTTGAGCAGACCGCCGTGGGTGATGATATGGTGAACGGCGATCATCAGCATGGACAGGATCCGCAGGGCGTCGATGCCGTAATTGCGCTTCGGATTGATCGGTCTCAGCGTCATAGGGGCGCTCCTTTCCTTCGGATTTTCTGCATCAATTATAGTATAAGATCCACCCGCTGTCAATTCAAAGAAGCCGTATCGCGGGATCTTCTTGACATCGCCGTCGGAATCTTTTAAGATGGAAGCATAGAACCGAACGGAGATGACGACATGAAAAAGGCAAGTGTGTTCCGCCGTATCGCGGCGGCAGTCCTGGTGATAACAGCGCTCCTGTACGGCTGTGCCTTCCCCTCCCATGCTCAGCAGTCGGTCACCGTGCAGCCGATCGACTTTCAAAACGGCGGCTTCATCCGCGGGATGGATGTTTCGTCGGTCATTTCTCTGGAAAACAGCGGCGTGACCTTCCGCGACGAAAACGGCAGAGAAAAGGATCTGCTGCGCATCCTCGCCGATCACGGCGTCAACTACATCCGCGTGCGGGTGTGGAACGATCCTTACGACAGCGCCCGTCACGGCTACGGCGGCGGCAACAACGATGTCGATACAGCCGCGCTGATCGGCAGACGCGCCGCAAAATACGGCATGAAGCTGCTGGTGGATTTCCACTATTCCGACTTCTGGGCGGATCCCGCCAAGCAGAAGTCCCCCAAGTCATGGGCGGATCTCAGCCTTGACGACCGTCTGGACGCGCTAAGCGCGTATACATCCGCGTCCCTTGAGACCATCCGCAGGGCGGGCGCGGATATCGGCATGGTGCAGATCGGCAACGAAACCAACAGCGGCGTCGCGGGCGTGACGGATTTCAAAGATATCCCCAAGGTGTTCCGCGCTGCATCCGCGGCGGTCAGAGCGTTCGATCCCGATATCCTCGTCGCGATCCACTTCACCAACCCCGAGCAGACCGGGACGACCGAGTGGCGCGCGGACTGGCTTGCCGAGAACGGCGTCGACTACGATGTTTTCGCCGTGTCCTACTATCCTTTCTGGCACGGCAGTCTTTCCAATCTGACAAAGGTGCTCCGCTACGCCGCGGACACCTATGATAAATACGTGATGGTCGCCGAGACCTCCTATGCTTACACGCTCGCGGATACCGACGGTCACCCCAACACCGTCAGCAGGGGACACAACGATACAGGCGGTGACCTGCTGTGGGATTTCACCCCGCAGGGACAGGCTGACGAGGTGCGCGCCGTGATGGACGCGGTCAACAGCGTCGGCGAAAAGGGTCTGGGCGTGTTCTACTGGGAGGGCGCGTGGATCACCGTCGGCGATACCGCGGGTCTGGACGGCGCCGCCTACACCGATCGTCTGAACGCCAACCGGGCGCTCTGGGAGCAGTTCGGAAGCGGCTGGGCGTCCTCCGCCTCCGCGGACTTCGACCCCGACGACGCGGGAAAATACTGCGGCGGCTCCGCTGTCGATAATCAGGCGTTCTTCGACGCCTCCGGCGCCGCGCTTGCTTCGCTGAAGGTCTTTGACGAGGTGCTCGCTCAGGAGTTCCTCCCCGGCGACGCCGACCTCAGCGGCTCGCTGGAGATCCTTGACGCGACCCGCATCCAGCGGTATCTGGCCGATCTGTGCTGGCTCAACCCCACCGCGCAGAAGGCGGCGGACATCAACAACAGCGGCGAGCCGGATATCCTTGACGCGACCCGCGTCCAGCGCATCCTCGCAGGCTTTAAAGACTGAGCCGCTTTCTTTTCGGAATACACGATCGAGGAGTACCCCATATGGCAAATACAAAATCCCAAAATCATACAGAGCAGGCGTCCGCTTCCTACCGCTTTGTCAGCGCGTCACAGCAAATGCAGACCCTGCGCCCCGTCCGCTCCTTTGCCGTCAGGACAGGCTTTGACACCTTAGATAAAATGCTCGACGGCGGCGTCAAGGACGGGATCACCGTCCTGGGCGCGATGCCCGGACTCGGAAAAACGACCTTTGTCCTCCAGCTGGCGTACAACGTCGCCGCAAAGGGAACGCCGGTCCTGTTCTTCTCGCTGGAGATGACCGCCTTCACGCTGATCGCGAAGAGCATCACCCGCGAGTGCTTTCTGGAGCGCCGGTATACGCCCGATCAACAGGATAAGACGCTGACCGCCATCGAGCTGATGAGCAGTGAGCAGGTGCTGTCCTTTTTCTCCTCAGACGGCGGCGCACCCGCCGAACTGCCGGCAGGGATCGGCGCAAAGGACGCCGAGGTCTATCGGACGGTCGCCCAAACCATGCGGCGGGTCATGAAAAACCTCTACATCATCGACAAGAACGATCAGAAGAAGCAGAACGCCGGGAAAGCGAACGCCGCGTTCACCGCGGCGGATATCGCAGAGATCACAGAGGCGTTCATCGGGTCGCACTGTACCGACAGCAGCGGAACCGCCGAGGGTCTCTACCGCCGCAAGCCACTGGTCATCGTCGATTATCTGCAGATACTCGACCGCGAAAAGGGAGAGATCCTTACGGATAAGCAGGCTGTCGAAGCGAGCTTCAAGGAGCTGGAGGCGCTTTCCAAGCAGGGCGTGCCCGTCATTCTGATCAGCTCCATCAACCGCGGCAGCTACGAGACCGACAGCAGAGGCAGGCGCAAGAGCAGTCTGTCGATGAACTCCTTCAAGGAGACCGGTCTGATCGAATACAGCGCCGACACCCTTCTCGCGATCGATTTCGTCAACAAGAACGCCTCTCCGGAGGAGGAAAAGGCAAAGGATCCGCGGGAGATCTCCATCGAGATCCTCAAGCAGCGGATGGGCGCGGCGTCCGGCTCGGTGCAGTTTTACTATTATCCCAAGTACGACGCCTTTGTGGACAGCCGCTCTGCGGGGCGCGTGCCGTCCCGATCCGCCAAAGCCTCGCGCGCGGATCAGACGGAAAAGTCCGATCCCGAGCGCGAGCGTTTCATGAAGCTGGACATCAAGTCTTACCCGTAAAGGAAATGTGAAATGAGCAAAAGAACAGACAGCCGATATGTGTTCTTCAACAACACCAAGCTCTTTGACAATATCTTCCACAACCGCTTTTATCTCAACTGCAGGATCCCTCTGACGGTGTCCGCAAAGCGCAAGGGGATCGCCGTCATTTTTTCCGTCGACCATCCCGACAGGGACAGCGCCCCGCCTCTCACCTACTTTGACGCCGTCGTGCTGGACGCGGTATACACCGCCCTGATCGGACAGAGCGACAGCCTGCCGGTGTGCCTGTCCCTGTATGATATCGTGGCGGCGATGGACGGAAAGGATAACGTCCGCAGTATCTCCCGCCGTTTCCGCGAGAGCATCAGCGAAAGTCTGGAGCGCCTGACAAGCTACACGCTGGCGTTCGACTGCGAAAGCGAATACCGCTCGCGGCATATCGGGGATCCCGGCTGGTATCCGGAAAGCCCGCTGCTGCCCGCACAGCTGAACCGTCATCCCTATAAGGATCCGCGTGATACATCGACCTACACCGCCGTCGGCGAGGTCGTCGTCACGTCGCCGATCCCTCTGTATCAATACGCGCAGAGGATCGGTCAGATGGTCGCCGCTGAGCGCTCGCTGATCCGCGGCGAGGGGATGGTGCCCCTCAGGAGCGGCCGCCCCGACGCCCCCAAAAAAGGAACGGCGAACACGATCGACTTCATCATGCTGCGGCGATACATCATCCGCAGGATCGAGGCGCTGCGCCACACCGATCTGATCCGCATGCCGAAAACCAATCTGCGGGTGATCTCCCTTTACCGCGCCGAAAAAAACGCCGCCCATCACCGCACGCAGGCGGGACTCCTGCCGGATCTCGGCTATGATTATCCTACGCTGAACGCCGATATGTCCGTTGACGAGCGCCGCAGTCTGCTGACCAAATGGAACCACACCCTGCAGAAATTCCGCCTCAGCGCCGTTCACCTGCTGGATTATTACGTCCGTGAGGGATACATCGCAGGATATCGGCTGATCGCCGCGGACGGCGGGGACGCCGGCGGTGACGGGAAGCCGTCCGAAGAGACCGACAGCCCGATCGACAGAAAAGCACAGAAGCTCCCACGCTTCATGAAAATAGAATTGATCGTCTGACCGCAGACTCCTGAATCACAGGCTCTGATATATACATGTATATATCAGAGCTTTATTGTTTTGCTTGTGACATCACATAATTTGATAATTACATACCATAAGTTGCGATTATTCTCCGCATAATTCGATATCCTGACATGATGATTTGATAATTCCCGCCGGCTCTCCTTTGCAGAAAACGGCTGATTAATCGGAAATACCGAACCGTTTTTACCTGCGACATCTGCCCTTTATAAATACTATAAAGTATTAGTCGGGGCGAAATAAATGAAACAGCTTGCGCACCGCCCCTTTCTCTCGCAATCCCGCGGTCTGTACATGGCGTACGAACCGAAGGGGAACAGATATGCTCGACCGGTCCGGACATGAAGCCCGGCCCGTAATCACGGATGACCGGAAGAAACAGGGATCTGTTCTCCCGGACTTTGCGTTTTCCGCTGCCGAAAAACGGAGCGCTTCACATCGGAAAACGCGTGGTTCAAAGGATACAAGCAAACGCAGGTGTTTGCACGGTTCTCCGGGGGTATTTTTGAGGATATGAGGAGGATTCTGCGTAAGATCGACAGAGTTCTCCGAAGGACAGCGTGAGCGTTTGCGGGCGTTATCGTGAGACGGCGCCGCGTACCGCGGCGATATCATCCGGGCGGAGTGACGAGAGTCGTGAACAGCGTCGGGCCGAGATCCCGATTTCCGTTTGCGTCCGATCGCACACGGCGGCACATCGCGCCGCTGTCCCATTCTTATCAATAACAGAAAGGAAGTATTATCATGCAAATCAATCAGGACTTATTCCGACAGCTTCTCAACACCGTTATGCAGAATCTCAGCCACGATATCTGCGCCATAGAAGAGAACGGCACCGTCGACAGGATACAGGCCGACGGAACGTTTTCCCGAATTGCGGAGATATTGAACAGCAAGGGCGGCGGAGGCCGTCTGAGCGCGGATTCCCTGCGTTTTCTGCGGCTGGGTCAGCTCGCGGTGCTGATAGAGGATCACCTCGTCAGCGGCAAGGCCGACGACCCGCAGCGCTGCAGGAACGACAGCATCGTGCTGATGCGCAGTCTGCTGTCGCTGCTGCTCAATCTCGGGGAAAGCGGGATCGATGACGACGCGATGCGTCAGCCGCTGCGGGCATACCTGTACGGAATGACTGACGGCGCGGGCTGTTTTGCGGCACTGCTGTACCGACAGCTGACCGACGCGGCGCTGCTCAGTCCGCTCGGCGTCAATGAGGACATGCCGCTCGGGACGGTATTCAGGACCGCCCAAAGGGCGCTGTACGGATCCGAGTCCGACCGCGGTCACAGCGTCCGGCTCGTGATGGATCTGCTCATATGGCCGATGACGTTCTATGAGAAGAACATCAACCATATGACCGCGGCGACGGTCAGACTGTTTCTGGAGAGGCTGACCGAAAAGCTGTACAACATCGGCGTAGGAGGTGACGACCGTGCGTAAGATGCCTCTGGAGCAGCAGCTCCGTCTGACCGAGGAGCAATACTTTCTCACCAGCGAATTCAAGCAGCACACGGTCACACGGTTCTGCGCGACAAAGCTGTCCGTCCTCTATCGGGACAGCATCGATACGTTCGCCGATCTGGGGCTCGTCTCCGTGACAGAGGACGGTGAGCTGTCCGACCCCGACATGACCGTCGGCGACCTGTGTACGCGCATTTGGGTCATGCGCGAGGGAGAGGACAAGCGGCAGGCACGGCTTGCCGCCGCTTCCCCGTTCACGAACGCCGCCCGCGCCGACGACCTGATGAAACGGATCCGAACGCCTGTCGCCGATCCGACGGCAGGCGCTTTCCGCGGTCGCTTCATCCGCAAGCCGAATCCCTTTGACCCGGTGCTCCAGAACAAGATATACCGGATCAGTGATGACGTCGGCGCGGTCAAGTACTTTTACTGGGTGCGCCATATGAGCGAAGAGGAATACCTGAACGCGATATACGGCGTCTCTCTGGACATCCGCGTCCTCAGCATCCTCATGCGCTGTCAAATGAAGCGTCCCGATATGCGCGACGCGCTGGGCTGTATCGGAGAGGATCTCCTCCGCCCGACGAAGGAAATGTCCGGATCGGACGAGCCCGCCGGGGACGACAGGATCTTTCTGATCGACAGCTATATCATCGAACCGTTAACCATATTACATTCATCATTAAGGAGAAAGAATCATGTATCATAACAATGAAACCGTCAGCCGCGAAGCCTACCGCACCGAAAGCATCCTCGCAGAGGGGATCACCGTTTCCAACGATACCTGGCAGACAGGCATCAACAACAATGTTCTGGTCATCGGACCGTCCGGCTCGGGTAAGACCCGCAGCTACGTCAAGCCGAACATCATGCAGGCGAACACCTCCATGATCGTATCGGACGCCAAGGGCACGCTGTACGAAGAATGCGGCGCCTTTCTGCGGTCGCAGGGCTACACCGTTTACGGCATCGACTTTGTATCGATGAACGGCAGCGTCGGCTACAATCCTCTGGACTATATCCGCTATGATCAACAGTCCGGGGACTACTGTGAGCAGGATATCATCACGGCCAGCGAGATCATCATCGCCGACGGCTGCAACAAGGAGCCGTTCTGGGATATGGCGGCGCGGATGTATCTGCAAAGCGTGATCGCCTACATCCTCGCATCAACGCCCCAAAGCGATCACACGCTGGACCGTGTCGCAAAGCTGGCATACGCCGAGGGCGGCGGCGCCTTTGAAAAGATGATGGTGCAGTAATCCGAGCTGTACCCCGACAGCCTTGCGGCAAGACGCTACAGCGCGTTCTGCAGCATGGGCGCCGCGGACAAGATGATCGGCAGTGTGCTGGGCATCGTGTCCACCAATCTCAGCAGCTTTGAGTTTTGTGCGCTGGACAGGCTGTACCGTCATCCGCGCAAGCTGGATTTTTCCGACTTCGGACGCAGAAAGACCGCACTGTTCCTGACCGTCAGCGATACCGACCGTTCTCAGGACAGGCTGATCGGCCTGTTCTGGACACAGGCGCTCCAGCGGCTCTGTCTGAGCGCGGACAGGGATTTTCCGGGGCACCGTCTCGACGTCCCCGTACGGCTGTATCTGGACGACTTTGCGACCAACGTCTATATCCCGGATTTCGACAAGATATCCAGCAACGTCCGCAGCCGTGAGATCTACCTGAGCGTCATCCTCCAGTCACTGTCACAGCTGGAAGCCCTCTACGGTCCCTCCAAGGCGGCGACCATCATGGGCAACTGCGACCAGCAGGTGGTGCTCGGGGTACAGGACATCCCGACCGCGTCCTACTTTGCGGAAAAAGCGGATGTCCCCAAAAGCTGCATGATGAATATGCCGCTGGGCAGCTGCTATGTCTTCCTCAGGGGAAGAACGGCACAGCTCGCACAGAAATATGATATGACAGCGCACCTGTGTGACCGTACGCTGTCCGCACAGGATCCCGCCGCATGTGAAGACGGGATCTTTGTCTATGAAGAGAAGCATCACGAGATAGATCGATAAAGAAAGGAACTTTACAATGGAAACAACGAATATTTATAAGATCTCAAGCAACGGACTGAACCTCTGCCCGATCGACGACGAAATGCTCCACCGCAGAAGGATCTTCTTTGCCGAGGAGGTCAACTCCGCCACGATGAACAGCCTGCTGAAAAAGCTGATGTATCTGGAGCTGACCGCGCCGGGTCAGGAGATCACCCTGTATATCAACTCGCCCGGCGGCGAATGTGTCAGCGGGCTTGCCGTCATCGATTACATCGCGGCGATGAAGTCGCCGATCCGCACGGTATGCATCGGCACTGCCGCCAGCATGGGCGCAGTCCTGTTCCTCACGGGAAAGCGCCGCGAGATGCTGCGCCATACACAGCTGATGATCCACGATCCCTCCGCGGGCGGATCTCTGCAGGGCATGAAGCCCCACGAGATCGAGGCGTATCTCAAGATGCTGACCGCCATGCAGCATAAGCTGATCGGGATCATCGCCGCCGTATCCGGCAGATCCGAGGAAGAGATCGCCGAGGTGACCCGCTCGGATACCTACTTCGATCTGGAGGAAGCGCTGTCCTTCGGACTTGCCACCGCCGAATTCACCGGCGAATGAACCGGCAGATCGGATATCCGACGTCCGGCCTGCCATAACTGAAACGACCGCCTCCGGCGGGTATCCTACGATACCGCCGGGGCGGTCTTTTTTTTACTGCGACATCAGCTTGTCTTTCCATGCGCGATACTGCGCGAGCGCACGATCCATCTGCTCCTTTGCCTGTCTGATCCTCTCTCTGCTCTCTTCACACGCGGCTAAGCGGCGCGGATGCTTCGGCGAAGATACCAATATGCCCTTGGGCGGCGTATTTTGTGTCAGCGCTTCTATCTCTCTCTGCTGATAGCGGACGCCGTCGGTCGTCCAGTACAGGACGCGCCGTTTGGGATACAGCGCACGGAGGATCCCGCGCTTGACTTCATCGCGGCGGATATTCTTTGCCACAGACGCCTTCCGCTCGGCAAGCCGGGAATCCTGCGCGCTTTTATTCACGGTATCCTGATAGCGGTGTGGCTCACCCATGACCTCGATCACAGCCAGCACGCGGTCATCCGACGCGCCGCAGATCACAAAGTCGCAGGAGGAGCCGCTCTCCGCCAGATCCCTTTCTTCCTCTGTGAGCGGTTCATAGCCCCGTGTCAGCTCAAGGAGCGGCACATCATACAGGATGCGGTATTTTTTCCTGTCCAGACCGCTGTCCAGCGCGTCATACAGGGCGATCTCGGGGGCGGAGATCACGATCGGCTTGCCGTGATCCCGCTGATCCTTTTTGGTGAGCAGGGAAAGGATCCTGTCGGGATCGCTGTCCCTCCACGCGGCGACAAGCGGCACGGCGTCGAATACCGAGCGATAGCCGCTGTCAAAGAAGCCGTAGCGGTCATCCCCGCTGTTCTGCGTCCCGGAAGCCTCCTTTGTTTTCTGACGGACATAACGCAGCAGCTTCTGCAGATACATTTCATTTTCGCTGTCCGCCGTCCCGTGGCGTCTGCCCGAAAGGCGCGGCACCCGATATCCGGTGAGCTCCCTCTGCATTTCGCCGTCCATCAGCGTCGTCGAGGTGATGATGACCAGCTCATCCCGCGCGCGGGATACCGCCACGTTGATCAGACGCTTTTTCTGGCTCCACGGCCATTCCCAGTTGCCGTCCTCGACCGGCAGTAGGTATACGCAGTCGAATTCCTTGCCCTGTGACTTATGGATCGTCAAAGCACAGCTGCTCAGCGAATTCTCCTCGTTCTCCAGAAGGAGCCGCGCCTCCTCGGTCATCCCTTCCCGCTCCAGCCGTTCCTTCAGCAGCCGTCTGATCTCCTCAAGCTGACCGCAGAACGGCGTCAGTACGCAGATCGATTTATTGTTTTTCAGCTTATCGATAAAGCCGTCCAGCTCTTTTTCCTTGAACACATCCAGCTGGCGGCGGTTCAATTTCGAGTCGCCGTCCTCTCCCAGAAAACAGCCCTCCTGATAGTCGCCCGAAAAATACCACACGCGGATCGGACAGGCGGCGGTCTTATCATAATCCGCCCTGCCGTTCACCAGGGGATGCTCCTTGTAGATCTCCCTGTTGCAGAAGCCGATGATCCCCGGATGACAGCGGTAATGGATATCGAGGAACGTGATCAGCTCCGGGCGTCTGAGCCTTTCGCTGACGATGCGCAGAGCGATATCGAAAAAGCTGACGTCCCCGTTATCATCCAGCATCCGATAGACGCTGTCCCCGGGCAGCGCGGGGGCTTCCTTTTCGATCTGTCCGACAACGTCATGATCGCAGAAGGACGGAAGCTGGTTTTCATCCCCGACCAGCACCAGATGCTTACCCAGCGCGGCGGAGATCACGCCGATATCGGGACGCGTCTGAGAGGACTCGTCCATGATGACATAATCAAAGCGGTACTGATCCGCGTCGCAGAACAGCCTGCCCATGGAATGGATCGTCGAGGTCACGGCGGGGTATTCCTCCAGAAAGACCGACGACGGCGGTTTGACCTCCATGAGATATGTCTCTCCGTTTATATCCTTTCTCTCATACGCGCCGTATCCCTTGCGGTCACCGGACGCGCTCTGCCATTGTTTGAACCGCTCCGACCGATAGAAGGCGCACCGCTTTTCCTTTTTCCCCAACGGCGCGTGACTGCGGTACAGCCGTGCGGCGTTCTGAGACTTACTGTCTTTGAAGCTGTCGATTTTTTCGGCGACATTGTTCACCGCCTTGTTGTTGAAGGACACCATCGCCGCCGTTTTGCCCAGCCCGACGATGCACGACATCAGATTGATGATGACCTTTGTCTTTCCCGTGCCGGGCGGTCCCTTGATCACGGACAGCGGATTGCACAGCGCGGTACGGATCGCCGTACGCTGGCTGTCGTTCAGCGAATCGCCGTCGATCAGAAAGCGCTCCCATCCCCGACATTCCGACGTCTGCTCCCACACGGAGTCACAGACCGCCTGCGGCTCCAGCAGGATCCTGAGGATCTCGTTCTCCTTGACGATCCCTTTTTCTATATCCCTGTAAAACGCAGCGATCAGATCGGGGATCTGTCCGCTGTTTTTCTCCTCGCTTTTCGCGGCATACGCCGCATAATACCTGATGACGTCGCTGTCGTATAACGACATGGCTGTTCACTCCGCTTTCTCTGCATGACCTCAAAGCGTCATGGCTTTCCGGGATCATGATACCATTTCCCGATTTTCAGGTCAATACCCATCCGATCCCGCATGTCGGGCAGCCGCACAGACGCGTAAGGGCTCAGGCCGCTCCGCTCGCCGACTGTCAAAGCAAAAAAAAGAACGGGACAGACACACGTCCGTCCCGATCGATCGCTCACACCGGATCACACACGATAAGAGAATGACACCTCAACGGAGACACCGTTGGCCCGCGGACTGGCGCTTTTCCCTTTAAAGGGGACCCCGATCTGAACAGGGATCCTGCCCTTCTTCGGAGAAAGGATCCCCATCCCGTATTGCTCATAATAATAGAATGCCTGCGGCTGTGACAGCGTGATCTCATCCCGACGCGCCAGCTGACACAGATCCCGGTACACCTTCTCTCCCAGCGGCGTGATGCGGACGCAGATCGTCGCGCTCGCAAAATGCTCTTTCATCGTGACCTCGGTCACCGGCTTCAGCCTGACGCTGTACCCTCCGTCATTATCCGATCCGCTGTGATAGTAATACGAATCGGGTTTGATTTTTTCATATTCCGCACGCGAGTAATACACAGACCAGTCGGAAAGTGAAAAAGAGCCGCTGATCGTTCCCGCGTTGGGATTGCTTTTATATTGATTGACGATCACATCCTTGATCGCGACTCTGTAATAATCGTTCACGATCTGCTGATAGACCTCTTCCTCGGAGATCCGGGGATTGCGTTCCCTTTCCGATATACGGTTCAGCTCATCTCTTAATGCCATATCCAACCACCTGCCGCTGCGGCGACGGCACAAACAGAGAAACCAAGCCGCCGGATTTTCTGTTTCCCTGTATCTGTGATCCATTATAATATACAGACAAAGCGCAGTCAACATCGATTTTGAGGAAGGGACCGCCGCAAGGGTCAAATATCACCGATGCGTCATCACACTGCCGTCG
>ONAS01000141.1 GCA_900315815.1 uncultured Eubacteriales bacterium
TGCTGTGGTTGAGGCAGTTGAAGCGGGAAATAACCAGTATCACAGCATAGATGAGTGTGTTGGATATATTGTAACTCTTTCGGACGGAACGTCTGTCTATGTAAGCGGAGATACCTCTGCAACAGAGCAGATGTCCTCTCTTGCGGAGAAAGAGATTGACTATGCTTTTTTCTGCTGCGATGGTCAATATAACATGGATATCGATGAAGCGGTAAGATGTGCTGATCTCATCAAGGCTAAACACAGTATAGCTGATAGTTCTTGTGCGCTGGAGAATATGATGATAGCAGCTAACGCTTTTGATCTGGGGTCATGCTGGATCAACCAGCTCCATTGGCTTGATGACAATGAACGAATAAGGACCTTCTTGGAAGGTTATGGACTTAAAAAGGACGAAACCATCACAGGTGGACTTGCTTTGGGATTTTCGGAAAATGGATTACCGAATAGAAAGCCATTGGATAGAAAAGGGAATGCTGTAACGTGGGTTGAGTGATTACATGATAGGTGTATTTTCCGATTAATTAAAAAGGAGAATAATCAACAACCTTTGGTCATGTTTGTTCAATCGTCAGACGGACAATAATCTCGCTGACAGAAACGTTTCGATTAAAACATTAGGAGGATATCACATGAAAAAATCGATTATTGCAGTGCTGCTTGCGATCCTGATGCTTTTGCCCCTTGCTATGGTCGCCGGCAAAGCGATCACCGTCGAAAAAGACGGCAGGGAATATCTCCTGCGCTCTCCTACTCCGACCGTCGGGGACGTCAATGTGCTGATGATCCGACTGGGCTTTGCGGACTATCCCGCAGACGACGAGGATTCGCCCGCCGACAGCGAAGCGACGCTGCTGTCTTACTTTGACGGCACGGCGGACAGCGTCAACGGCTTTTATGAGACCTCGTCCTACGGCAAGCTGCGCCTGCATTGCGACAAGGTCTATACCTACAACGCTCTCCGCGAACGTTACGAATACACGTCGTCTTACACCGTGAACGATCTGCTCGTCGAGGTCCTGACCGCTCTTGATGATGAGATCGACTACGGGAATTATGACAGCGACGGCGACGGCTTTTTGGACGTCGTGTGCTTTGACTACGCGGGTCCGATGGGGAACTGGAACGATGTCTGGTGGCCTCATGTTTCGTACAACGGCAATGTTGAGATCGAGGGCAAGAAGCTGTCTGTCTATTCCCTCCTTCGCGGACAGTCCGAGACCTTCAAGCATGAATTCGGTCACGTGTTCGGCGCGGCTGA
This sequence comes from uncultured Eubacteriales bacterium, assembly GCA_900315815.1. Lineage (GTDB taxonomy): Bacteria > Bacillota > Clostridia > Oscillospirales > Acutalibacteraceae > Ruminococcoides. The sequence goes on from ONAS01000141.1 coordinate 1,262, forward strand.
TTATTATTCCTACGGTGAAGCTCATCACGACACGCTGATGACCTTCGACATGATGAGCGTGAACACCGGAGATCACAACGGCTTTACCAAATGGATCTACGGCTGGCTCGGCGAGGAGGATATCGCCTTTATCGATCGGGCTTCGGGTGGAGCGACCGTCGAGCTCGCTCCGATCGAAACGCCCATGGGCGACGGCAAAAAGATCGAGAACTATTTTCTTGCCCATCAGGTGCCGATCTCCATGGAGAAAGGCGAGGAGCATCTGGCCCTGCTGGAGGTTTGATGAGTACGGGCTGACAAGCGGCTTCAGGATATTCCACGTCAACGCAAAGGCGTATTACAATGACGAAGAGCTCACGGCGGCGTTTATGCAGTCCAACGACGCCTTCGGCATCAATCTGATCCATAATACCAAAAACGAGCTGGACGACCCGCTGTTCTGGTCTATGAGCGAAATGTTCTTCCGCGAGGGCGATTCGCTGACCTTTGAGGGTGACCCCAATACGGGACTCAGTACGGACACGATCTATAACGGCAGCTTTTCAGGCGTCAGTATCACGGATTTTGTCACGGGTGATCACCCCTCGTTCAAGGTCGGCTTTTCCGATGAAAAGCCCCTCTTGCCCGAGCCGAATATCACGCTGAAATCCGACAGCCTTTCCTCACAGATCAAAATGACGCTCGTATCCGACCGCTCGCTCGTGCAAAAAGAACGCGGAGCGCAGGACTATGAGGATCCCTATCTGCTCGCTTCGAACGGCACAAAGCTCACGCTCAGCGTCCGCCCCGTCTCCTGGAGTTCCAATCGGTTTGAACTGCGCTACGGCAACGCGGTTCCCGCCGTCGAGCCGGACACGGAATATACCCTCGTGATCCCGAAGGGCTACTTCCT
>ONAS01000013.1 GCA_900315815.1 uncultured Eubacteriales bacterium
ATTCTATGACCTCGGCTTCAACATCGAGGCGACCGACCTGACGGCGAAGGTGATGCGCGAGCACGGCATCAAGACGAGGACGCTGAAAAAGATCAGCGAAGGCAGCACCCAGATCCTGGATGCGATCCGCGCGGGCTATGTCAGCTACGTCATCAACACGAGGGCGATCATGTCAGGCGTGCATTATGAGGACGGTACGGCGATCCGCCGGACGGCGATCGAAAACGGTGTGACGATCTTCACGTCACTGGATACCGTCCGCGTCCTGCTCGACGTTCTGGAGGAGACCACGCTGACGATCTCGACGATCGACAGGGAATGAAAACCGAATAAGGATAACAGGCGCCGATCCCTGAGGGACCGACGCCTGTTTTTGTCATGCTGTTGAATTTTTTACAGCCATTTTTTCTTTTTGAAGAACAGCAGGCTCCCGATGACGATCAGAACGCTGACCAGAATGACGATCGGATAGCCCCACACGGAATCCAGCTCCGGCATATATTTGAAGTTCATGCCGTACCAGCCCGCGATCAGCGTCAGCGGCATGAAGACCGTTGTGACGATCGTCAGCACCGTCATGATACGGTTCTGCTTGATATCGAGGTGAGACTTGTAGATATCGCGAATCTGAGCGGCATGATCGCTGATGGCGACCGTAGAATCCCTCAGTCGCGCGATACGGTTGGAAAACAATCGGAAATAGCGGAGGTTGTCGTGCTTGAAAAAGTTGTTTTCGTTTTCCTCCAGCTCCTGACCGAAATCGAGCAGCTGCTCGTAGTGGATCCGCAGCTTTCGGATAACGCTGCGGATCTCGTTGACGCGTTCAGGGGTCACGTTTTCTTTATCTTGTATGATGGCAAGCTCGATTTTGTTCAGCTCTTCGTCATAATGCTCCAGCAGATCGCGGTCGTATTTGACGATCTGCTCCAGAAAATCGTACAGGAACCGTTCCAGACTCGGAAGGGGCCATTTTTTCGTCTTCCTGATCTCTGCAATGATTTCATTCGCGGCGCCGCTGTCGTCGATGAAGACGATCCCTTTTTCATCCAGCGCGAACGCGAATTTCTGACACGGCCGGGCAAGATCCTGTCTGTTCGGGATAAAAAAGCTGCCTGTCAGCGAATCGTAGTTGACCTCCGCCTTGGTGGAGTGGATATCGGAAGGATCCGGCTCGATATCGATACCCATGGCGAAGCTGTCCTGTTCCTTTTCCCATTCCGCAGATGTGAGAACGGCGACAAACTGTGTGTCTGTGGTTTGGGCTTTTTCCTTATGGACCCTCGTCAGGGTCTCCTCTATCAGATAATACATGTGCTGCTCCTCGAACTATTCCTATTGCCTGTATTATACAGCATCTTTTTCGGCTTTTCAATGAGGAATAACCGACGTTTTGATGTGAGAGCCGGGAATGGTGACATTTTTCTGCCGATTTCTGCGTTTTTTGCGAAAATGCGGCCCCGCCTTCGTTATCTGTTTAGAATAATAGGCAGATGAGAGCGCTGCCTGACAAAAAGGAGGGGTTCATATATGAAAAAGGAAGAAATATTCAATATGCTGACGCAAAAGGCGAAGCGGCAGGGCTTCATCACGATGTCCGATATCTGTGAGGCTGTCGCCGGAATGAAGCCGAAGGCGGATGAATTCGACTGTCTGGTCAACGAGCTTTATACCATGCTGATGCAGGCAGGCGTCAGGCTGACGGATGACAGCGAAGAGGAAGAAGCTGTTTTCTCTGCGCAGGAGGATCCGGCCGACGCCGAAGACACGGAAATGAAAGGCACCCCCGATGATGACGAACGTCTGTATATGCAGGAGATCAGCTGCTATCCGCTGCTGACCCGCGAGGAAGAGGCAGAGCTTGCCGAACGCGTCAAAAACGGAGACGAAAAGGCAAGAAAGCGGATGATCGAATCCAATCTGCGTCTGGTGGTCAGTATCGCGAAGCGCTATACCGGCAGAGGCCTGTCCTTTCTGGATCTGATCCAGGAGGGCAATATCGGACTGATGAGAGCGGTGGAACGCTTTGACGGCTCCAGAGGCTTCAAGTTCTCTACCTATGCCACCTGGTGGATCCGTCAGGCGATCACCCGCGCGATCGCCGATCAGGGCAGAACCGTCCGATTACCCGTTCATATGTCGGAGATCATCAACCGTCTCAGAAAGACCGCGGGTGAGTTCCGTCTCAGAAACGGCCGCGAGCCCACTGACACAGAGATTGCCGAGATGCTTCATATGACGGTCGACAAGATCCGTATCGTACTGAACGTGATGCAGAATCCCGTTTCTCTGGAAACGCCTGTCGGCAAGGAAGAGGACAGCGTCCTGGGTGATTTCATCACCGACGAGACGTCCCCCGCACCTGCCGAAACGGTCGAGCATGCCGATATCAGCGAGCGCGTCGACCGTGAGCTTTCCAAGCTGACCGAAAGAGAAGAAAAAGTCATCCGCATGCGGTTCGGCTTTGAACACGGCCGCATCTGGACGCTGGAGGAGATCGGCAGAGAGCTGGGCGTGACGCGCGAGCGAGTCCGTCAGATCGAGGCAAAGGCGCTCAGAAAGCTGCGCCATCCCGTCCACGCGATCCATCTCAAGGGCGCCTGATCGGCGAAACGTCGGGAAGGATCCTGCGCGTCGGATCGTCCGCATCATCAGCGGTATCATCATTTCAGTAATTTTCGGTGACAATATGACAGATAATAACACCGTATCAAAAAGAGAATATACTTTGATTCATATCGCAGGCGCGCTCCTGCTTTCGTGGTATATCCCGTATGTGATGGGTCTGGAGGCTTCGTTCACGGACGCGGCTTTCATCATTTCAAACGTCGCATTCGGGTATTATATCACTGTTGAAAAACGCAGGAATTGGTTCAGCTTTATTATCAATCTTCTGCTGCCGGCGGAGCTTCTGACGATCATTGAGTACGCGGGTCGGAATATCACCCTGACAGTCGTGCTCCTGGTCGTATGGGCTTTGCTGTCAGCAGGATATGCCGCGCTTGTGCTTCGGTCCGGTAAGAATCACGTAAGACGGAAACCGATCTCCGCCAGTCGGCTCAGGTGGTCGGCGTATGGCAGCCGCACGATATTTGCGCTGTTAATGGTTATTGCACTTTTTTCCCTGAGTATCTTCTATCAGCCCCCGCCCATACCGACACAGGTATCGGCGGACAGTCTGGGCTGTACCGCAGATGATTGCGCCGATTCTCTCAGCCGTCTTGAGCCGTCCTGCTTTGACAGCCTTTCTCAGGAGGAAAAGCTGGATGTACTGCGGGATGTGTGCAGAGTGGAGTTTACCGCTCTGGGCGTCGATCACGGATTCTCCGTCGAGTGTGAGGAGCTGGATGATATCATCCTCGCGCAGTACCTGCAGAGGACCTATACCATCACCGTCAATCAAAAGTATATCAATAACCGATCTTCCTATCATCTTCTGTACGGGATCACGCATGAATGCTATCACGCGTATCAGTACAGCCTGCTGTTTTCAGAGAACACGCAGGGACAGGCGGATACGGAGAAAATCAAGGAGATCCAGGAGATCTACACAGAAGAATTGAAGCATTATTGTTCGGCTCGGGAGGATCCGGATAAGTACAGGGATCAAGCGTTTGAAAAAGACGCCAACAGCTATGCCGATAAGGCGGTCGTCAAATACCTGCGCTTTATCCTGACCGATACTCAGCGCTCCGCCGGGCGGGCTTCATGAACGATCAATCAACAGGGAGGAATACCATGCTTATTCTGAAAGCAGCAAAACGTGACGTCATCCGCCATCTGGAGCAGTATTCAGCTGCGCTGGGCGGCCGTGTCAAACGAGGCGTCTATGAAAAGATTTCCGGAGTGTATCATACACTCCGTGACAGCACGACCTCAGAGGCGCGTTATCTGGAGATCGACGAAAACGAGATCGATTCTGTCTTCGCCGAGTATCTGCGCCCGATCATCGTGAAAAACAATCTGGTCGTGTGTGTATATATGGGTCGACAGACGTCGGTATATGCCAAGCAGAAAATCGAAGCCGCGCTGAAAAACGCGGTGGCGATCTATACATTTCCGACGACATGGGAGACCGATAAGATCATCATATGGATCTCGTGGCTGAACGCAGTCAGCTCTGAGGTCTACGATGTCGATTTCGCGGCAAGCCTGCTGCGGTACTATGATGAATGATACAAGGCGGGACAGTTCACGAGAGCTGTCCTTTTCTTATGGGGCAGATGGCTTTTGGATCAGATGGCTTTGATGCGCTTGAGGGCTTTTTTGTACTGATTCCTGACGCCGCTTTCTTCCTCGGCTTCATAGATCCCGCGGACCGTATCGACAAGGCTGCTGCCGCGGTATCGTTCCAGTACGATGATCCGCGACAGCGCGTAAGCGCTTGACCATCGGACGACCGTACCGTCGTTTTGGGCGTTCTGCAACAGCGCGGCGACAGCGTCGTCCGACAGGTCGGGATGATCCGCCGCCATGTTGCCGACGATGCGCGACGCCTCGCGTTTGCACGAGTTGTTTTCCGACAGGATGAAACGCTGTGCAAAAAGCAGATATTCAGCGCCGAGCGGTTTGATTTTTTTGCCCGTGATCTCTTCGATCGCCTCAAGAACGGTCGCGATCTGCTTTTCGTTCAACTCGCCGAGCCTGCTTTCAAACTCCCTGAGCGAAAAGGAACCGTCGGCTATCGCCCGGACGATCAGTTCTCTCGCTTGTAATTTTTTGATGCTTTTGTCCTTCAGAATCTCAATGACGTCCATTACGGCACATCCTCTCATGTGTTTTGTATCCTCCATCATAGCAGACGCCTTGTCCTCTGTCCATTAACAATATTCCCATAATACGGATACGCTTCTTGTGCAAAGTGTTGACAACCGCCGGCGATAATGCTACAATAGCGCTGAACTGAGCAGACCGGGCGGACGCCTGGGGTCGGGTCATTATGACAGCGGTCATGCCCGCGGGACAGTCACAAAACGACTGTTCCGTGTTTTTTTGTATTTCGGCGGATTTTCGTACAGCGGCATCATCCCTTTTTGTAGCGAGAAACCAACGCGGGACATATAATGCAGCAGATATCATTCTGTAATCCAGAGGTTGATAAGATGTCGTCAGATAACAACGCGAAGAGCGTCGCGGTCAAGGTCTCGCTTGTCGGGATGGTTGCCAATATCGCTCTGACAACGTTCAAATTCATCGCGGGCTTCATCGCGAATTCTTCGGCGATGGTCAGCGACGCCGTGCATTCCGCGTCGGATGTTTTCGGCGGTCTGATCGTGATCATCGGCGTTCGCTTTTCCAACAAGGAATCCGACAGCGACCATCCCTACGGGCACGAACGCTTTGAATGCGTCGCCGCGCTGATCCTGTCCGCCGCACTGTTCCTGACGGGCGGCGCGATCGGCTTCGGCGCGCTGGAAAAGATCTTCACCGGCGCGTATAAGGAGCTGGAGATCAAGGGTCAGCTGGCGCTGATCGCGGCGATCACCTCGATCGTCGTCAAGGAAGCGATGTTCTGGTATACCCGCATCAACGCAAAGCGCATCGATTCCTCCGTCCTGATGGCGGAGGCGTGGCATCACAGAAGCGACGCCCTGTCCTCTGTGGGCGCGTTGATCGGTATCTGCGGCGCACAGTTCGGTCTTCCGATCCTCGAGCCGATCGCCAGCATCGTGATCTGCCTGTTTATCTTCAAGGTCGCCTTCGATATTTTCAAGGACGCGATCGACAGAATGGTCGACCACTCCTGTGACAAAGAGTCTGAAGAGCGCATCCGTCAATGCGCCATGAGCGTCAGCGGTGTGCTGAGCGTCGATCTGCTCCGGACGCGCGTGTTCGGCAACAAGATCTACGTCGATATCGAGATCAGCGCGGACAGTACCCTGCCGCTCGCGCAGGCGCACGGGATATCGGATGAGGTGCACGATACCATCGAGCGGGAATTCCCGCAGGTAAAGCATATCATGGTGCATGTCAATCCCATGGAAAATAACAAATAATATCGTCTGCCTCTGACAGTTTTCTGCCGGGGGCTTTTGCTTTGTCACAGAAGATTGTGACGGATATTGCGAAAAAATCGCGGAATCATTGTTTTATGATTAAGAATGCGTTATGATAATACTGTATCGCATGGCAGATCTGTATCGTGATCAGGAAAGGAGGGGAGAACGATGACGGAGAACCTGCTGATAAAATATCCCCGCACGCCCCATATCGAAGGCTCACGGCTGCAGCCGGGAGATGAGGATCTGTCTCAGATCCCCTTCAGAACGATACGGGGAAAGCATGTCGTTGTGGAGGAAAAGGTGGACGGTGCGAATACCGCGATCTCCTTTTCCGCCGACGGAAAACTGCTTCTGCAGAACAGAGGGCATTTTCTGGAGGGCGGCCCCCGCGAACGGCACTATCATCTTTTCAAGCAATGGGCGCAGATCCACCGCGCCGCTTTGTATGACGTGCTCGGCGCGCGGTATATCATGTACGGCGAGTGGCTTTACGCAAAGCACACGGTGTATTATGACGCGCTCCCGCATTATTTTCTGGAGTTCGATATCTTTGACAGGGAAAACGCAGCATATCTGGATACCGAGTCAAGACAAAAGCTGCTGCGCGGGCTTCCCGTCTGTTCCGTTCCCGTGCTGCGCGAGGACGTATTTCGCAGTATGGAGGAGCTGTTGGGATGTCTGACCCGATCGCATTTCATGACACGCGATCATCTGGCGAATCTCAGAGCAGACAGCGAGCGGCTCGGTCTGGACGCCGAGCGTCAGCTGCGCGAGACGGACAGCTCCGACGCCATGGAGGGGCTGTACATCAAGGCCGAGGAAAACGGGAAGGTGACCGCCCGCATGAAATACGTCCGTGCGTCGTTTTTGCAGACGGTCGACGCATCCGGTACCCACTGGCTGGAGCGGCCGATCATCCCGAATCGGCTCAGCGTTCCCGTTGAATCGCTGTTTGAGGTGGAGTATGAGTAAGACAGATCGATTATTGTCGGCGGTCCCCGACGCGCCGGATTACCGTATTGATTGGCAGGCGATCGGACGGGGCGCTTTGGCACCCTTTATCGACGCGATGAAAACGACCGGGCAGAATCCGAAATATCACGCTGAGGGGAGTGTCTGGAACCATACAACAATGGTGTGCGAACAGCTCGTGAGCGATCCGTATTTCAGAGTATGCTCTCCGCGATGCCGACAGGAGCTGTTCCTTGCGGCGCTGTTCCACGACGTCGGAAAAATCACGACGACGAAGCTAGAAAACGGTGAATTGGTCTCTCCCAATCACGCGATCGTCGGCGCGGGAGCGGTCAGGGAAATGCTGATACGCGATTACGGCGTCTGCGGGACCGCAGAGCTGATGGCTTTCCGCGAGGCGATCTGTTTCATGATCCGGTATCATATGACCGCGCCCTACATCATGGGCTCCGACGATCCCGGGCGAAGGCTGATGCGGGTCGCGTCGAACGGTGAGCTGACAGATGACTTTACACTTGAACGATTGCTGACGCTGTCGAGGGCGGACGCGACCGGAAAGATCGCCGAGGACAACGCGCAGATCGAGCAGACGGTACTGACGGCGGGTGAGGCCGCAAAGGAAAAGGAATGCTACGCGGGACCGAGGAGGTTCGCGTCGCCCTTTACCGAGTACGCCTGCCTTTCGGGGCGCAATGTTGCGCCCGATGTGCCGCTGTATAACGATACCTCGTTCGAGGTCGTCATGATGTGCGGTCTGCCGGGCGTCGGCAAGGATACCTATATCGGCAAACACTATCCGGATCGGCCGATGATCTCTTTGGATGAGATCCGCCGGGAGTACGGCATCTCTCCGGCACAGGATCAGCAGGAGGTCATACGGATCGCCAAAGCCCGCGCAAAGGAGCTTCTGCGTGCAAAGCGCTCCTTTGTATGGAACGCGACCTGTCTGACGCAGGCGGTCCGCACAAGGCTGGTTTCGCTGTTTACAAAATACAACGCGTATGTCAGGATCGTCTATCTGGAAGCCGACTTTGAAACCAACCTGCGGCGCAACAGGGAACGCAGATATGCCGTACCGCAAAATGTGATGGACAGTATGCTTTCGAAGCTGTCGCCGCCCGAACGATTCGAGGCGCACGAGGTTGAGTGGAAGTGTATCTGATACCGACAGAAAACAGTAAAGGAGGTTTGATGATGAGCAGCGCGATTTTCAATGCGGAAAAAATGTACACTTATATCAGAGGGTTTGCTGCTGCTCTGGAAATGCAGCAAACACTGCGGGCGCTGGCTTTCGCGCGCGAGAAGCATAAGGGGCAGTTCCGCAAGGGAGGCGACCCCTACATCATCCATCCTCTGACGATGGCGTGCAGCGCGCTGTCGCTGGGGATCAGGGACGATAATGTCGTTGCGACGATACTGCTCCATGATGTGTGCGAGGACTGCGCGACGCCGCCCGAGGAGCTGCCTGTCAACGACAGGGTCAAACGCGGCGTCGAGCTGATGACCTTTTCGATCATGGACGGAGAAACCAAGGAATCTGCAAAGGTGCGGTATTACAATATGCTGCCCTCCTGCAAAGAAGCGGCGTATACCAAGCTGATCGACCGCTGTCATAATGTCTCTACCATGGCGGGAGCCTTCTCCAAGGAAAAGCTGATCGCCTATATCGATGAAACAAGACGGTTCGTCATTCCGATGATCCGCAAGATAAAGGAAAAATATCCCGATGATACCGACGCGCTGTTTGTGCTGAAATATCATATCGTCAGCGTAGTCGACGCCATCGACTGTACCATCAGGACCTGCGAGGGCGAAATGTAAGCGCCTGCGGACAGACTCGGCAGGACTGACAAGAAGAACCAAGGTGATAACAATGAAAGAATCCTATCGTGACTTTTTGAAAAGAATCAGCTATCAGAATCGCGCGCTGATGATCGGAGAAGGGGCATTCGTGCCCGACAGGACCCGCGTATTCCCAAAGGTGGATGAGCGCGGCCGCTATCGTCCGTTCTACGGCGATACGGTCGTTTTTGGGCTCGGCCGCCAGACCCGCGGGATGCTTGCACAGATGCAGGATAAGCTGTATGAGGGCTTCGGCGGCTGCTTTGCCGAACGTCTGCCGGAAAATACGCTGCATATGACACTGCATGATCTCAGCGCGTCCGATGACCTCGGCATGGCGGCGCCCGAGTGCTTTATGAACGAGATCGGGCTGCTCGGCCTGACGGATCGGGATACAGAGCTTCCCGATGAGATCAGGATGAAAACCAACTATATCATCAACATGGTCAACACCGGTCTGGTGATGACGCTCCTGCCCGAAAACGAGGGCGAATGGGACAAGCTCGAGCGTCTGTACCGTCTGATCGACCGGGTGAAGGTCTGTCCCTATCCGTATCTGACGCCGCATATCACGCTGGCGTATTTCAACCGCGGCGGCTTTGACGAGCATACGACAAATGCACTCAAAGAGGCGGTGTGGGAGCTGAATGGTCTTGAAAAGCAGACTGTGGTGCTCAGGACAGACAGCCTGTACTATCAGAAATTCATGAGCATGAAAGAATATGTATCCGTATTCTGCCTGCACAGATAAGTCGGGCAGTAAACGGTCGGGAGGTATCGTAATGAATGATAAACATGACTTGAGAATGATACGCGACAGGATCTGCGGAAGCCTGATCGGCGGCGCGGCAGGCGACGCGCTCGGATATCCGGTGGAGTTTCTGATGCTCAGCGATATCCTCTATCAGTACGGGGAAAGCGGCATCACGGAATACGCGCCGGACTATGGCAAGGCAAAGATCTCCGACGATACTCAGATGACGCTGTTCACGGCGAACGGTCTGCTGTGCGCGATGGCGCACGGCGATCCGGAGAACGCCGAAAACTATGTCTATCGCGCCTATCGCGACTGGCTGTATACGCAGAAGGGCACCCTTGATCCGCCCCGCGTCAGTTGGCTGCTGGACGTCCAAGAGCTGTTTGCCCTGCGAGCGCCGGGCAACACCTGCATGAGCGCGCTGATGAGCGGAAAGATGGGAACACCCGAACAGCCGCTCAACCGCAGCAAGGGCTGCGGCGGTGTGATGCGTGTCGCGCCTTACGGCTTGATCGTGCGGCTCAGCGCGGAGGAGGCGTTTGCAGGCGCGTGCGGCGCTGCCGCGATCACCCACGGTCACAGGCTCGGATGGCTTCCCGCAGGCATGCTGGCGTACATCGTCCACCGGCTTGTGTTTGACGGCGCCGGACTGAGAGAGGCTATCGCCGACTGCGTTGCGTATATGCTCAAACGATATCCGTTCGACGAGAGCCGTGAGCTTGCCGGGCTGACAGAAAGCGCGCTGAAGCTCACGGAAAATGATGCGCCCGATACGGACAATATCCGTCGGCTCGGTGAGGGCTGGATCGGCGATGAGGCGCTCGCGATCGCGCTGTATGCCGCCGTTAAGTATGAAAACGATTTTGACAGGGCGCTGATCTGCGCCGTCAATCACAACGGCGACAGCGATTCCACCGGGGCGATCGCCGGCAATATCGTCGGGGCGATCGCCGGGTATGAAAGCATCGCCGCAAAATGGGAAACGGAGCTGGAGCTGAGCGGCGTCATTCTGGAGCTGGCGGACGATCTGTTCCTTCCTTGCTCCGGTAATTCAACGGGCGATCCGGACATCGTCGATGCGTGGGAGCGAAAATACCTCCGATGACACGCTTCGGCGGTCGATCGAGACTATGCGCGACGGATCTGCCTGAAGATGATGAAGAATCAAAAAAGTAAAAGAGGGAGACCCGTATGATAATCGACAGTCATGCTCATATGAGCATGTATAAATTTGATAACACATTTCCGTACCTCGCGCTGGATGAGAACGGCAGATGCATCCGGACAGACGGCGATCGGGAGCTGGTGATCGCCCGGATGAAGGAAAGCGGGATCACGCGCGTGATCGAGCCCGCTATCACCTGCCGGTCGAATCAAGACGTCCTTGATCTCGCCGCAAAGTATCCCGGTTTGATCTATCCTGCCGTCGGCGTCCATCCCCGCTATGTGTACGGCGATATCCGCATCACAAAAGCACAGACGGAAAAAACAAAATGGAGCGACAGAAACAGGGTGAAAAGCTGGTCTGCAGGAAAGAATGTAGTCGCCATCGGAGAAACCGGTCTGGACTATCACTACAGATGGGACCCGCGCTTCAAGCGCGCCCAGAAAAAGTGGTTCAGATATCAGATCAGGCTCGCCGAAAAAAGAGACCTTCCGCTGATCCTCCATATCCGCGACGCGGATGAAGACGCGATCAGGATCCTTACCCGTTACCGGAAGAAGCTCCGCGGCGGCGTAGTTCACTGCTTCTGCGGGGATGCCGATACGGCAGGCAAGTATCTTGAGCTGGGTCTGCACCTCGGCATCGGCGGCGCCCTTCTGCAGGATGAAGAACGATCCGCTCCCCTGAGAGAAGCGGTAAAGGCGGCGCCTCTTGAGCGCATCCTTATTGAAACCGACGCGCCTTACGTCTTGCCGTGCAAGGATCGTTTTGAAGCGGACGTCAGGAGAAAGAATCTGCGCAATTCGCCGCTGCTCCTGCCGCTCGTGATCCGTGAGATCGCCGCGATCAAAGGTCTGGCGCCGGAGGACGTCGAGCGGGCGGTGTATGAAAATACCGTCAGGCTGTTCCGATTAGAACGGTCATCAACATGAAAAATAACGAACCGGCAGCTGAGTCGATCAGCTGCCGGTATTTTCTTTGCCGTCAGACGCAGCGCGTGATCTTTACCGTATTTCTCTGACGGCTGTCACCGGCTGCGGATCTGTGCAGAGAAAAGTACGCCCGCCTTTTTGGGGAATGGGGTAGAAATCCGGATCGATTTGTGATATGATAGAAAAGTTGAATAATTACATCGCGCGGTGATCGCCGCGCAAGAGGATGATGAAATGAGTAAAAAATATGTCATGGGCAACGGCGCCATCGCATTGGGCGCGCTGTCGGCAGGAGTTAATCTGGTGTCCGGTTATCCCGGAACGCCGTCGTCGGAGATCATCGAAACGGCCGCCAAATATCCGCATGAGGGGACGTATCTGGAATGGTCCGTAAACGAAAAGGCGGCGATGGAGGTCGCGGCTGCCGCGGCGTATTGCGGCGCGCGATCCATGGTCACCATGAAGCAGGTCGGGCTGAATGTCGCGTCCGATCCGCTGATGAGCCTTGCCTATGTGGGCGTCAAGGGCGGTATGGTCGTGGTTGCGGCGGACGATCCCGGTCCCATCTCCTCACAGACGGAGCAGGATACCAGACGCTTTGCGGAATTCGCGCGGATCCCCGTTTTCGACCCCTCTTCTCCCGAGGAGGCCTATGAGATGGTTCAGGACGCCTTTGTCTGTTCAGAAACATACAAAACGCCGGTGATACTCCGTCCCACCACCAGAGTGGATCACGCCTACGCATCCATCGAAACGCCGGATCATTTTCAGGCGAAGGAGTACGAGGGCTTTGTCAAGGATTCGAAAAAGTGGGTCATTTTCCCGCGGCTGTCCTTTGCGAACCACGCGATGATCGAGAAAAGAAACGTCGGGATCGGAGAGGACTTCTCCGCCTGCCGCTACAATACCGTATCGGGCAGCTTCGATAAGGCTGTCGTCGCCACTGGCGTCAGCTATGCCTATGCGGGCGAGTATCTGAAGGAGCATCCTCAGATCCGTCTGATCAAGGTCGGCACGCCCTATCCGCTCCCGGAGAGCTTCCTTTTGAAGGCGCTCGAGGGCGTGAGCGAGGTGCTTTGCTTTGAAGAGCTCAGTCCGTATATCGAGGAAAGCCTCCTGAAGCTCATCGGAAAGCATCATCTCGATATCAGGGTGCGCGGAAAGCTGACAGGCGACGTTCCTGCCAGCGGCGAAAACGATACCGACAGCGCAAGACGCATCATCGGCCGTTTTCTGGGATACGGACCCGCTGAAAGCAGCGCCGATCTTTCCGGCGCGCCTCAGCCTCCCGCAAGACCGCCTGTACTGTGCGCAGGCTGTCCGCACCGCGCCTCCTTCTATGCGGTCAAACAGGCGATGAAGGGCAGAAAGGCCTATTTCTGCGGCGATATCGGCTGCTATACACTGGGAAACGCCATGCCGCTGGACATGGTCGACACCTGTCTGTGCATGGGAGCCGGCATCACGATGGCGCAGGGCTTCAATCATATGGACAAGGATGCGGTCGCGATCTCCTTTACCGGCGATTCCACGTTTTTCGCGTCCGGCATCACCGGCGTCGTCAACGCCGTATATAACGCCGCCGATATGATCGTCTGCGTTCTGGACAATTCCACCACCGCTATGACCGGTCACCAGCCGCATCCCGGTACCGGCAGAAATCTGATGAAGACTCCTGTGGAGAAGATCAGCATCGAAAAGATCCTGCTTGCCGCAGGCGTGGAGAAGGTCATGACAGTAGATCCGCTGGATCTTGACGCTGCGGTCGCGGCTGTCAGAGAGTGCGCCGAGCATAAGGGCGTCAAGGCGATCATCTTCAAATCTCCCTGCGTCGCTATCGTAAAGCCCGATCGAAAAATGAGAGTGGACGGCGATATGTGTGTCGGCTGTCTGCGCTGTATCAAGGAGATCGGCTGTCCGGCGCTTTCGGTGAATGACGGGACCGTCGTCATCGACGAAAATCTTTGTACCGGCTGCGGGCTGTGCGCCAAGCTGTGCCCGGTCGGCGCGATTGGAGGCGTTTGAGGATGAATAAGGATATCATGATATGCGGCGTCGGCGGTCAGGGGACCGTTCTCGCCTCAAAGATCATTGCGGCATCCGCGATGGATGAAGGCAATGCGGTACACTCCGCGGAGACCATCGGCATGGCACAGCGGGGCGGTCCGGTCACCAGTCATGTAAGGATCGGCGAGGACGCGTTCTCGCCCCTGATCCCTGTTGGCGGGGCCGATCTGCTGATCGCGTTTGAGCCGTCGGAAGCGGTGAGAAATCTGAAGTATCTCAAAAAGGACGGCTTTGTGATCGTGAACCGTGTTCCGGTGAAGCCGACGTCCCTTTCGGGTGCGGCAGAATACGACGGGAAAGCGGAGATCGATTTTCTGCGGTCGGAATGCAGATGTCTTGTCGTCGATTCCGACGAGCTGTGCGCTCCCTTCGGATCGTCTAAGTTCTTTAATGTAGCTGTTCTGGGCGCCGCGGCGGGAACCGGCGAACTCGGCATCAGCGCGGAGACCATCCGCGGCGAGATCGTCAGCATCGTTCCCGAACGGTTTCAGGAAAAGAATCTGGCTGCCTTTGCGGCAGGTTATAAGATAGGAGAAGAAAACTATGCAGATCAGTGAAAAGCAATTGACGCTCGTCAACGATCGTCTTCAGGCGATCCTCAGCTCCGATAATTACTTCGGAAAAATGTATAAGGAGATGGGCATCACCGAGGTGAAGACCGCAGAGGATTTCCGCAAGCTCCCCTTTGTGGATAAGGCGGAGCTGCGCAACGCGTATCCCCTGGGGATCCAGGCGGTGCCGGACAGCGAGATCGTCCGCATCCATTCCTCTTCGGGAACGACGGGCAAGCCTGTCATCATCCCTTACACCGCAAAGGACGTGGACGACTGGGCGCTGATGTTCGCGAGATGCTACGAGACCGCGGGCATCACCAAGGACGACCGCATCCAGATCACTCCCGGCTACGGTCTGTGGACGGCAGGTATCGGTTTTCAGGCGGGCTGTGAGAAGCTCGGCGCCATGGCGATCCCGATGGGTCCCGGCAATACCGAGAAGCAGCTCCAGATGATGCAGGACCTGAAATCGACCGTTATCTGCGCGACCTCCAGCTATGCCCTGCTGCTTGCCGAGGAGATCAACAAGCGCGGTCTCAAGGAGAATATCTGCCTGAAAAAGGGCGTCATCGGCTCGGAGAGATGGAGCGACAAAAAGCGCGAATATATTGCCGGTGAGCTGGGGATCGAGCTGTACGATATCTACGGACTTACCGAGGTCTACGGACCCGGCATCGGCGTTAACTGCAGCCTGCAGACGGGTATGCACTACTGGGACGATTATCTCTACATCGAGATCATCGATCCCGAGACCGGAGAGAACGTTCCCGACGGCGAGGAGGGCGAGATCGTCATCACCACCCTTGTCAAAGAAGGCGCGCCGCTGCTGCGGTTCCGCACCCATGACCTTTCGAGGATCATTCCCGGCGAATGCCCCTGCGGCAGCCACTATCCCAGACTGGACGTCATCAAGGGAAGATCCGACGATATGTTCAAGGTACACGGCGTCAATATGTTCCCCAGTCAGGTCGAGGAGCTGCTCGGAACGGTCGACGGCGTATCGAGCGAATACAAGATCGATATCGCGCACGACGAAGAGAAGAACCGCGATATCATCCTGCTGACGGTCGAGGCAGAGGGCCGCGTCAACTTTGACAAGACCGGCGAGACCATCAGGAACGCCTTCAAGTCCAGGATGAGCGTTACGCCCAAGGTCGTGGTCGTGTCCGTCGGAACGCTGCCCCGCTCCGAAAAGAAGACCAAGAGGGTCTTCGATCACAGAGAAGATTGATCGCAAAATAACAGAATAATGAAAAGAACCGGCAGCCGAAACGATCGTTTCAGTTACCGGTTTTCTATTTCAGTGTACCATGTTGATCAATGATCCGCAGCGGCTTTCAGACTGCGTTTGCCTCGACAGCGTGTCTGAAGCGCCGGGGTATAACGGGGGGGATCCTACGGATCGTTCTTGATGACTTTCAGAATGTTCTTTCCGTTCTCGCGGCTGTACGAGAAGTCGTCGGCGACGGAGAAGGACAGAAACCGTCCCAGACCGCCGAGGCTGTTCTCGTGGTCGTATTCCTCTATCCCGATGACCTCGTGTGTCGGATCAAACGGCTCGCCGCTGTCGATAAAGGTGAGCATTGCCGATTCGGGACAGATATCCAGAACGATCTTTGCCTCTCCGTCCTTTTCGGGATAGGCATAGTAACAGATGTTGACAAAGATCTCTTCCGCGATCAGGCATAAGGCACTCACCGTATCCTCACGCAGGATCTCTTCCTTTGTGATCATCTGCGTCACCGCGGTCAGGTTTTCGACCTCTGCTTTGACGTTCAGCTCCCGGTGAATGGATACGGGTTCGACCTTCATACTGAGAACGGTGATGTCATCGCTTTGATCGGCGCCGTCGGAAAATGCCGCCAGCTTTTCCATGACGTCATCGACCAGACGCTCGGTATCGCCGCCGATGTGTCGTCTGAGCTCTTCTTCGAGCGCGTCCGTGCCGAAGAATTCACCGTCGGTGTTCTCGGATTCATTCACGCCGTCGGTATACAGGAAGACTACATCGCCCTCCCTGAGCGTTACCGACGCTTCCTCATAGCTTTCCTTGAAGATGCCTGCCGCCATGCCGATCGCGCCGTCGAGCTCTGTGAGCGTATCGGACAGGAGATACGGATGGTTATGGCCCGCGTTCGAGTATCGCAGCTCGCGGGTGTCGGGATGATACACCGCGACGAAGGTGGTGATGAAAAACACGTTCGGGTTCTGCCCGGCGAGAGTATCGTTGTAAGCGCTCAGCATCTGAGCGGGCGAATATCCCAGCTCCGCGTACTGATGCAGCAGTGTGATCGCGCGCGACATGAACATTGCGGCGGAGATACCCTTGCCGGATACGTCGGCGATCATGAGATAGACGGTGCCGTCGTCGAGCACCAGATAGTCATACAGATCGCCGCCGACGTTCTTTGCGGTCAGCATACGGGCGTTGATGGACGCGTCCTTTGTGCGATATCGTTCCGGCTTGAGCAGGCCGGTCTGGATGCCGTGGGCGATCTCCAGCTCCGCGTACTGCATATGCTTCTCTTTATTCAGCTCGTCGATATCCCGGATATAGGTATCGATCTCTTGCACCATGCTGTTGAAGGCTCGCGACATCTCCGCAAGCTCGTCCTTGCCCTTTACCGGCAGCGCTTCAAAACCCTTTTCACGATCGGAACCAAAGCTCGCCATTCTGTTGCTGATACGCTTGAGCGGCTTGGATACTCTGAAATAGAGGATCAGGAAAAAGGTGATCTGGATCATCACCGTCAGCATTATGATGGTGATCGCGATCTGTCTGAATTGGCTCTGAATACTGTTGACAACGACAGAAAGGTTCTCCTCGACGCCGACGAGGATCGGTTTATCGAGATCGACTAATTGGTTTGTTTCTTTGTCAACATACGTCGCTACAAGCATATAACAGATCAGCGTTTCGCCGAACTGATTGCTTTCATGGCATACCTGTATGGAGGTATCGTCGTTATACACGTCGATCTGCTGCTGTGTTAACGCGCCCTTCACCACAACGCCCGGAGATCGTGTTTCCATCGCTTCTTCCGAGGCGTCGTGTCCGAAGCCGATCGCGATATAGGTTTCGGAGTTGTTTTCGATATCGGGCTCAACCGCAAACACATAGGTGACGTCAGCGGTTGAGCACAGCGCGCTGAATGAGGAACAAGTGTCCATCTTTTCCTCATAGGTCAGAGGATAGTTCATCACCAGATAATAAGAGGCGGAAGCCGCCACTCTTTTTATCGTTTCGCTGAAGTGGCTGATCTGATCGGAATATGTCACCCGATAGGAGATGAACAGCGCCGCACCGTTGAAGATGATCGTGATGGGGATGATCAGCAGCGCGAGTTTGAAGAATATGGATTTTCTCATGACAGACCTCGAGGGGGTTATGCGGCTGTTTCTACTTCGATGACCGTGTTGTTCATATTCAGCACGCGGGTATAGGTGAGACCGGAGGTGATGCGGCGTATCATCTCGATGCCGCCCATGAGGAACTCGTCTGCCTCATCGGGGGCATATTCGGTGGGATTGAACGGTACGCCGTCATCACGGACGCGCAGCAGCAGCTTATCGTCGGATTTTGTCAGACTGATATCGATATAGCTGGGGCGGGTCCGTTTGTAGCCGTAGCGGGCGATATTCACCGCCAGCTCTTCTGCGGCGATGCCGATGATGTCCGCCGTTTCGCCGGGAATGCCGGTTTCTTGACAGCACTTGATCAGCGTTTTGGACACCTCGACGGCTTCCTCCTCGGTACTTTTGATGGTGATATCACACAGGCAGTCGCTGTCCTTGTCGGGTATCATCAGGAAGCCCTTTTGCGGGAGCCTGCCGCGCTTTTGACGGATCATGCGCCAGCACCATACCGCGGCGAACGTGAGCGCCTCTGTCATAGCGGCGGCAACGCTGACGCCGATGATGCCGATGCTGCCGATGAACAGGATAGACAGCGGCAGCAGAAAGACAAAGCCCTGCAGAACGGTGTCGAGTGTGGAGAGCGGAGTATGGAGGGTCGTCTGATAATAGACCTGGGTGATACGGTTCGCGGCGAAGAAGATGAAGCTCAGGCTGAACAGACGCACGCACAGCGCGGCGATATCATAGAGCTCCGCTTTGTTGAACGAGAATATCGTGAGGATCAGATCGGGGAAAGCGATATACACCGCCATCAGCGCCGCCACAACGACTGCGGTGAACAGCATCGTCCGCTTGACAAGACGCCGTATCCCGTAATAGTCCTTTTCGCCGAACAGCACGCCTCCGATGGTCTGGATCACGCCGATGATGCCCTCGATGAACAGTCTGACGATCTCCACCGAGTTCATACATACGGAATAGATCGCCGTGTTATCCGGACCGAGGGTGCTCTGGATGAACGTGTTGAGGACAAAATACTGCAGGATCAGCATCACAAGGTAGGACGCCTGTGACATACCCGCCTTGATGATCTGCCACAGCATCCGGATCTGCTTGAGACCCTCTTTGAATTTCAGCGTCAGCATCCGCTTCCTGGACAGTGCGTAAGGGATGACCACAAGACAGCCGATGCCGTAGCCGATAACGGTCGAAAGCGCCGCGCCGTACATGCCCATATCGGTGTGAGTCAGGAAAAACCAGTCAAGGCTGAGGTTCACGATATTGGAGATCACCAGGCAGGACGCGCCCAGCTTGGGACAGTTATCGACGGTAACGACGTTGGATATCAGGATGGACAGATTGAAAACCGGCGTGCCCATCATGAATACATAGAGATAGGGCAGCAGAAGCTCTTCAAGCCGCGGCGTCTGTGCGAGCATATGCGCCAGCGGGGAAGCGGTAAAGGGCGTGATGAGTGTGAAGATCAGCGAGATCCCCACATCCGCGATGAGGCACACAGAGAGCACGCCCGACGCCTCTTTGATCTGACGCTTGCCGAGCAGGACGGAAATGGTCACCGCACCGCCGACGGCGACGGCAAAGCCGATGATCTGCGTGAAATACAGCACGGGCAGACTCAGGGAGATCGCCGTCATGCCGTCGATGTCGATGATATTGCTGACAAGGATGCTGTCGACGATATTGCCCAGCTGCATCGCGATGATCATCAGCACGCCCGGCACCAGATAGCTGTTGAACTTGCGTTTGATCAGATAGTCGTTTCTCTGCATTTTTTACACCTCGTCAAAGAACGCGAGTGACGACAGGGAGTCAAAGACGTTTTTGAGGTAATCCTCATTGATGATCGGCCACTTGAAGCCGAGGCGGTACAGCGCCTTGGTGGTGAAGGTGTTGTCATAGTCGATGAAGAACTCGATGGTATTCATATCCGAAGCCTGGTAGGAGATCAGAGGAGATACCGATTCGCTGAGCTTTTCATCCGACAGCGCGCTGCTGAACGCTTCGCTGAAGCGGTCTTCGCCGACGACCTCGACCTTGACGCCGCATGCGTTCATCGCCTCGATCACATCGCCCATCTGTACGCGGTGACCGTTTGTCGCATGGAATACCGTGAAATCGCTGTTGGAGCCGGCGAGGGTCACTACCGCCGCCGCTGTGCAGTCGATGGGGGAGAATTCCACCAGCTCGTCCAGCGCCGAGACGGAGATCACGCCCAAAGCGGCGTAAGCTCTCAGACTGCGCATAAAGCCGTTGGTGACGGAGTTGATCTGGAACAGACCGTCGCTGTAGCGGCTCATCAGGTTGCCGACGCGGACGATCTTGCCGTGAAGGCCGCGTTCCTCGATTGCTTTGAGGACCGCCTCCTCCGCCTTGAATTTGGTATAGACATATTTGTTATCGAGATTCTGACCAAAGAACAGCTCGTTTTCGCGGATGCGCTTGTCCACGCTGAACGCGCCGTTGACACTGGTACCGGCGACGCTGACAGTGGAGATCTGAACCAGCCTGCGGCCGGTTTCCGCGCACAGGTCGATCAGGTTCTCGACGCCGTGCCAGTTGATGCGGTCAAGACTGTCGTCCTGTACAAAGTGCTTGACACAGGCCGCGCAGTTGATGACGGTACCGAAGTCGAGCTCTCTGAGCTTCATCACGCCGTCATGGTCGGTGATATCGCCGCTGATGGTGAAGATCCTGTTGCCGAACAGCTCCTCATACGGGGTCTCAAAGTAGTACATCAGGATATTTTTCAGCTTCTGGTCGGGCGTCATATCGCCGCCGCGCAGCTGACAGTAGATGATTTTGTCCGTATTCTCGATCAGATGCCGGAGAACGTGCGCGCCGAGGAAGCCTGTGCCGCCCGTCAGCAGGACGTCGCCGATATCCTCACTGCGGATCTCGTTGACGAATTCATTGACGTTATGTGAAAGCGCGGGAGAAGCGTCGCCGCTTTCTTCCTCTGCCTGTACGGTATCCGTGCTTGAGGAACGGTTGATGTAGCGCTCCAGCTCGATCGCGGTGGGATAATCGAACACATCCTTGAACGCGATCGGCAGGTTTTCCGCCATCGCCTTGACCGCGACCTTTGACGCGAGCAGGGAAGTGCCGCCCATCTCGAAGAAGTCGTCGTCCGCGCCGACCGAGTCAACGCCGAGTGCATAGGCAAAGATATCGCACAGCTTTTTCTGCAGAGCGGTAGACGGCGCCTTGCCGACGTGCTTTTTCTGCGTGAACTCGGGCTCGGGGAGCGCCTTCTTATCGATCTTGCCGTTGCTGGTCAGCGGGATCTCGTCCAGCTGTACAAAAACGGACGGGATCATATAATGTGCCAGTGACTGTTTCATATGCGTGACCAGCGCGTCCTTTTCGATATCGACGCCCTCGGTGGTGTAGTAGGCGCACAGATACTGCTGTTCACCCTCGCCTCTGACGATGACGATCGAGTGCTTGATGCCGCTGTACGCGGACATGACGTTGATGATCTCATCGAGCTCTACTCTGAGGCCTCTGAGCTTGACCTGATTGTCCAGTCTGCCGAAGAATTCGATCTCGCCGGTGCTGTCGATACGCGCGATGTCGCCGGTGCGGTAGGCGCGTTCGCCGTTCACGGTGATGAACGCCGCGGCGGTTTTATCGGGCAGGTTCACGTAGCCTCTGCCCACGCCCAGACCGCCGATGATCAGCTCGCCCTTTGCGCACATCGGCAGCAGATTGCCGCATTTGTCAAAGATGTACGCGCGGACATTCGCGGCAGGGGTGCCGATGGTGATATGCTCGGGACTTTCGACCACCTTGGAGATACAGCTGATCGTCGCTTCGGTGGGACCGTAGCCGTTGACGATAACGGCCTTGGGGCTTGCCTTGCGCAGCTTGGTATACAGTGAGGGCGGGAACGCCTCTGCGCCGAGGTCGTACATGCCGATATTTCTCAGCGCCTTTGCCGCCTGCGGAGCGTCCAGTACGTTCGCGATAAACGACGGCGTACCGGAGATGACGTCTACGTGATATTTCTCTATCATCTGGGCGAGCAGGAGCGGGTTATGGATCTCATCGTCGCCTGCGATGCACAGCGTCATGCCGTTGCAAAGGGTGATATGGATCTCCATCAGGGAGAAGTCGAACGATAACGCCGCGACAGACAGCGCGACCGAGCCGTAGGATACAAAGTTGACCGTCTCATGGTTGAGCGGATTGGCGTTGACAAAGTTGCACAGGTTGCCGTGCTCGATCATCACGCCCTTGGGGGTTCCGGTGGAGCCGGAGGTATAGATACAATATGCAAGCGAATCGGCGGGGATATCGATATCGGGGTTGCCGGCGTCCGCGGTTTTATACAGCTCTGTGACGGTCAGCGCCTGATACGCCTTGCCGCTGAGCAGATCGCTCCTTTGTGAAAGGATCGTGTCGGTGGTCAGCACAAAGCGGCTGCCGGAATCCGTCAGACAGTAATCGATGCGGTCGTCGGGGTACGAGGGCAGCATCGGCAGGAATGCGCCGCCTGCCTTCATGATGCCGTATTCGGCGGCGATCGCGTCGACGGTCCTCGGCAGGAGCATGCCGACGATCTCGCCGGAGGTCAGCCCCTTGTCGAGCAGGGTGTGCGCGATCCGGTTTGCCCGTTCGTTGAGCTCCGCATAGGTCAGCTGAACGCCGTCCGCGATCACGGCGACGTGATCCGGAGCGCTTTCGACCTGCTTCTCAAAGAGGCGGTTCACACTGCACAGCTCAACGGGATGATCCGTCTTGTTGAATTCGGCGATCGCCTCGCGCTGTTCGTCGCTGAGCAGGGAGATCCCGCCCAGCAGGGTTTCCTCGGTGAAACGCACCGCGGCTGTGGAGAGCGCGTCAACAAAGCCGGAGACCAGCGTTTCGCTGAACATATCGGCGCGATACTCCGCCAGAAGTCTCAGCTTGCCGCCGCAGATGTATACGTCGATCGACAGCGGGAATTTTGCGATATCAAGGGTGAGTATTGTCAGCGGGCAGGCTTCTCCGCCGAGCGTTACGGACTCGGTCATCTCATCCTGATAGGCGATCGAGATATCCGGGCGGATATCAAATTCTGCGGCGATCTCCGAGAACGAATAGATGTCGTTTTCCATACTGCCGATCAGCTGATCGCCGACAGCGCGGACATAGTCGCTCACGCTCGCCTTGCCGTCGACGGCGCAGAATACAGGCAGCGTTTTGACGAACATGCCGGTGCTGCGGACGGTTTCGGAACCGCTTCTGCCGTTGTAGATGGTGGTGAAGACCGCTTCATCGGAGAAGTTGAAGCGGCTGACGACATAGCCGAATACCGCGTTGAAAAAGGCGTTGACGGTGGTGCCAGCGCGGTCGCACCATTCGCGGATCGGCGCGATCGGGATATCGGTCTGCTTGGTCAGGAAGCCCGAGCTTTCGACAGGATCACTGCGGTCGGGCTTGGGCAGACAGTCGGAGTCACAGCCCTTGAAGATAGAATCGTAATATGCCTTTGCCTTCGGGAAACGGTCTGAACGGCGATCCTCTTCTTCCTTGAGCGCCGCCTCAAAGCCCGAGAAGGTTTCTTTTTCGATTTCGGCGCCGTCATACGCGTCGGCGATGTCCTGCAGGAGGACCGCCGCGCTCGCGCCGTCGAAGATGATGTGATGAAAATCGAGGAACAGATAATTGCCCTGCGGGGTCAGATAGATCACGGGACGGCACAGTCTTCCGTTCATGAGATCATACGGCCGCACCAGCTCATCCTGTCCGGGCAGGCTGTCGGTCTGTTCGATGCGGACCGTGACGGGATCGCTGTCATTGCGCTTGGCGCGGATATCGCCCGCGTCGTTCAAAAACAGGGTGGTGTGCAGGTACGGATGCGCGAGGAGGGCGGCGTCTGCCGCTTTTTTCAGACGCTGAGGATCGACCTTGTCGCTCAGCGTGAAAAGGAACGGGATGTTGTACATCGTGGTCGCCGGGTTTGCGACGCAGGCGACAAAGATGCCGTTCTGGGTACGGGTGATCGGATAGTCGGGCAGAATATCATAGCTCTTCTGCTTTTTCGCGCCGGTCAGGAATTTCTCCAGCGCCTGTACGGTGTTGTTTTTGCGCAGATCTCCGATCGCGACCGGTACGCTGAACTCCTTTGACAGCAGGACGTTCAGCTTGATGGCGCCGATAGAGGTCAGACCCGCGTAGAAGATATCGGTGGTGATGCCGAATGCCTGCGTGCCGATGACCTGAGCGATGCAGTCAAAGATCTTTTGCTGGGTCGCGTTCTCGGGCGGAATAACGTCCTCTGCCTTCTTTTCGGGCACGGGCAGAGCGCGCTTGTTGACCTTCTGGTTCTGGTTGAGCGGGATGCGGTCGATCTGCATGGTCACGGCGGGAACCATATACGGCGGCTTGTTCTCGAGGATGAACGCGTTGAGCGCGTCGATATCCACCTTGTCGTCGGATACGATGTATGCCGCGATATATTTGCCGCCGCCTGCTTCCTCAAATGCCTGGACGGTCGCGTCCTTGATTCCCTTGAACTTGCGGATGATCCCCTCGACCTCGCTCAGCTCGATGCGGAAGCCGCGGATCTTCACCTGACCGTCGTTTCTGCCGACAAAGTCGACGACGCCGTCGGGCAGCATGCGCACGATGTCGCCCGTGCGGTAGGCACGCTCGTAACCCTCTTCATCTGTGAACGGGTTTTTGATGAACGCCTTTTCGGTCTGGTCGGGGCGGTTGAGATAGCCTCTCGCGACCTGATGACCCGCAGTGACCAGCTCGCCGGGCACGCCGACGGGAAGTCTGCGCAGGTGCTTGTCAACGACATACTGCTTGAGGTTATTCAGCGGCTTGCCGATCGGGATGCGCTCATACAGTCTGTCGACCTCATGATGGTTGGTAAAGATGGTGCACTCTGTCGGACCGTAGCCGTTAAAGAAGCGATAGCTTTTCGGAGGCTCTACCGGAACCAGCTTTTCGCCGCCGGTCAGGAGGCACTGAAGATCGCCGGATTCCGGGAACAGATCGGCATACTGTCTGCCGACCTGGGTGGTCATAAAGCTGTGGGTGATCCCGTTTTCCGTGAAATAGCGGTTGATCGCCATCAGATCAAGACGGATATCCTCCGGAATGATGTGCAGCTGAGCGCCGCCGGTCAGCGCAGGATATGTATCAAACATATTTGCATCAAAGCCGTAGCTTGCGTAGGCGGCGACACGGCAATTCTCGTCCAGCTTATTGTTATCGCGGTACGCCGCACAGAAGGCGCACAGGTTGCGGTGTTCAAGCATGACGCCCTTGGGGACGCCCGTTGAGCCCGAGGTATACAGCAGGATGAAAAGATCATCGGGCGAGGGCCCGTCCTGTACTCTTTCTGCGTCAGGCAGAGAAGGGATCTCGTCGATAAACAGCACGGGACCGCTGTAACCGGGGAGAAGGTCGACAAGGTTTTTGTCGGCGATCAGATACTTTGCGTCGGCGTCCTTGACCATGAACTCGAGTCGTTCGACCGGGTAGCTCGGGTCAAGAGGCTGATATGCGGCGCCTGTTTTCAGGATGCCCAGCGAAGCGATCGGCATGTACTCACACCGCGGGATCAGTACGGATACAACGCATCCTCTGCCGATACCTTTTTCTTTCAGGAAGGCGGCGATGTTCTCGGTGATCCGGTCGATCTCTCCGTATGTATATTGTTTGCCGGCGTAAACGACGGCGATGTTATCCGGGTGCTCCTCCGCCTGTCTGCGGAAGAGGGTCACCATATCGGTGAGCTCATAGTCCAGTTCAAGGCGGTTGTTTTCATCGAGCTTTTTGCGCTGGTCCTCGGTCAGCATATCGATGTCGGCGAGCTTTTCGGCTGAGGTCATATCGAGCAGGATCTTGTCCATGCTCTCGAGCATAGCGGTGATGATCGCGTCATCATACCGATCCTGCTCATATTCGGCATAAGCGGTGAAACGGCCGTTCTCACGCCTGACGGTCAGCTCAAAGCCGCCTTTCGGATCCTTCATCGCAAGGAGCTTTACGGAACATTGCGCGCCGCACAGCGTCATTTCCTGCACGACGTCGCCCTGATAGCCGAACAGCACCGTCGGATTGAGTCTGAAGTCGGCGGAAAAGTCCGCAAACGAATAGAGATCGTTTTCACGGTTGAGCGTGATATGGCTGTCGAGCTTTTTCAGAAAAGCGGAAACCGTCTCATCCTCTTTGATCTCCGCCAGAACGGGATAGGTCTTGACGAACATGCCGACGGTATCGGAAAGCCGTTCATCTCTGCCGTGATGGACGGTAGCGTACAGCACCTGCTCGCTGCCCGTATGCCTGGACAGCAGATAGGAGAACGCGGCGTTGAACACGGTGCTGAGCTTGACGCCGTTTGCCCTTGCCAGCGCCCTGAGCATATCGGAGTCGACCGAGCTGAAACGGTAGACCAGCTCCTTCATCTCATGAGGACGCAGATTCTGATCCGTAAAGAAAGCGGTATCGGTATCCACGCCGTCAAAGACGCTCTGATAGTACGCCTTCGCGGCGGTATATGCCGCGCTGTTCAGACGCTCCTGCTCCTCGACGGCAAAGTCATCCGCGCCGAACGCTTCGCCCCGCGGAGCCTCGCCGGCATATGCGCGGTCGACGTCCGCGAGCAGCACAGCGCAGGAGGTGTAATCAAAGATGATATGGTGGATATCAAAGAACAGAAAGCGCTGTGACGCAGTTGTGACAATATAAAAACGGTACAGACGATCATTGTGCAAATCGAACTTTGAGACATAGTCGTAGGGCTCAAAGCTGTCCGTTTGCACGCGCTCGATCTGTACCGCTTCATCGCGGCGGTATTTATACACATCGCCGTTTTCATCGATAGCGAAGGCTGTTTTCAGGCAGGGGTGAGCATCAACCGCCGTGCGTACAGCCTCTTCCATTCGGTCGAGGTCGGCGTCCTGCGGCAGCGTTACCAAAAAGGGCAGATTATACGCGCAGTCCCCGCGCGTTGTCTGCTCGATATAAATACCGTATTCGGTTTTTGACAGGGGATATCTTTTCATGGCTTATTCCTCGATATTCAGTATTTTAGTAAAGCCTGTCAGGTTGATGATGTTCCTGACGTTCTTGCTGAGACCCTTGAGCACCAGACCGTCTTTCTTCGCCATCGCCCGGTGTGCCGTTACGATAGCTCTCATTCCCGCGGACGAGATATACTCGACCTCTGTCATATCAAAGATCACTTTGTCAGCCTCAGGCTCGATCTCGCTGAATTTCGCATCCAGCTCGGGAGCGGTGAGCGTGTCGATCCTGCCGCTGATGATAAAGGTGCTGACTTTGTTTTCGGTTGTGACTGATAAATTCATATGACTTTCTCCTTTGCGGGTGATTTAGCGTTACTCGTTTTGACGGAGCACAAATATACACATTCATTATACCTTATTATCTTTGTGATGACAAGAAAAAAGTCAATATTCTTGACAGAGATCGACGGTTTTTCACTCCTCGCCCCGATTCGGCTCATCTGCTTCCTTGCGCATCGGATCCCGAACGGCACCGACGCGTTATGCGCAGGTATCATGCCACGGAAAAACAGGAACAGGCGACAAAAAAAGAACAGCCGACAAGGTGCTCTTGCCGGCTGTAAAGTATGTATGATCTGATATCAGGAAATTCTGGTCATGCCTTCGTGTGCGATCTCGACGGTTTCGATCGCGACCTCGGAAGCGATCGCCGGATCAGGGTGCGTCGATGACGGTGATCTCGTTGTCCGCGTCGAAGTCAGCCGCTTTTTTGATACGGAGGGAACGCCAAAGCCGTTGTCATACAAAAAGGAGGTTTCACACGCCGCCGGTATTGCGTACGCAGACTGTCGTCCTTCATTTTTTTCATAGAGATCATTCCCGGAGTCAACAGCAAAAATGGGTCTTTTTGTAAAACGCATAAACAGACGAATATCAAAAAGGCAGGAGCTCCAAAGACGGATATCCTGCCTTTTGCATCAGTGAAGCCGCGGCAAATCGGATGACCGATCGCCGCTGTGCTGTTCCGGCTTTTGCGCCCCTGTCAGAAGATGCGGGGACACATATCACTCGGATGGGATCAATTCTTTTTGACGGAACCGAAAATCATGGTAAAGCCGGTTTCGATAAAGTAGAAGCCGATCAGGAAGCCGATGGAAACAGCGACAACTGCCGGATGGAAGAAGGAGTAGATGCCGAGGAGGATTCCCAGGATACCGATGATCAGCTGGAAGATCCACCATTTCGTGCC
Source organism: uncultured Eubacteriales bacterium (assembly GCA_900315815.1). GTDB lineage: Bacteria > Bacillota > Clostridia > Oscillospirales > Acutalibacteraceae > Ruminococcoides. The sequence goes on from ONAS01000013.1 coordinate 27,882, forward strand.
GAGCTGCTTTGTCACCGTCACGGAAGTATACACGGATACAAATCCCTGCAATACGAACCATGCCGCGGCCATGTAGATCAGAACGCCGTCCGCAAGCAGCATCAGATTCGGGAAGAACAGCACAGCAACGCCGAAGATGACGCTGAGGATGCTGAAAACAAAGGGGACACCGAATCTTTTTTCGGCGATGGATCTGATGATTCCGAGAACGCCGTAGACCGCAACCAGGATCACGATGAAATATCCCGCGTCAAGAAAGGTGATCAGCGGAGTGCACATACAGGAGATGCCGCAGGCGATCATCAGGATCCCGAAAATAATCATTAATACAGTCATAGTTACCTCACTTTGATTTGTTTTGATCGCTTCTCAGCCTGAAAATCAGCAGGAGAGCCGCTGCCAGACAAGCCGCCGAGAGGATGAGCCACAGAACGGAATAGCCTGTCTGAACGGGCGTTCCGCCCGAAGCGGATCCGGACGAGCTGTCGGTCTGAGAAGTCGGTTCGGTGAAGGGCTGTGTTTCATCGGTCACACGCTCGGTCGGCTCATGGATACGGGCGATCACCTCGGTGCTGCCGCCGTGTCCGTCCTGCGCCGCAAACGCGATCGGAACCAACAGTGCGGCAAGGCTCAGGAGCATGAAAAATAAACACAAGCCCTTCAATATGCAATTTTTCATTAATTCATGGAGCCTTTCAGCGCATTACTGGTCTTCGATAATGCTGAAGAAAATCATGTAGCCGCTGTAGTCGCCTACGATCTCGGCAAGATTGTAGCCCATCAGCTGTGTCTGATCAAAGCGCAGGTTACCGTTGAGCTCTTCGCCCTGGGTGGTAAAGCCGGTGAGGTAATAACCTGCGGCCTGGGTCATGGTGTTTTGGCTGAGGCTGGTTTTATCATCGTCGATTTCCGCGGCAGGAACGTCGTATACGCTGTAGCTGAACTTCTTGGCGGCGTCAGCTTTATTGGCGATGTAGAATTCCTGATCGCCTTCTACGGTAGCGTACTGATCTTTGACATAGACGTTGATCTGCTGTTTATCGGTATCCAGATTGTTGACCTCTTCCAGCTTGACCTTATAGCTGACGTCCCGATTCTCACTTACCTGATGAAGTTCGCCGAAATCAACGACGTCCGGGATGGAAATGATGTAAGTCACATCACCGGGCTCAGGGGTCGTGCCGCCGATGTGCGCTTTGACTTCTGTTTGTCCGTCGGGATTGGATTCGGTCAGCGTGCCTGCCGATACGGAAACAACGGACAGTGCTATCATCAGGACAGCAAGGATAAGGGTGAATAGTTTTTTTGCTTTCATGTGGATATTCCTTTCTTGTGTTGATATTTTTAAGGCTGTGATTGAGAAAGCCCTAATTGACATAAAGCTTAAAGCCGGATTCCGCTGCGTTGAGCGGTGTGTTTTCTCCGTCGAGCAAAACGCATTGATAGACGACCTTCGCGTCGTATGTTCCTTTTTCAAGCGTCTGATTCAAGGGAACCTCGTCGAGTCCCTGACCGGGCTTGAGCAGACCCGATTCGTACAGCACCGTACCGTCGGAGAGCACCAAAGAAGCGAAAAAGCCGACCTTATTGTCTTTGGGGTTGCCGATACGGATGACAAGGCTCTTGTCGCCTGCGTTCATCTCGGCAGAAGAGTAGCCCGGTATCTTGGTGCCGCCGCGCTGCTGACTGTCGGTCGGTTCTTCAACGCCGGGATCCCAGTCGTCCGATATCACGCCGACGACGCCCTTGTGATCTTCCTTTTTGTCATCCGTTTGACCCTTTTGGAAAGCACCGGAAAGGAACAGGGTGAGCATCACAACGGCGGCGAGCAGTAATACCGCTGCCGCGATGATCATGATCGTTTTCTTTGTATTATTCTTATTGTGATCTGTTTTCTTTTTCATTGTCAGCCCTCTTCAACGGGAAAAGATTTGATGACGACTGCGAGCTTGCTGTGCTTGCCCGCCGCGCAGGCGGGAGTGTCCGGACCGAAGCTGTCGTCGCGCATACCGCGGTCATATGCCTTGTCAGAAGCCTGTCCGGTCAAAACCGCCGGACGGAGCGACGCCGCTGAGCTTGCCGAAAACGGATCATCCGCCGGCTTGCCGCTGTTCCGATTGCCGCGGCGGAGGCGATCATACACCGTGCCAAAAGAAGTGAGATACGATACACTTTTTCGGAATGCGTCTTGACGCCATACCCTATCCTTTTCGACATTACTTCACAATAAATATAAATAAAAAATCCTCAAATCGCAATAGTTTAGGGACGAACGGTTGATTTCAGGGACAAACGGTAGTAGAATGGAATCGGATTCCCGATACTATGAAATTATCAGAAACGGAGAAATCTTATGAAGATCGCTATCGTAGATGATCACCGATCCGAGCAGGATAAACTGTATCAATCCATAGAAAGATGGGCAAAGCAAAAGAACGGCGACGTGTCCGTGAGGACCTTTGACAGCGGCGAGCTGTTCTCGCGGCATCTCGGCTCGGAACGATACGACGTCGTCTTTATGGATATTATGATGGACGGCAGGAGCGGCATCGAGACCGCCCGGATGCTGCGCGGCGTCAGCATTGAGACCCTGCTGGTATTTATCACCACCAGTCCCGAATTCATGCCGCAGGCGTTCCCGTGTCACGCGTTCGACTATGTGATCAAGCCGTATACCGACGAAAGGCTGTTCTATGTGCTGGACGAAGCGCTGCGTGCGCTGAACAAGAGCGGCGAGTATATCGAGGTGACCTCCGACAGACAGCATATCAAGCTGTCGCTCGGCGATATCCTGTACGGGCTTTCGTATTCGAACTACTGCGAGATACACACAAAATCGACCGTGCTGAAGATCCGCATCTCCTTTACCGAGCTGTCCGCGATGCTTGCGCCTTATCCGTCCTTTGCGGTCGTGGGCAGGGGCGCGATCGTCAACTTTGAGAACATCTCGCATATCAGCAATCTGGCATGTATGATGGTCAACGGAGACAGGGTGCCTGTCAGCAGAAGAAGGATCAAAGAGACCGAGCAGGCATTCTATGACTGGCAATTCAAAAAAATGCTTTCTAAGGGTTAGTCTATGAGCAAGCTGTTATTCTACATTCTTGATTACGCGGCGATTTTGCCGGCGGCTGTCATGTGCATGCTGCCTGTCCTGAAATCCGGCAGGCTCAGAACGCGCGTTCTGCTGCCGCTTGTGACTGCCGCCGCCGCTGTATCGTCGGTGATATTGGGTCTGATACGCGACGGCTTGGATCTTGATGCCGATATACCGCTGTTGATATTCCTGATCCCCGCGGCCGTGTTTTATTTTCTGGCATTTGATATCAAAAAAAACAAGCTGTGGTTCATTTTTATCAGTACGATCGCGATCTTTTCCTTCGGCGGATTGTCCACGCACTTCGTCGAGGCTTTTGTCGATCCTCAGATCGAGATGCTTGTCGAGCTTGCCGCCAAATGGGGCATATCCCTTCTGTTCCTTACGGCGGAGATGATCTTTATCTGGCGGCTCAGGTGGCTGATCGAAAATGATAACATCAACGCTGTCTGGCGGTTCATCTGGGCGGTGCCGGCCATCGTGACTGCGGCGAATTATTATATGATCCCGCAGGATACCGCGAACGTCCGCGTCGGCAGGGTGTTTCAGATGTATATCATGGTCGAGCTTCTGCTCGTTGTATTCTATGTCATCGTCCTGATGATGCTTTACAGGATCGCCAAGGCGATCACCGACAAGGCGGAATCCGAACAGAACGCGCAGCTGCTCGGTCTGCAGGTGGCGCAGTATGAAAACCTGAAAAAGTATCTGGACAGCAGCGCGCGGCTGCGCCATGATTTCGTCTATATGGCAAAAACCGCGCAGGCTCTTGCCGATAACGGAGAGACCGAAAAGCTCAAACAGCTTCTGGATGAGTACGGCGAGCGGATCGACGCCAACTCTGCGCCCGTATATTACTGCGAGAACACTGCGCTGAACGCCATTACGGCGTATTATGTATCGGACGCTCAGTCAAAGGGGATCACGCTGACGACAAAGCTAAATGTCGCGAAAAGCATCATCATCTCCGACTATGAGCTGTGCTCCATTGTCGGCAACATACTCGATAACGCCGTTGCCGCCGCCGAAAGGGTCGACCGTCCGGGGTCGGAGATCCTGTTCGTTGCCGATACCAAGCTCAACGGCGATCTGTATATCGCCGTATCCAATCCGTATAACGGCGTCGTCAGGGAAAAGAACGGTAAATTCAGCTCCACCAAAGCGGACGGTCACGGGATCGGTCTGGAATCTGTGAGAGCGATCGTCCGGAAAAACAACGGCTACTGCAATTTCCGCTATGACGCCAAGACCTTCTACTCCGAGATCATGCTGAGACAGGTCTGATACGGACCGCTCCGATCGAATTCAATGAAGCATCTGATATTATCCATATAATTTAAAAGAATCAATGAAACCGATGAAGGAGGAATGTTCGATGAAGCGTTATCAAAGAATGACCGCGCTGTTGATGATCGTCATATTGCTGTCTGTTTTTACGGCGGGATGCTCCGGCAGGGAGCCGTCGCCGGATGAAGGCGCTCAAGCGTCCTCAACGGCAAAGACAGAGTCTTCGGATGCCCCTGCCGATGCTCCGTCTTCATTCGATGAGAGATGTCTCGACGCGCAAGGCTTTCCGACCTTGTACGCCATGACGGAGCTGACCGGACCCGAGATGGTAAAGCTGCTCGAGGAGCAGGGCTACGAGTGGGAGGCAAAGGATGAAACGCTCAAACGCTTCCTGCGGAAGTTCAAGCCTGAGGGAGAAACGATCACTCAGCACTGCACATTCAGCGCGTCCGACGGGATCTATGAAAAGATATGGGATCGGGAGGATTATGACAAGGCGGCGGACAAGGGCGCTGTCGCTTCCATGAAGACCGATCACATCGTGGCGGGATATGCCGATCCCGCCGGCAAAAAGGACGTCGATCTGGAAGACGTCATCAAAGCCATCGTCAATATCGAGATCATCGATCAGTATTTCAGAGAAGACATTGATGCGGCCATGGTCATCGCAAAGGATTCCTCGGGAAAGGAATACGCCGTATTGCTCCAGGCGACCGGCCGCGCGAGAACGGAGATAGAGACGTTTACCGAAGAGGTGTTCGCGGCAAGCACGCCGCCGTCGACGATCGCCGAACAGTGGACGGGATTTACCGGCAAGGAGACCTACGGTAAGTGACACTGACTGCGAAGGGCGTCACAGGAGCAGGGATATCCTGACAGAAACAACGATCGCGGATCACGATCGAAAGAACACAGCCTCCGGCGCCGAACGATGGTATGCTCCCTTTATGGAAGACAGTGAAATGAAAAAACACTGTCAAACATGAAGGGAGCTTTTGTTATGCCCAAGAAAGGAAAAATCAAAG
>ONAS01000003.1 GCA_900315815.1 uncultured Eubacteriales bacterium
TTGAGCGGGAAGTAGATATCCCTGACGGCGGCGATATAATCCAGCGGCGCCTGACCGCCGAACACATCGTTCTCATCCACCATGAGCGCCTCGAACACCGCGTCGATGTAGCACATCAGCGAATGGTGCGAGGTGATAACGCCCTTGGGCTTTCCGGTGGAACCGGAGGTAAAGATGATATACAAAGGACAAAGCTCTGTGATATTGCGGCGCGCCGCAAGGAGCAGCTCCTCGTCGACAGGCGTATCGACGATATCCTCCGCGATGATGATCTCGCCCTTGAAGTCCAGGGAGCTTGCCTTCTCATAGCTGCCTCTGTCGACCAGCATCGTGGATGCGTCGGCGACCTCGATCATCTGCTTGAGTCGCGCGACGGGCATGGTGCTGTCGATCGGGGCATAATAACAGCCCGCTCTGACGACCGAAAGGAAGTACGCGGGGGTGTAGGGATGTCTGCCGGACATACAGATGACCGGCTGACCCGGAGTCAGCTTGCCGGCAAGATAGGTGCCGGCGGACTTGGTGATATCGGACAGCTCTTTGAAGCTGACGGCGGTATCTCCGCAGATATAAGCGCTTTTTTCGGGGTGGTCGGACGCGCGTGCGTCCAGCCAATCCAATACGGAAGTAATCATAATCGTTCACCGCTTATTACGTAGTTTTTCAAAGTAATAATATAATAAAATCGCCTTGATGTCAATGCTTACGGGGTATTTGAAAGGCAGATAAATCCCCGCGGAAAAGGGTTGATTTTGTGGAAAAACACCAATCCCCCGAAGGAACTTTCGTCTTCGGGGGATAAATCGCCGCTGCTTGGATGATTAATGGGTTTTCAGTGTTTTTTCGGGTATCTATTCATCGATCGCGCCGATGGATCTCAGATCCGCCAGCGTCGATTCCACGTCCTTTTCGATCACGCCATCCTCTGCTTCAAAGCGCTCCCTGAGGCGGGTAACGATCTCCTCCTGGGTGATTTCCTCCTGCAGCATTTCCAGTATCGCGCCGACGGTTTTATTGCCGCGCAGTACACCGGAAAACGGCGCTTTGGCGGTCGGGACGAGCAGGGTATCGCCGTCCTCATTATAGACGATAAACTCGGGATTCAGCTTCATGATAACGATCCTTTCCTTGTTGATGACATTATCATATCATATTTTGAGCAAAAGTAAAGCGGTTTTGCGCAAAAATGCCGCCCGTATGCCGGGCGGCATCCAATCGGTAACGCTGTTATACGATCGATTTCAGGTATTCCGTGACTTCCTTTTCGGTGGCCATCGCCATGACCTTTTCGGCAACGGCGTCCGCCTCCTCCTTGGTCCACTTCGCGATATTCTTGCGGACCTTGAGGACCGATACAGCGGACACGCTGAACTCGGTCAGACCGAAGGACATCAGCAGCGGGATCATCATCGGATTGGCGGCAGCCTCACCGCACATGCCGACGGGGATACCCGCCTTGACGGCGTTCTCGATGATGTTTCTGATCATGCGCAGGACGCTGGGCTGGAACGGAGAGTACAGATAGCTGACGTCGGAATTGCCGCGGTCACACGCCATGGTGTAGCCGGTCAGGTCGTTGGTGCCGATGGAGAAGAAATCCGCTTCCTTCGCCAGCAGATCGGCGATCACACCGGACGCGGCGGTCTCGGTCATCACGCCGACGGGGATATTCTCGTTGAATTCGATGCCCGACTTGCGCAGGTAATCCTTCGCCTCTTCCACCAGCGCTCTGCCCTCACGCAGCTCCTCGACAGCGGTGATCAGCGGGAACATGATGCGGACGTCGCCGAACGCGGACGCGCGCAGGATCGCCTTGATCTGTGACTTGAACATCTCACGGTTCTTCAGACAGTAACGGATCGCGCGGAATCCCATGAAGGGATTCTCTTCCTTTTCCAGACCGAGATACGGGATCTCCTTATCGCCGCCGATATCCAGCGTGCGGATGATGAGCGGCTTGCCCTTCAGGATCACAGCGGCTGCCTTGTACGCCTCGAACTGCTCGTCCTCGGTCGGCAGAGCGGTGCGGTCCATGAACAGGAACTCGGTACGGAACAGGCCGACGCCTTCGCCGTCCGCCTGGATCGCCTTGCCGGCGTCCTTGGGAGAGCCGATGTTGCAGCACAGCTCATATTCCTCGCCGGAAGCCGACATGGTCCTTCTGCCTCTGTACATCTCCAGCTCGCGCTTCTCGCGCAGGAACGCGTCGCGGCGCGCGGTATAGTCGGCGATCTCCTCGTCGCCGGGAGCGGTGATGACCTCGCCGTTGGTGCCGTCTACGATGACCTGCTCGCCGGAGCTGAGCTGTGACAGCGCGTTGGGTACGGACAGAACAGCGGGGATCTCCATCGCGCGTGCCAGGATCGCGGAGTGAGAGGTCTGGGAGCCGGTCTCGGTGATGATACCGACGATGTTGTCTTTATTGATGCCCGCCGTCATGGAGGGGGTGACCTCCTTGGCGACCAGTACGGTGCCTGCGGGAGCATCGGAGATCTTGACCTCGTTGATCCCCAGCAGGATGGACAGCAGGGCGTGCTTGATATCCTTTAAGTCGGCCGCACGCTGCTGGGTCATCTCGTCGTCGGTCGACGAGAAGATCATGATGAACATATCCAGCGTCTGCTCGGTTGCCGCCTCGACACAGGTGCCGTTGTTGATGAGGTTCTCCACGTTCATTTTCAGACCGGGGTCGTTGATGATGCCGATGTGGCCTTCCATGATCTCGGCTTCCTTCGCGCCCGCTGAGATCCTCAGCGCGGCTGCCTGCTCCCTGGTCTCCTCGATAAACACGGCGACCGCGTCATTGAAACGCTTCATCTCAGCGTCCACGTCGATCACGGCGTGCGGCGTATACTCCAGCTTCTTTTCCTCAACGATCATCACCTTGCCGATGCCGTAGCCCTCAGAAGCGCCGATTCCTTTTAGCATAGTTTTCACCTCTTACGGATATAGTCTGTTGATAACGCGTCCCGCCCCGAAATGCGAGGCGGGACACGGTCAGGTGCTGTTTATTCGCCGAAGCCGCTTTCTACCATCTGGACAGCCTCTGCCAGAGCCGCTTCTTCATCGACGCCGTTGCAGACGATTTCGATGTTGCTGCCGCACTTGATGCAGGCGGGGATGATATTGAGCAGGGATTTACCGTTGACGTCCGCGCCGTTGAACTTGATGATGACGTCGCTGGCGTACTTTGCCATCGCAGCGGTAAACATCTGCGCCGGGCGCATGTGGAAGCCCTGCGCGTTAATGATCGTGAGCTGTTTTGATACCATATTACATCTCTCCTTATATTATCATTCAGTTAAGAGGAAACAACCTCCGGTGTGCGTTGAATAGTGACGGATTATTCCTTGACGGGCTTCTTCAGCAGGCTGAGTACCAGCGCGCCGACAACAGAGCCGATGGCGAGCGCGAGGAAATACAGCGCGGGATTGCCGATGGTGGGCAGTACGAAGATACCGCCGTGAGGCGCCATCAGGGTGCAGCCGAACAGTGCGGACAGTGCGCCTGCCGATGCAGAGCCGACAATACATGCCGGGATGACCGGCCACGGATGACCCGCAGCATAGGGGATCGCGCCCTCAGTGATGAAGGACAGGCCCATGATGTAGTTGACGGGACCGTTCTTGCGCTCTTCAGCAGACCACTTCTTTCTGAAGATGGTGGTGGAAAGTGCGATCGCGATCGGGGGTACCATACCGCCGATCATAACAGCAGCCATGATCATGAAGGGGCCTTCGTTGGTGCCGATAACACCCGATGACAAAAGTCCGGTAGCGGTGACATATGCAGCCTTGTTGAAGGGGCCGCCCATGTCGATCGCCATCATGCCGGCGAGCAGTGCGCAGGCAGGAACGATCAGCGCAGGATTCTTTGCCATAGCGCCTATGCCTTCGACAAGCTGACTGTTAAGCCAACCGACAAACGGGTTAATAGCACACATCATGACGCCGACGATGCCCAGACCCGCAAGCGGGTAGATCAGGACGGGTTTGATACCGTCAAGCGCACGCGGCAGATGGTCGCATGCCTTCATTAAGTTCTTTAAGAGCCAGCCGGCGAGGAAGCCTGCCAGCAGAGCGCCTAAGAAGCCGGATACCGTAGAGCCCTGGATGCCGATGCCTTCGATGATAAAGTTAAACGCTGTACCCTTTGCAGCTAAATAGCCACCGACAATACCGACCAACAAACCGGGACGATCCGCGATCGACATCGCGATAAAGCCGGCCAAAATCGGAAGCATGAAATCGAACGCGATGCCGCCGATCGTCTTGAACCATGCGGAGACCGGTGTGCCGGTACCGAAGTTGCCGTCCTGCGGAACGCCCGCGGCAGCGTCGATCAGGAACGCGATCGCGATAAAGATACCGCCCGCGACAACGAACGGAAGCATGTGCGATACGCCGTTCATCAGGTGTTTATAGAGCTTGCGGCCGAAGCTTTCGCCGCCGACCTGAGAGGCGGAGGAATCCGCCTTTTTATCGCTGTGGAATACAGCGACCTCTTTGTTGACGATCTTGCTGATCAGTTCCTCGGGCTTATGGATGCCGTCGGCAACCTTGGTGGAATAAACGGGCTTGCCGTCAAAGCGGGCTGTCTCAACGTTCTTGTCAGCCGCGATGATGATGCCGTCACAGGCAGCGATCTCCTCAGCGGTGAGGACGTTCTTCGCGCCGCCGGAGCCGTTGGTCTCGACCTTGATGGAGATACCCATCTTGTCGCCCGCCTTCTGGAGCGCTTCCGCCGCCATGTAGGTATGAGCGATGCCGGTCGGGCAGGCTGTTACCGCAAGCACCTGATAGCCGTCCGCCTTCTTTGCGGGAGCGGCAGCCTCATCGGGGAACTGAGCGGTCTCCTGCGCATCGATGATGGCGAGGAATTCCTTCGGGGTCTTCGCCGCCTTCAGCTTCGCGGTGAAGTCCTCGTGCATGAGCATCTGCATCAGTCTTGCCAGGACCTCAAGGTGGACGTCGCCGTCCATTGTGGCCGCGATCATGAAGATGAGCTTGCAGGGAGCGCCGTCGGGAGAACCGTAATCGACGCCGTCCGGTACAGTGATCGCCGAAAGAGCCGGAGCCTTGACAGCCTCGCTCTTCGCGTGCGGGATGGCGACCTCCATGCCGATCGCGGTGGTACCCATTTCCTCACGCTTCAGGATACCCTCTTTATACGCTTTCACGTCTTTCAGATTACCGCTCTTCTCATGAAGGGCTACCAGTTGGTTGATCGCCGCTTGCTTGTCAGCCGCTTTCACACCGAGGGCGATCGCGCTTGACTTTAACAAATCGGTAATACGCATAGTTTACTCTCCTTTCATTTATTATAAAATAAACTATTGACTGAATAAAAAATATACCTTCCAAACCAAATTGAAATATACCTTCCTCAGGTATCATTCACAAAATCAGAACTGTTCAAGCAGCTCGTAGATCTTCTCCTTAGTCGCCAGACCCGGCAGGAACGAGGTCGCGTTGCCGCAGGCGGAGCCGAGCTTCAGCGCGTAGCCGTAGTCCTTTGTCTTGAGATAGCCGGCGATGAATCCCGCGACCATGCTGTCACCCGCGCCGACGGTATTGATGACGGTCTGCTTGAGGGTGCCCTGCTTATGGACGCCGCCGGTCTCATCGACCAGGAGCGCGCCCTTTCTGCCGAGCGATACGATGACGTTGCGCGCTCCCATCTCCTGCAGCTTGCGGGCGTATTTCTCGACGTCCGCCTCGTTTTCGACCTCCGCGTGGAAGATCTCGCTGAGCTCAAGACGGTTGGGCTTGATCAGGAACGGATGGTTTTTCAGGGAGTTGACCAGCAGCTGCTTGGTCGCGTCGACAACGATCATGATGTTTTTATGCGACACGCGGTCCAGCATTCTCTCGTATACGTCGTCGGGCATCGATTTGGGGATGCTGCCCGCCAGTACGAGGACGTCGCCGTCCTGGATGCCGTCGAGCTTCTTCATCAGCTGCTCAAGCGCATCGGCGGGGATATCGGGGCCCTGACCGTTGATCTCGGTCTCGCCGCCTGCCTTGATCTTGATGTTGATGCGGGAGAAGCCTTTTTCCAGACGGATGAACTCGGTGCGTACCATGTCGCTGCCGATGCCCTGCGCGATCGCGTCGCCGGTGAAGCCCGCGATGAAGCCCAAGGCGGTGCTGGGCAGATCAAGCTCTCCGAGCACCTGTGACACATTGATGCCCTTTCCGCCGAAGTAGAATTCTTCCTCGTCGGTACGGTTGGTGACATTGAAGCGCATGCTCGACAGCCGGACAACATAGTCGATGGACGGACTCAGTGTTACTGTGTAAATCATTTGTTGACCTCCTTGATAACTGTAGCTTGCAGAAATCTCTCGTCAGGGACGGAGTCTGTGATAATACATCCTTTGTGAATATCGGCGAACGATACCGGGAAGACCCTGCGGAACTTGGTGTGGTCGCTGAGGATAAAGGTCAGATACGCCTTCTTGACCATCGCCTCCTTGACCGCGCCCTCGTCCAGCTCGGGAGTGGTGAAGCCGGCGCTCAGATCGATGCCGTTGGTGCCGATGAACGCCTTGGTAAAATTCAGCCGCTGGATCAGGTTGACCGCGGTCGTGCCGACGACCGCCTCCGTGGCGGGTTTGATCTTACCGCCGACGATGTGGGTATCGAAGCCGCGCTGGATCAGCTTGCGCGAATGCGCGATGCCGTTGGTGATATAGGTGGCTTTTTTGTTGGTCAGAAAATCGATCAGCCGATAGGTCGTCGTTCCCGCGTCGATAAAGACAAAGTCGCCGTCGTGGACAAAGGTCGCCGCGTAGCGCGCGATGGCGGTCTTTTCCTCAAACATCTCGCTTTCGCGGCTTTCAAACGGCTGCTCGGTCACGCCGGTGCTGCTCTGGATCGCGGTCGCCCCGCCGAAAACCTTTTTGAGCTTTCCGATCTCGTCAAGATAGCTCAGATCCCTGCGGATCGTGGATTCGGAGGTCTCGAGCGCCTGCGCCAGTTCCGCGACGGTCACGGCGTCCTTCTCGCTGAGTATCTGAAGTATAGAGTGATATCTTTCCTGAGTCAGCATTCTTTTGCACCTCTTGAAATCGTCAGACTATGTACATATTATAGCACTTCTTTGCGCAAATTCAAGCAAATTTGCTCATAAATAATCATATTCAGCCATTTTACTATATTTATTGGATATTTTTATTCAACATCACCAACTGTTTTTCGTCATTCCGCCATAATTCTGCTGTTATTTGCGTTTTTCGCATTATCATTTGCGCACACCGCCGCTTATACCCTGTCAGAATCTGCAGAAACAAAAAAGCAGGACAGGAAAACTCCTGCCCTGCGTATCACAATACGTCCAGATATCGTTTGATTTTTTGATGGCTCTGCTCGAACAGCTCCCGCTCGTCCGTATGGACAAGCCTGCCGTTTTCCACCGTCACCCTGCCGTTGACGATCGTATAGTCCACGCCGCCGCTCAGGCCGACCGCCGCAAGCATGGTTTTGGGACTGTACGCCGCGCCGACGATATCCAGCCGACGCTTGTCCACAAGGAACATATCCGCGCATTTGCCGACCTCGACGGAGCCGATATCGTCGCGGCCGAGCGTCCTTGCGCCGCCGACGGTCGCCGCCTTCAGCCAGTCATACGCGTCGGGGGCGTGATTGCCGTAGGTCACGCGCGACAGCAGATACGCCATCCGCATCTCAGCGATCATATCGGAGCCGTCGTTGGAGGCGGAACCGTCCACGCCGAGAGAAACCGGGATCCCCATCTGCATCATGTCGGGGATCCGCGCCACGCCCGACGCCAGCTTCATATTGGAGGTGGGACAATGCGTCACCGCGGTGCCGGTATCGCGCAGAACGCGCAGCTCGTCGTCGTTGAACCAGATGCCGTGCGCGAACCAGACGTCCCTGCCGACAAAGTCCAGCGACTGCATGTACTCCAGCGGGCGCATCTTGAACGCGGTTTCGGTATAGTACTCCTCCTCCTTGGTCTCGCACAGGTGGGTATGCAGGCGCACGCCCAGTGAGCGGGCGAGCTTTGCCGATTCCCTGTACAGATCGCGGGAAGCGGAAAACGGAGAGCAAGGCGCCAGCGCGACCTGACGCATCGAGCCGAAGGATGGGTCGTGGTATTTTTCGACCGCCGCCATGCTGTCCTTCAATATCCTTTCGGTGGTCTGGGCGACACTGTCGGGCGGCAGACCGCCGTCCTTTTTGGAGAGGTTCATCGAGCCGCGCGACGCGTAAAACCGCGTCCCCAGCTCCTCTGCCGCGGCAAACTGCGCGTCCAGAAGCCCCAGCGAGCTGTCCCCCGGGAACACATAGTGATGGTCAAAGGCGGTGGTACAGCCGCTTTTCATCAGCAGGGCGAGCGCGCACTTGGAGCTGAGGCTGATCGCCTCGGGATCCAGCCTTCTCCAGATATCGTAGAGGACGGTCAGCCAGTCGAACAGCCGCAGCCCCTGCGTCTGAGGCAGGTTGCGGGAAAAGATCTGATAAAAGTGATGGTGCGTATTCACCAGCCCCGGATAGCACAGCAGCTCCGTACAGTTGATGACCTGCTCCGCGCCGACGTCCAGATCCTTTCCGATGGCTTTGATCACGCCGTCCTTGCAGAAGATATCCACTTTTTCATAGACGGTGTCGCGCTTGTCGCACGATACCACACAGCGCACATTACGCAGCAAAAGCGCCACGGCGGTACTCTCCTTTCACTCAACAAACTCCCCGCAGCGGCGGGGAGTCGGAAGGTCGTTGACGGATCCGTATGAGGCTCACGCCCGCACGGAGATCCTATCTGTCCTCTCTGAAATACGGCAGACCCAGCGCCTCGGGCGGCTGATTCTCGCGCTTCTTTCTCAGAGAAATGATGATCAGTACGATGATGGTGACCACATACGGCAGCATCTTGAACAGCTCCTGCGACGCGCGGGAGATGCCGACGATGTACATATAGACCCAGTACAGGATGCCGAAGAGGTAAGAGCCCCAGATCGCATTCTTCGGGCGCCATGTGGTGAAGATAACGAGGGCGACAGCCAGCCAGCCGAGGCTCTCGATGGTGCCGTCGTTTGCCCATTTGCCCTGGGTGAAGTCCATAACGTAGTACAGACCGCCCAGTCCGGAGATACCCGCGCCGATACAGGTGGCGAGGTATTTATATCGGGTGACGTTCAGGCCCGCCGCATCCGCGGTGGCGGGATTCTCGCCGACAGAGCGGAGGTTCAGACCCGTTCTGGTGCGGCTCAGATACCACTGGGCAACGATCGCGACGATGATCGCGACATACGCCAGCCAGCCGTACTGACACAGCATCTTGCCGATCGGTCCGCCGATGCCGGACAGACCGGGGATCTGGGTGCGGAACGCGTCGGAGGTGGCGGGAACGCGGAGCTGACCGACGCCGCCGGACAGCTGGTTCAGCGAACCGCCGAAGAAGTTCGCGACGCCCGAGCCGAAGATCGTGAGGGTCAGACCGGTCACGTTCTGGTTCGCCCTGAGGGTGATCGTCAGGAAGCTGAAGATCAGACCGCCGAACGCCGAGGCGAGGAAGGCGCAGAGGACGGCGATGACCGCGCAGACGAACTTGTTCGGCTCGTCGACGGCGTTCTCATAGAAGAACACGCCGATCAGGCTGGAGATACCGCCGAGATACATGATACCGGGAACGCCGAGGTTCAGGTTGCCGCTTTTTTCGGTGATGATCTCACCGATAGCGCCGAACATGATGATGGTACCGAAGACAACTGCCTGCTGGAATAAGCTGATAAATCCTTCCATTACGCTGCCTCCTTTTCTTTCTTGCGGAAGATCATTCTGTAATTGATGAAGAACTCGGAGCCGATGATGAAGAACAGAATGATACCGGTGATCATGTTGGACATATCCTTGCTGATACCGAAGTCGGTCGCGACCTGGATAGCGCCCTTATCAAAGACGGTCAGCAGCAGCGCGACAGCGATCATGGTGAAGGTGTTGAATTTTGAAAGCCAGGCGACGATGATGGCGGTGAAGCCCTTGCCGCCGGCGGTAGAGGTGGAAATGGTGTGAGCGGAGCCGGAGACGGTGATAAAGCCCGCGAGACCGCAGATCGCGCCCGAAATGAGCATGGTGCGGATGATGACCTTGTTGACCGGGATACCGGCATAGCGCGCCGTGTTGCGGCTGTCGCCGATAACGGAGATCTCATAGCCCTGCTTGGAATACTTGAGGTAGAAGAACATGCCGACCGTCACCGCCATGACGATGATGACGTTGAGCAGGTAATCCTGACCGAAGATCGCGGGGAACCAGCCCTGCTTGGCGTTGACGCCCTGATTGATGATGCCGACCTTGTTGGAGCCGACGGGGTTCTCCCATTTGGCGACGAAGAACGAGGTCAGCTGTAAGGCGACATAGTTCATCATCAGCGTAAAGAGGGTCTCGTTGGTGTCCCATTTTGCCTTGAAGACCGCGGGAAGCAGTCCCCAGAGCGCGCCCGCCAGCAGCGACGCGCCGACCATGCAGAGGAACAGCAGCAGCGGAGGCAGGTTCTTGAGATAGATCATGCACGCCGCGGTAGCGATACCGCCGACAAGCACCTGACCCTCGGCGCCGATGTTCCAGAAGCGCATCTTGAACGCCGGCGCAAGACCGACGGCGATGCACAGGAGCATCATGGTGTCACGGACGGTGATCCATGACTTCTGGGCATAGTTTTTCGGGTTGGAGCCGAAGGCGCCCTGCAGCATGGATTTGTAGACGTCGATGGGGCTGGCGCCCGTCAGCAGATAGATGATCACGCCCGCCAAAACCAGCGCCGCCAGCACCGAACCGATACGGATCAGCAGCGACTGCCACGTGGGCATGGACTCGCGCCGCGCGATACGGACAAGCGGATCTTTTTTATGCGTTGTCATTGCCGCCATCAGCTTCACCCTCCCTTAAATGTGTCATTAAGAGTCCTACCTCTTCCTTGGTCGCGGTGCGTCCGTCAACGATGCCGTTGAGCTTGCCGTCGCACAGGACGACGATGCGGTCGCACAGCGCCAGCAGAACGTCAAGATCCTCGCCGACGTAGATAACGGCGACGCCCTTCATCTTCTGCTCGTTGAGAAGGCGGTAGATCGTATATGATGTGTTGATATCCAGTCCGCGCACCGCGTACGCCGCCATCAGTACGGTCGGCTCGCTGGCGATCTCGCGGCCTACCAGAACCTTCTGGACGTTGCCGCCGGACAGCCTGCGGACAGGCGTCTGGATACTGGGGGTCAGGACCTCAAGCTCTTCCTTGACCTTGTTTGCAAGGCTGCGGGGCGTCTTGCGGTCCGCAAAAAACGGATGTCCCTTCTTATAGGAGCGCAGCATCATGTTGTCGGTCATGCCCATGCTGCCGACAAGGCCCATGCCGAGACGGTCCTCGGGAACAAAGGCGAGCGACACGCCCATCTTCTTGATGGCGGTGACGGAAAGTCCGACCAGCTCGCACTCGACCCTGTTCGCGGTGTCATAATAGACGATCGAGCTGCCCTTTTCCGCGTGCTGCAGGCCTGCGATCGCCTCCAGCAGTTGCCGAGGATCTCGCCGCTGTTCACGTCGAAGCTGACGTCGTCAAGGGCTTTGACGCCGTATTTATCAAGGCAGGTCAGGTGGGAGATGCTGATGCGCTTTTCCGGGCTGACAGGCTCGGGACGCTCGATATCCAGCTCTACCTTCTCGCCTACCATCATATCGGTCAGCGACTGGACCGTCGCCTCGGATGTCTGGACGGTACCGATGTACTCGCCCTTTCTGAGGATCGATACACGGTCGGAGATCGCCAGTACCTCGTTGAGCTTGTGGGTGATGATGATGATCGACTTGCCGTCCGCCTTCATATTGCGGATGACCGTGAACAGCTTGTCGGTCTCCTGAGGCGTCAGAACGGCGGTGGGCTCGTCCAGGATCAGGATATTCGCACCGCGGTACAGCGTCTTGACGATCTCCAGCGTCTGCTTCTGAGAAACGGTCATGTTGTAGACCTTCATCTTCGGATCGACGTCAAAGCCGTACTTGTCGCAGATATCCTCGATCGCCTTCGCGATCTCCTTGTTGTTCTTCGCGACCTTTTTGTCCATGCCCAGCGCCACGTTCTCGGTCGCCGTAAAGACGTCGACGAGCTTGAAATGCTGGTGGATCATGCCGATCCCCAGGTCATAGGCGTCCTTCGGCGAGGTGATATGTACCTCTTCGCCGTTGACAAAGATCTGACCCGAATCCTGATGATAGATGCCCGACAGCATGTTCATCAGCGTGGTCTTGCCGGAGCCGTTCTCACCCAGCAGGGCGAGGATCTCGCCTTTTTCGATATCCATCGATACGTCCTTGTTCGCGACGACCTTGGTACCGAACGCCTTGGTGATATGCCGCATACTGACGGCGATGTTATTATCCAAGAAATTCTACCCCCCTGTGTCTGTGACAGTAGTTAGTGGTCAGCGGTTAGTCCACGGGTATTGACGCCTAATCACTGACCACTCTCCACTGTTGGATAAACCACGCAAAGGGAAGCCGAATTTTCAGCTTCCCTTCGCGATTAAGCTTATGATTTTTAGTTGTTGTTCAGCTCTGTGATACCGTCGATTCTCAGCTGGAAGGACGGAGCAGACTGGAAGTAAGACTCGTGATAGTAGCCGTCAAACATCGCGTTGTCGGCGTCGGGAGCGAAGTCGCCGTCTGTGTCGGTAGCGAACGCTTCCTCAACGGTCTTGCCGCCTACGGTGAAGGATTTCTGGTCGAATACCTGCAGGGTTCCTGCCTTGATAGCAGCGATAACCTCGTCGACCTTCTCCTGAGTACCCTCGGCAACAGAGGAGCCCAGAGCGGTGATCGCAACCGCGTCGGCGTCATAGCCTTCAGCCCAGTTGGTTTCGATCTTGCCGCCGTCCTTAGCGGTGCCGATAGCGTACTTGTAGTATACAGCCCAGTTGTTGGTAGCAGAGGTCAGCGCAGCGGTGGGAGCAACGGAGAGCATGTCTACGTTGTAACCGACAGAGTAAGCGACCTTGCCGTCCTTCAGAGCAGCCTCAACAGCAGAGGGAGCGCCGGTGGAGTCAGCGTGCTGACCGATGATCACGCAGCCGCGAGCCATCAGAGCGTCTGCAGCAGCGCCTTCAGCGACCATATCGAACCAGGAGTTGGTGTACTGAACGTCCATAACGACGTTAGAAACAACGCTCTTGATACCGAGATAGAAAGCGGTGTAGCCGGAAACGACCTCAGCGTAGGGATAAGCGCCTACATAACCGATCTTGACGTTGCCGTCAGCATCGAAGCCCTCAGCGGGGATCTTGTCGGCGTCGAGGAGTTCCTTGACCTTCAGACCGGCAACAACACCGGATACGTATCTGGACTCATAGACGCGGGTGAAAGCGTTGCTGAAGTTCTCCAGACCGGAAGCCTTAGCGGTATCGCCTGTCATCGCAACAAACTGAACGTCGGGATATTCCTCGGCAGCCTGCTGGGTGTAGCTCTGGTGACCGTAAGAGTTGGTGAAGATAACGGAGCAGCCCTGACCTACGAGGTCATCACAAGCATCCTTGCACTGCTCATCCTCGGGGATGTTGTACTTCCAGATGATCTGATCGTCGGAAAGGCCGAGCTCTTTCGCAGCTTCCTTGATGCCTTCCATGTGAGCGAAGGTGTAGCCCTCGTTCTCATCGCCTACGAGTACAACGCCGACCTTGAAATCGCTGTCAGCCTTGGTTTCGCCGCCGTCGGACTTCTTGTCGTCGGTCTTCTTATCGCTGCTGCCGCCGCAAGCCGCGAGAGCGCCGCAAACAAAGAGAACTGCAAGAAGCATGGCAATAATTTTCTTCATAATTTCCTCCTAAAATTTCAATTCTTTCAGAGTTGACACAATCGGCATTATGCCGACACATCAATTATACCCAATCCGTCAAACATTGGCAATTGAAAATTGTGTCAAAATTGTCATCAATTGTTATCCCTATTTTATCATTTTTGAACAACACGCCCAAATCCGCTGAATATTTGTTCGATTTGCTGAAAAATCTTAATTCCTCTGCGGCAAAATCGTTGATATTATTGCATGCCTCCGATAAATATAGTATAATAATAATACAGCGGCGTCAGCCGGACCCGGATAAGGTGTGATAATATGAACGACTTTGTGATACGCGGCGATATCGCCTACTGCCCGACAAAAGAACAGCTGATCGCCGTCGAGGACGGCTTTCTCGTCGTCCGCGGCGGGCTGTGTGAGCTTGTTTGTACCGAATTGCCCCAAAGCGCGCAAGGACTCCCGGTACACGATCATCGGGGGAAGCTGGTCCTGCCCGGCATGGCGGATCTGCATATCCATGCACCGCAGTACGCCTATCGGGGTCTGGGAGCGGACATGGAGCTGCTGGACTGGCTGGAGCATTACGCGTTCCGCGAAGAAGCGAAATACGCCGACCTGAGCTACGCCGACAGGGCGTATACCATATTTGCGGACGCTTTGAAAAACAGCGCGACCACCCGCGCGGTGATCTTCGGCACGATCCATACAGACGCGACCCGTCTGCTGATGGATAAAATGGAGGAGAGCGGGCTGGTGTCCTATGTCGGCAAGGTCAACATGGACCGCAACTCTCCCGAAGCCCTGACCGAAACGACAGAGGGATCCTTTCGTGAGACCGTGCGCCTGATCCGCGAGACCGCCGATCGGTACCGCAGCACCCGCCCGATCATCACGCCGCGCTTTGTACCGTCCTGCACTGACGAGCTGCTCAGCCGTCTGGGCAGGCTCGCAGAAAAGGAAGCCCTGCCCGTACAGTCTCACTTAAGCGAGAATCCGGGCGAGATCGCATGGGTCAAAGAGCTGTGCCCCGACAGCCGCTTCTACGGCGAGGTCTACGACAGATCCGGGCTGTTCGGCGGGAGCATCCCCACCGTCATGGCGCACTGCGTCTACTCCTCGGACGAGGAGATCGCCCTGATGAAGGAGCGCGGGGTGACCGTCGCCCACTGTCCCGCGTCCAATATGAACGTCGCCTCGGGCATCGCGCCGATCCGCCGCTATCTCGATCTTGATCTGCGGGTGGGACTCGGCTCGGACGTCGCAGGCGGTCATACGGTCAGCCTCTTCACCGCGATGGCGGAGGCGATGCAGCTCAGCCGCATGTACTGGCGGCATCTCGACAGCACGAAAAAGCCCCTGACCTTCAGCGAGGCGCTGTACATGGCGACCAAGGGCGGCGGGGGATTCTTCGGGAAGGTCGGTTCCTTTGAGCCGGGCTATGAATGCGACGCGGTCGTGATCGACGACAGCACTCTCCCCCATCCGCAGGAGCTGACCCTCCTGCAGCGCGTCGAACGCGCGGTATGGCTGGGCGGAGACCGGACCGGGCTTTCCGCGAAATACGTCCGCGGTCAAAAAATCCTATGATATTCCGATCATTCGGCACCGTTCTGCAGGACAGGGCGGTGTATTCTTTTGAAAAAAATCTTCATCCCTGCACGAAACAGGGCGCCCTCATGCGTATTAAAAGTGAAAGGAGGTACAGCATCATCACTATCGGTACCGAACAAGCAGAAAGAATGATCCGCAAATACGCGGACATGATATACCGCATTGCGGTGCATCACCTGAAAAATCCGACGGACGCGGAGGATATCATGCAGGAGGTCTGTCTGGCAATGCTGACAAAATGTCCTGCCGACAAGGACGATATCGCCGTCAAGCACTGGCTGATACGCGTGACCGTCAACAAATGCAGCAGCTTCAGGCGCCAGTTCTGGCAGACAAGGCGCGAGAGCATCGACGACTGGCTCCACCTGACAGCGCCCGAGGAACGCGGCGTGATGGAGGAGGTGCTGTCCCTTCCGAAAAAGGAGCGCAGCATCATCTATCTGTACTACTATGAAAAATACACCATCAAGGAGATCGCCGCGATCCTGCGCATGAACCCCAACACGGTCAGCTCGTCCTTACAGCGCGCCCGCAAAAAGCTCAGACAGATCCTCACGGAAGAAGGAGGCACTCACCATGAATGAGAACCGCTACACCCGCACGGTGGACAGCATCAAAGCGCCCGAGGGATCGGTGCAGAAAATGCTCGACGCCGTACACAGCTATGAGAAAAAGGAGAAGATCATCCATATGTCAACATTGAAAAAATCGCTGATCGCCGCGTCGCTCGCGATCGTGATCCTGCTGGGAGCTGTATTCGTCATCCCCGCGCTCAGCCCGAAGGAAAACCCGTTCACCCTCACGGTCAACGCCGCAGAGGTCACCGACAGGGAATTCACCGCCATCGGCACGCTGGATCCCGTCGGCGGCGACTGGGAGCTTTACGAGAGCACCGGTGAAGTCACTATGACCGAATTCTTTGTATTCGACGCAAATGTGACCGGAGACAACATTAAAAATGTAGAATATACCCTGCATAACGGAGGCTTCGGCATCGCCTCAATGGATAAGGATACCGGAGAGATCCTCAGCATCAACCAGTC
Organism: uncultured Eubacteriales bacterium; assembly: GCA_900315815.1. Lineage (GTDB taxonomy): Bacteria > Bacillota > Clostridia > Oscillospirales > Acutalibacteraceae > Ruminococcoides. Next base: position 16,467 of record ONAS01000003.1, read on the forward strand.
CGAAGTCGTCAGTGCAGAAACGGACGACAAGAACTATACCTGCCTGTGGCTGCGTGCCGATTCCGCCGATACAGCCCTTCCCGAGGAGGCGCGTCAGGCTGTCCGCGACTGGTATGACCACGCCGGCACAAAGCTCGGTCAGCCGACCGTACAGCCCGGCTTCGATGACAGCAGATTCAACATCGCCGACTGTAAAAGGACGATCTATACCGCCCTGCTGGATCGGCTGAAGGTCGACGTCACCATCACCCTCGCCGACTCAACCGAGATCCGTAAAGCCCTCGTGTTCTCCTGCGACAGGGTCGAGCCGGAAACCGGCGTCGCATTTGTCAGCGCAAAGCTGGAATAACATCATGCCCCATAACGGCAAAGAGCCCCTGAGTCCGATCACTCAGGGGTCCTTTGCTTTCATTGATATATCACGGTTCCTGTTTTTCCGTTTACGGCGTCGATCGCCTTGTTCAGATCGGTAATGATCGCCTGTCTGTTCGTGCCGCCCTTGACAAAGCGCACGGCGGCGGATACCTTGGGCAGCATACTGCCCGCGGCGAACTGGCCCTCGGCGATGTACCGCTCCGCCTCATCGGCCGTCATGCGGTCGATATCGCGTTCACCGGGCGTGTTGAAACCCGCCTTGACCTTTTCGACCGCCGTCAGGATCAGCAGCATATCCGCATTCAGGTTCTCGGCAAGCAATGCGGAACAATAATCCTTATCGATGACAGCGGCACAGCCCTTGAGGAATTCTCCCTTGCGCCGCACGGGGATGCCCCCTCCGCCGCAGCAGATGACGACGGAACCCGTCTCGGCTGAGGCGCGGATCGCGTCGATCTCAATGATATACTGCGGCAGCGGTGATGCGACCACGCGCCGCCAGCCTCTGCCGGCGTCCTCTGCGATCGAATATCCGAAACGCTCCCGAAGGCTCTCTGCCTGTTCGCGGGTCATGAATTTGCCGATCGGCTTCGACGGTTTTTTCATCGCCGGATCGTCGTTGCTGACCTCCACCTGCGTGATGATGGTGACGACCGGCTTATACAGCCCCCGGCGGGTCAGCTCTTTGCGCAGGGCGTTCTGGATATCATAGCCGATATACGCCTGGCTCATCGCGACACACATCGAGAGCGTCGTCTTTTCTTCGGAGGGATCCTCAAGGATCAGCGCGTTCATCGCAGTATCGATCTTTCCGACCTGCGGTCCGTTGCCGTGGGTGATGATGATATCATTGCCCGCCTCGATCAGGTCGGCGATCGCCTTTGCAGTCACCTTGACTGCTTCGTACTGTTCGGATAAGCTCTTGCCCAGGGCGTTCCCGCCGAGGGCAACTACGATCTTCTTTTTCATATGATCTGCGTCAATACGCTTTTCTCTGCGTCCCGCGGGCTTCCAGCTCTTCGAGCGTCCCGGCGGGATCCTTTACCTTTGCGAGGAAGATCATCGCGGCGATGATGTACGGCTTGAAGGACGCCTGCTTGTACAGCGGCACGCGATAGCGGTCGAATACAGATGCGGCGACCTCGCCCTCCCTGCAGCTGACGTCGGTGATGTCGGCGGGCAGGCAGTGCAGATACAGCGCCCTGCCGTCCTTTGTCAGCGACATCATTTCCTCGGTGCATTCCCAGTCCTTGTGCAGGGCATTCTCCTGCAGCAGCTTCTTTTCCAGCGCATCGATGCCCGCAAAATCGCCGTTGCCGTACAGCTCGGTACGCACCTCCATCGCGTGGAAGGATGCCCAGCTCTTGGGATAGACCACGTCGGCGTCACGGAAGGCTTCCTTCATATCGTTGGTTTTGGTGAAGCTGCCGCCGGTCTTTGCGGCGTTCGCCTTTGCGACCTCCTCGACCTCGGGCATCACGTCATAGCCCTCGGGGTGCGCCAGCACCACATCCATGCCGAAGCGGGTGAACAGACCGATCACGCCCTGCGGGACGGACAGGGGCTTGCCGTAGCTCGGCGAATACGCCCATGTCATGGCGACCTTTTTGCCCTTGAGGTTCCCGACGCCGCCGAACTCGTGGATCACGTGCAGGATATCCGCCATGCACTGGGTGGGATGGTCGATGTCGCACTGCAGGTTGACCAGCGTCGGCTTCTGCTCCAGCACGCCGTCCTCATAGCCCTCACGCACGGCGCTGGCGACCTCCTGCTGATAGGTGTGGCCCTTGCCGATGTACATATCGTCGCGGATACCGATGACGTCCGCCATGAACGAGATCATGTTGGCGGTCTCACGGACGGTCTCGCCGTGGGCGATCTGGCTTTTTCCCTCGTCCAGATCCTGTACCTCCAGCCCCAGCAGGTTGCACGCGGAGGCAAAGGAGAAGCGGGTGCGGGTGGAATTGTCCCTGAAATTGGAGATACCCAGACCCGAGTCGAAGATCTTCGTGGAGATGTTCCTCTCCCTGAGGTCGCGGAGCGCGTCCGCTACGGCAAAGACCGCGGCGATCTCGTCGTCCGTCTTGTCCCACGTCAGGAAGAAGTCGTTTTCATACATATTATCGATGCTGAGATTCCTCAGCTGCTCGGCATACTCGTGTGTTTTGCTCATTTCTGCTCCTCCGCGTAGTTCATCGGTACGGCGGCGTAGACTGCCGCACAGCGTACCAGATCCTCTTTCCATGTCTTTTCGTTGGGAGCGTGCGCCTGCGCCTCTGCGCCGGGGCCGAAGCCGATGCACGGGATCCCGTAACGGCCCATGATCGACACGCCGTTGGTGGAGAAGGTCCATTTATCGACGCGCGGCTCGCCGTACATGCCCTGATGAGAGGCGACCATCGCGCGGGCGGCGGGGTGATCCTCGGGGATGACCCATGTCGGGAAGTAGCATTCCGTCGGATATACCAGACCCGTCCACGACGGACGCTCATAGGTGTACATGCTGACCTGAGCGCTGAATTTCTTGACGGACGGCAGATTGCGCACCTCTTCCAGCGCGCTCTCCCATGTCTCGCCGAAGGTCAGGCGGCGGTCAAGCGAGATCGCCGCAAAGTCCGCGACCGCACAGCGCGAGGGGGAGGTGTAGAACTGCTGTGTCACGGTGACGGTGCCCTTGCCGAGGAAGGGATCGCAGTGCAGGTGATCGTTGAGCTGCTTGATGTCCAGCACGATCTCCGCCATTTTGTAGATAGCGTTATCGCCGCGCTCGGGAGCGGAGCCGTGGCAGGAAATGCCCTTGACCTCGACGCGGATCTCCATGCGTCCGCGCTGACCGCGATAGATCCCCTTGTCGGTCGGCTCGGTGATGACGACGAATTCCGGGGTGATGCCCATCTCGTTATGGATATACTGCCAGCAAAGGCCGTCGCAGTCCTCCTCCTGCACGGTACCGGTGACCAGCACCTTGTAGCCGTCGGGGATCAGCCCGAGATCCTTCATGATCTTCGCGCCGTAGACAGCGGACACGACGCCGCCCGTCTGATCGGAGGTGCCGCGGCCGCCGATCTCGGTATCGGTCTCGTAGCCCTCGTACGGGTCGAACGTCCAGTTGGACATCTCGCCCAGTCCCACGGTATCGATGTGGCCGTCAAAGGCGATGATCTTCCCGCCCGTGCCCATCACGCCGTGGACGTTGCCCTGCGGGTCGGTGAACGCCTCGTCAAAGCCCAGATCACGCATCTCCTGTACGATGCGCTTCGCGACGCCCTCCTCCTGTGCCGATTCGCTGGGAATCGCGACCAGCTCGCGCAGGAACGCGGTCATATCCTTCTCATAATCCTGAGCCGCTTTTTTGATTGCCGAATAATCCATATGAATCCCCCTTTTTTCAGGCTTCCTCTTTGGTGAAAGCTCATTCCGTTTTCATTATACTAAATTAAACAGGCGTGTCAATTTGATTTTGGAATTATTCAGAAAATATTTTTGGTTTTCATAAAAAATGATTGATTCTGTCGGACAGATAGTTTACAATAAGCGTGAAAGCGATTTCAAAGAAGAAAAAAGAGGTGATTTTTTGCTGAACGATCAACTGAAAACCACACTGTTCTCGCTGGCGCACACGATCGCCGCACATTACGGCAAAAGCTGTGAGGTCGCGGTGCATGACCTGACCGACGACAACGCCGCGGAGCATTCCATCATCTACATCGAAAACGGCGAGGTCACGGGACGCGCGGTCGGCGACGGTGCGTCGGCGGTGGTGCTGGAGCAGCTGCGGGGCGATACCGGAGCGCAGGACCGCATCGGGTACTTCACCAAGACCTCGGACGGCAAGATCCTCAAGTCCTCGACCACCTATATCCGTGATGACAGCGGCAGGGTCATCGCGATCTTTTCCATCAACCACGACATCACCGCCCTGTCGGTCGCGTCGTCGGCGCTGTCGGAGCTGGTCAACCCCAACGAGAACGCGGACAACGATCCCCAGAAGATCACGCCCCATGTCGGCGAGCTGCTGGACGAGCTTCTGTGGCAGTCCACGCAGCTGATCGGCAAGCCGGTCGCGCTGATGAACAAGGACGACAAGATTCGGGCGATCCGCTGGCTGAACTCAAAGGGCGCGCTGCTGATCACCAAGTCCGGCGACAAGATCGCCAAACACTTCGGCATATCCAAATTCACACTATATTCCTATATTGATTTGAAACAGGAGGAGAACAACAATGATTGATTTCAGCATCAACAAGGAAGGCTTACGGCACAATATCGAAAAGGCGCGGGAGAACAACATCGTCATCCCCACCATCAAGCAGATGCAGCACCCCGAGCTGATCCCCGAAAGCATCCGGGAAAAGCTCAGCGTCACGGGGCTGTGGGACGTAGACCCGGTCAACCTGTTCCGCATCACGTGGAAGAACGAGCCGAAGGAATCCGGCGGTCTGTTCCGTGAGGTGCCGAACTGCATCGAGCTGCCCTCCGCCCTCACCGGCGTCAGGGCGCGCATCTTCGCGATGGTCGGCAAATGGTTCCCCACCGGCTGTCACAAGGTGGGCGCGAGCTTCGGCTGTCTGGCGCCCCGTCTGGTCACCGGTCAGTTCGACGCGACCTATCACAAGGCGGTATGGCCGTCCACCGGCAACTACTGCCGCGGCGGCGCCTTCAACTCCAAGCTCCTGTCCTGCGACAGCATCGCCATCCTCCCCGCTGAAATGAGCCGCGAGCGCTTCGAATGGCTCTCCAAGATCGCCGGCGAGGTCATCGCGACCCCCGGGTGCGAGTCCAACGTCAAGGAGATCTTTGACAAGACCTGGGAGCTGCGCGAGCGCCCCGAGGTCATGATCTTCAACCAGTTCGAGGAGATGGGCAACCCGCTGTGGCATTACAACGTCACCGGATACGCGATGGCGGACGTCTTTGAAGCCATCAAGGGCGAGGGCGACCGTTTTGCGGGCGCGTGCTTCACCTCCGGCTCGGCAGGCACCATGAGCGCGGGCGACTATCTCAAGGAGCAGTATCCGCATCTGAAGCTGGGCGTCGGCGAGGCGCTCCAGTGTCCGACCATTCTGGACAACGGCTTCGGCGGTCACCGCATCGAGGGCATCGGCGACAAGCACATCCCGTGGATCCACAACGTGAAGAATACCGACATGGCGATCGCGATCGACGACGAGGACAGCCAGCGTCTGCTGCGCCTGTTCAATACCGAGGCGGGCAAGACGTACCTTGTCGATACGCTGGGGCTGGACAGGGACTTTGCGGAAACGCTCAGCTATCTCGGCATCAGCGGCATCGCGAACATCCTGTGCTGCATCAAGATGGCGAAGTATTACGAGCTGACCGAGCACGACGTCGTCGGCACCGTTCTGACCGACAGCGCCGTGATGTATCAGAGCCGCATCGACGAGCTCAACGAGATGTACGGCAGCTACACCGTTCAGGCGGCGGAGCTTGACCATCACCTGCACATGCTCGGGCTCAAAACCGACAATCTGATGGAGCTGCGCTACACCGACCGCAAGCGCATCCACAACCTGAAATATTACACATGGGTCGAGCAGCAGGGACGCAACGTCGACGAGCTGAACGCCCTGTGGTACGATACCGAAAACACCTGGGACGCGGTCCACAGGGAAGCCGCTCAGCTTGACGAGCTGATCGAGGCATTCAACGCGGAAGTGGGCATCCTGAAATGAACAATGTGATCTGCTGCAAATGCGTCAGATGCGGACGCGAATATCCCGCGGCGCCGGATATCACCACCTGCGAATGCGGCGGGATCCTGGACGTCGTGTATGACTACGAATATATCAAGACGAAGCTGAGCCGATCGGCGCTTGCCGACGATCCCGATCCCACCATGTGGCGGTACAGAGCGCTTCTGCCGATCGAAGAGGACACCGTCCCTCAGGGACTGCGCGTCGGCGGATCACCGCTGTACAAGGCGGACAGCCTCGCGCGGGAGCTGGGCGTCAAGGCGCTGTACATCAAGGACGACGGCATCAATCCGACCTCGTCCCTCAAGGACCGCGCGTCGGCGATGGCGGTCACCAAGGCGGTGGAGGCGGGCTATCATACCATCGCCTGCTCCTCTACCGGAAACGCCGCCTCTTCCCTCGCGGGCAACGCGGCAAAGGCGGGGCTATCCACCTACATTTTCGTCCCCGACCGTGCGCCCAAGGGCAAGATCGCCCAGCTGATGATGTTCGGCGCGAATCTGACCGCCGTGCGCGGCAGCTATGAGGAGACCTTTGAGCTGTCCAAAAAGGCGATCGACAAGTACGGCTGGTATAACCGCAACGCCGCCATCAATCCCTATCTCAGCGAGGGCAAAAAGACCGTCGCGCATGAGATCATCGAACAGCTCGGCTTTCGTGCGCCGGACTATGTGGCGGCATCGGTCGGCGACGGCTGTACCATCGCGGGCGTGTACAAGGGACTTTACGACATGTACATGGTCGGGCTGACCGACAGGATCCCGCGGCTGATCAGCGTACAGGCGGCGGGCTGCTGTCCCATCAACACCGCGGTCGTCACGGGAGAGCCGTGGCAGCCGCAGGAGGAAAACACCTACGCGGACTCCATCGCGGTCGGCGTTCCGCGCAACGCGGACAAGGCGATCAAGGCGATCAGGGACAGCGGCGGCATCTGCGTGAACGTCACGGACGACGAGATCCGCGAGGCACAGCGGTATCTCGCGAAGAACGCGGGCGTTTTCGGCGAGCCGGCAGGCGTGACCGCGACAGCGGGACTGCTGAAGCTCAGCCGTGAGGGGAAGCTCGATCCCGACGCGGCGATCGTATCCATCGTGACCGGCAACGGTCTGAAGGACATCGAAAGCGCGATCAAAAACTGCGGCGCTCCCGTCAGCTGCGGCAATGATCTCGCGGAATTCGAGTCGAAGTTCGGGCTGGCATGATCCAGACAGCACCGCACAGGAAATCGCGCCCCGCGCATTTCGCATCACCGCGCGATGCCGCACAGCGGCAGACCGGGCGGGCAGCCAGATCCGATTACTTGACAGGAAACCGACCGTTTCCCGACAAAAAAACAACGCTTCCGGCAAATGCTGTCGGAAGCGTTTTGTTATGGAACGATCACTGCTTGGGATAGCCGAAGCGGGTCATCGGATTGTCGCTGAGCATACCTGCCAGCCAGCGCTGGATATAGGCGCCGTCAACGATGGTCACATCGCCGTCGCCGTCCACATCGGCGATCCGGATCTGATCCGCGTCGAATTTGCGGATGCCGGCAAGGTGGCGCTGGATATAGGACACGTCCACGATGGTGATCACATCATCGCCGTCCACGTTGCCGTACTTCTCCGCTTTGGGCGGGGTATCGGTCTTTGACGTGACGAACAGTCCGAGCGTATCGGTGCGTACCGTGCGATAGCCGCTTGTATCGGAAGCCGCCTGCGCGTCGGTGAATATGCCGTCCTTGAAGCGGTAGACCGCCCTGCAGTACGCCTCGGGGAACATCACCTTGACCGGAGCGGTCAGCGCGATCGGCTTGCCGTCCTTTTCGAGGCTGATCTCAAAGAGCCTGAGGTTCCCGGAATCGTACAGATAATAGTTGAAGTCCCCGGGCGCGATCTCCCTGACGGTCAGCGCCGCGTCGACGTCGGCGGCGACCTTGATGCCGGTCGCGGGATCTGTCAGTATTTTCGTCTCTGCGGACGGATCATACGGCTCCTTTTCGGGCAGTGCGCCGGCGGATTTTCGGGGCGCTTCGATGATCTCGTCTCCGAAGATGTACTTTTTCTCTTCCTGACCGGCGACGACATGCAGGAAGTTGTTGATCTCCAGCACGCCGGATTCCGCCTTGACGACGAACTGTGCCTCGATCAGTCGGGAGGTATCCTTTTTGAACGCCTTGCCCTTGGCGGAGGAGTAGTTGTAATTGATGCGTCCGGCCAGTCCGGTATTGAGAACGACCCCGTCGCCGATCACCGGGAAGATCAGGGCGATCTCCGATTCCCCGTCCTCGTTGACAGGGGTGATGATATCGAGACCGTCGGCGTCATAGTAAAGGTCGCCGTCAAGAGAACAAAGTCTGTCGTTGAGATTCAGGTAGTAGGTATAGGTGAAGGTCTCGCCCTTTGCGACCTCGTACAGCACGCCGTCAGCCTTGACGAAAAGTCCCTCAGGCGGCGCTTCGGGCTGAGTGGGAGGCTCGGTCGGTGCGGGAGTGGGCGCCTGAGTGGGAGGCTCGGTCGGCGCGGGAGTGGGCGCCTGTGTGGGCGGTTCCGTCGGCGCGGGAGTGGGCGCCTGTGTGGGAGGCTCCGTCGGCGCGGGAGTGGGCGCCTGAGTGGGCGGTTCGGTCTGATCCGGATCGTAGGGCGTCAGCGCGGGGATCGTTCCCTCGCATTTTTTCAGCGGATCGACGACCTTATCGTTGTACAGATAGCGGTGCTCGTCGGCGCCGGCGACGGTATGCAGCACGGTGCGGATCTCGTAGGTACCCTCTGAGGCGGTCACCCTGAACTGCGCCTTGACGACCGAATAGGTCTCCTTGTCAAAGGCCTTGCCTCTCGCGTTGGAATAGTTGAACTTGATCCGGCCGGGATCGATCTCGTGGACGATCACCGAGCTTTTGATGCGGGAGAACAGCATTTCGACGGTCAGATCGTCATCGTTCTCCGGGATGATCGCTTCCAGACCGTCCGCGCCGTAGAAGAACTCGCCGTCGAGTGAGCAGAGCTGTTCGCCGGTGCAGAGATAATAGACATATTCGAACACATCGCCCTGATGCACCTTGAAGGTCACGCCGTCGGCAACCACAAAGACGTCGCCGGACGCGGTCTGCCCCGGCTCTGTCGCAGGCGCTGCGGTCGCCTTTTCGGTGGGCTGCTGGGTCGCCTGCTGTGTGGGCTGCTGTGTGGGCTGAACGGTCGCGTCGGGAGCGGCGGGGTCATAGGGCGTCCTGCCGTCCAGACCGCCTGCCATCTTCGCGGGAGCGGTCTTTACCTGACCGTCGGCGACATACACCGTACCGCTGAGACCGCCCATCGTCACGATGGCGTTATCGATCCGATAGGTGCCGGAGGATGCGGTCACCGTGAACCGCGCTTTGATCAGCGCAGAGGTATCCGATGTGAAGCTCTTGCCCTGCGGGAGCGAGAAGTTGTATTTGATCAGGGACGGCGTCTTGTCATTGACGACCACGGCGCCGCTGATGATCGGGAAGATCAGCGAGATATCCTCCTCCCCCTCTTCCTCATCCGCGGGGACGTTCAGCGTCAGCGCACCGCTGTCATAGATGAGGCTGCCGTCGAGAGAGGTCATCTTCTCGCCGAGATTCAGATAATAAGCATAGTCGAGGGTATCGCCCTGATGCACCTTGTAGGTCACGCCGTCGGCGACGACGAATACGCCGTCATCCTCGGCAAAGGCGACGGTCAGCGGAACAGCCGTCAGGATCAGCGCGAGGGTCAGGATGAATGCCAGCAGTTTTTTCATAATTTCACCTCAAAAAGCGATCGGTCGCATGTTTATTTGATGATACCGGCGGTGTATTTATACGCCAGTACGCGGGTACAGGTCTGCTTGAGCAGGTCCTGGCTGATGGTGCCGTCGTTGACAGCCGCCAGGATCGCGTTGTAGGCGGCGCCGTAGTTGCGTGCCAGAATGAGGTCGTTGCCCGCCAGAACAGCGGCGACGGCGACCTCCCTGCCGTCTGCGTAGTTGGTATAGTCCGCGTCGTCGATGGCGTCGGTGATGATCAGTCCGGAGAAGCCGACGACATTGCGCAGCTCCTGATGCACGGCGGAGGACAGCGCGGCGGTATGGGCGGCGTCGATATTCCTGACCAGCACGTTGGAGACCATCACAAGGTGTGCGCCGTCCTTGACGCCCGCCTTGAAGGGCTCGTAATCCTTGGAGCGGATGGTATCCGCGGGACGGTCGTCGGTAACGGCGGCGCCGGCAGCGCTCGCCTCATAAGCGGCGGCGTCGGTGATCGTGCCGTAGCCGGGGAAATGCTTGAGCGCGACGGAAATGCCCTTTGCCTGCACATGCTTCGCGCAGTATTTGGCGAAATCGGAAACCGTCTTGACGTCGTCGGACAGCGAGCGGGAGTACATGATCTGGTCATAGGAATCCGGCATGTCCACCACGGGAGCGAGGTTCACGTTGAAGCCCAGTCCCTTGAGGAAGCCCGCCTTCTCCAGCTCGGCCTTTTCCACCTCCTGCAGACCGCCGGACGCGAGGATATTGCGCGGCGAGTCATAGGTGTTCTCGGGGAAGGAGCCGGTGCCGGAAACGGTGGTCTTTTCACCGCCCTCCTCCTGCGCGGCGAGGATCGGGGCGATCTTCGCGCCGGAGCTGAGATCCGACAGACCCTGCCTGATCTCGTCCTCTGTCTTGTACAGGAACGCGCCGCTCTCGAACAGATAGCCCGCCAGTCCGTAGTGGACGATATCCGCGGAGCCGGAATCGAGATCGGAGCAGATGCCGACGATGAGCTGACCGGCAAGCTGTTCGTTGGACATGTTCTCCACGTCGGCCTTTGCCTTCTCATAGTTGGCGGCGAAGATACCGCCGTCCGCGAGCGGATCGACCGCAGGAGCAGCCGCCTCGGTGGGAGCCTCCGGGCTCACAGTCGCGTCCTCATGCACCTGAGTCGCTGTCTGATCGTCGGACTTCTCCGCGGGATGGGTCACGTCGATATAGTGCTTGAGCGAAAAGGCGAACGCGCCGCCGGCGAGCAGCAGCAGGATGACGGAAATAATCACAAACTTTTTCATTGCGTACCTCCTATGTGTTTCGCACATAAATAGACATAATAAGTATACCACGAAGGCTATGGATTTTTAACCCTAATATAGAAAAATAATACGAATAATTTGTGAACTTTCACGGAACGCGGGGCTTTGCTTGACAGCGTGTCGGATTTTGGATAAGATAGAACGGTAAGGCAAGGATGTGGAAGGCATGAAAAAGAACAATCTGCTGTCGTCGGCGCTGCTGCTGACGGCGGCGGTCATATGGGGCATCGCGTTCACGGCGCAGAGTGCGCTGGCGGATACGGTGCCGCCCTTTACGGTCAACGCGATCCGCTCGCTGATCGCCTCTGCCGCGCTGATCCCCGCGGCGTATGTCACGCGGCGCATGAACGGAAAACGGCTCGGGGAGGGATCCCCCGCCGACCGCAGAAGGCTGATCCGTGCGGGATTGCTCTGCGGCACGCTGCTGTGCGTGTCCGTGAATCTCCAGCAGTTCGGCATCGCGCTGTATCCGTCGGGAGCGCCCGCAGAGGCGCACAGCGGCTTTCTGACCGCCCTGTACGTGCTGTTCGTGCCGATATTCGGCCTCTTCCTGAAAAAGCGCGTGGGACCGTTCGTGATCCTCGGCGTGGTGATCGCGGTCGCGGGGCTGTACCTGCTGTGCCTTTCGGACGGCTTCGCGGGGCTGTACACGGGCGATATCGTGGTGCTGGTCTGCGGCATGAGCTTTGCCCTGCAGATCCTGTGTGTGGATCACTTCATCGACACGGTGGACGGCGTGAAGCTCAGCTCCCTGCAGTTCTTCGTCTGCGGCGTGCTGTCGGCGATCCTGATGCTGATCTTCGAGCGTCCCGCGCCGGGAGCGATCCTCGACGCATGGCTGCCGCTGCTGTACCTGGCGCTGATGTCCAGCGCGGGCGGCTACACCCTGCAGATCATCGGTCAGAAGTACAGCGATAACCCGACCCTCGCCTCTGTCATCATGAGCATGGAGAGCGTGTTCGCGACCCTCAGCGGGATCGTGTTCATGGGGATCGTGCCGAAGCCCGCGGAGCTTGTCGGCTGTGCGCTGATGTTCGCGGCGATCGTGATCGCGCAGCTGCCGGAGAGCCTGCTCAAACGAAAATCGCATGAAAAGAGCTCCTGAGAGATCCTCAGGAGCCTTTTTTCTGCCGTGCAGACTGCCGCGGCGTTATTCCTTGATGCCCTTCGCGGTGTAGCCCGCCTCGGCGATGACTGCCGCGATCTGATCGTAGGGGATCGGCTCGATCGAGACGATCTCGACCTCTCCCTTTTCGTGGGAGGGATTGACCGAGATCAGCTGCCTTCCCAGATGCCGGATGAACGCGTTGTGCACATGATGCTCACACATCGGGCACATCATACCCTCTACCTTGACGATTGTACTTGTCATAGATTCTTCTCCTTTTTTGCGTACCTCCGCGGGCAGTTCCGCGGGGACGGTTTTATATTTTCTGCGCTTGTGCGGGTCAAACAGATTCAGCCGCAGCGCATTGCTGACGACACAGAAGCTCGAAAGGCTCATGGCGGCGGCGCCGAACATCGGGTTCAGCGTCCAGCCGAAGATCGGGATCCATACGCCCGCGGCGAGCGGGATGCCGATGATGTTGTATATGAACGCCCAGAACAGGTTCTGGCGGATATTGCGCAGGGTGGCTCTGGACAGGCGGATCGCGGCAACTGCCTCGCTCAGGCGGCTTCCCACCAGCACGACGTCGGCGCTCTCTGCGGCGATGTCCGCTCCCGAGCCGATCGCGATGCCCGTATCGGCGGCGGTCAGCGCAGGGGCGTCGTTGATGCCGTCGCCCACCATGGCGGTCTTGCCGCACGCCTTGAGGTCGGCGATGATATCGCTCTTCTCGGTCGGCAGAACGCCCGCATAGACGCGGTCCACGCCCACAGAATCGCCCACAGCCTTGGCGGTACGGGGGTTGTCGCCGGTGATCATCACACAGCGGACGCCCATCTCGCGCAGCTCCCCGACTGCCTGACGGCTGTCCTCCTTGACGGTATCCGCGACGGCGATCACGCCGAGAAGCGCGCCCTCACGCGCAAACAGCATCGGAGTCTTTCCCGCGTCGGACAGGGCGGTGATCCGCGCCTGCATCGCCTCGGGAACTGCGGCGAGCCGTCGGATATGGGAGTCGGAGCCGGCATGGACGGTCATGCCCCCGATCACACCCTCTACGCCGCTGCCGGCATGGTTTTTGAAGCTCTCGCACGCCAGGGGGGAGATCCCTTTCTCCCGCGCGTATGAGGTGATCGCCTTCGCCAGCGGATGACTGCTTTTTTCCTCCAGACCGTACGCGGCGGACAGCAGCTCCTGCGCATCGATCCCCTCTGCGGGGAGCACGTCGGTCACGGCAGGCTCGCCCTTGGTGAGGGTGCCGGTCTTGTCCAGCGCGACCAGCTGTGTTTTGCCGGCATTCTCCAGACTTTCCGCGTTTTTGAACAGGATGCCCGCCTTTGCGCCTGCGCCGCTGCCGACCATGATGGAAACAGGCGTCGCCAGTCCCAGCGCACACGGACAGCTGATGACCAGCACGGAGATCGCTCTCTCCAGCGCGTAGCTGAATTCCCGACCGGCGATCAGCCAGACGGTCAGCGTCACCAGCGCGATCCCGATCACCACGGGCACGAAGATCCCCGATACCCTGTCCGCGATCCGCGCGATGGGCGCCTTGGTGGCGGACGCGTCATACACGGTGCGGATGATCTGACTCAGGGTGGTATCCTCGCCGACGCGTGCGGCGCGGCATCGGAGGAAGCCGCTGAGGTTCATGGTGGCGGAGCTGACGGTCATGCCGCAGGTCTTGTCCACGGGGATGCTCTCCCCGGTCAGCATGCTTTCATCCACCGAGCTTTCGCCCTCGATGACGACCCCGTCCGCGGGGATGCTCATGCCCGGACGGACAAGGAAGATATCGCCCTTGCGCACCTCTTCGATCGGCACCTCGCGCTCCGACCCGCCGCGCTCGACGACGGCGGTCTTGGGCGACAGATCCATCAAAGACTGCAGGGCGTCGGTGGTTTTGCCCTTTGAGCGGGCTTCCAGGATCTTGCCGACCGTGATCAGCACGAGGATCATCGCGGCGGACTCGAAGTACAGCCCGTGAAGCAGCGCATGCGCCTGATCCGCGGGGACGGCGGTCATCTCAAAGAGGACGTACACGCTCCATATAAAGCTCGCCGCGGAGCCGAGGGACACCAGCGTATCCATGTTGGGAGCGCGGTGCAGCAGTCCCCGAAAGCCGCTGATGAAGAAGCGCTGATTGATGACCATGACCGCCGCACACAGCAAAAGCTGTACCAGCGCGGCGGCGGCAGGGTCGCCCTCAAAGAACGCGGGCAGCGGGAAGCCGAGCATATTATGCCCCATCGACACGTACATGAGCGCCAGCAAAAGGACGAGCGACGACACGAATCGCCGCACCAGCGGGCGCACCTCGTCGGGCTTTTTCAAGGTGATCTTCTGTTGCTTTTCCCCGGCGGGGGTATCGGGAGCGGCGGTGTAGCCCGCACGCTCTACCGCGCCGACGATCTCTCCGTCAGAGGCGCTGCCCTCCACGGTCATCGAATGGGTCAGCAGGCTGACGCTGCAGGCGGTCACGCCCTCAACGGCGGACACGGCCTTTTCCACCCGCGCGGAGCAGGCGGCACAGCTCATCCCGCCGACATGATATCTGGTCATAGGTCTCTCCTTTAGAATTAGTTGGTGGTTGGTGGTTGTCGGTTGGCAGTTGGCAGTTGGTTGGTGGTTGTCGGTTGGTTGGTGGGTGGTTGATGGTTGTCGGGTGATGGTTGTCGGTTGGTGGTTGTCGGGTGATGGGTGGTTGGCGGTGATTAGTTATTGGTTGGCAGTTGGTTGGCAGTTCCGCCGGGAGGGCTTCGCCCGCACCTGATTCCGATGAGCGCTTGCGCTCCCTTTAGCGCCGCAGTCACTATATCGACTACCAACTATCAACTACAAACTAACAACTACAAACTATCAACTACCAACTATCAACTATTTCATCATCTTCCCGATGATATCCATCAGCTCGTCGACGACCTCCCCGTCGCCCGCTTTGATATCGCGGACGACACAGCCCTCGATATGGCGGCGGAGCAGCTCGCGGTTGAACGCGCCGAAGGCGCTTCTGGCGGCGGCGCTCTGGGTCAGGATATCCACACAGTAGGCGTCGTTCTCCACCATCGCGCGGATCCCGCGGATCTGCCCCTCAAGGCGCGACAGGCGGTTGATCAGGCGCTTTTTCTCCTCATCGGAACGCTCGGTTTTCTTGACACAATGCTCGCACGGCATGATACTCATCCTTTCTGCGTGACGCCCTCTTGATGTGACGCTCCATATACCCTATGGGGGTATTTCTCATTGATGCCATTATATACCCTGCGGGGGTATTTGTCAATGAAAAATTGAAAATTGAAAATGAAAAATCAAGGGAAGCGCTGCGCGTTTTGAATAATAACAGGGTGCTGGTGTCACGCACGCAATTCCTCATTCCTGATTCCTCATTCCAAATGAATTGACTTTTTCATGAAAATGCGCTATAATAACACCGTCAATTTACAATGGGAACATATGGTTTTCCCGTTAGTATGCATTGGAGGTATATTTATGTCAAAGATCGATTTATCCAAACACGGTATCACCGACGTCAAAGAAATCGTCTACAACCCCTCGTATGAACAGCTGTTCAAGGACGAGACCGATCCCGCTCTGGAGGGCTTCGACAAGGGTCAGGTCACCGAGCTGGGCGCTGTCAACGTCATGACCGGCATCTACACCGGCCGCTCGCCCAAGGACAAATTCATCGTCATGGACGACGTCAGCCGCGACACCGTATGGTGGACGACTCCCGATTATCCCAACGACAACCATCCCGCGTCCGAAGAGACCTGGGCTGCCTGCAAGAAGCTCGCTTTGGAGGAGCTCTCCGGCAAGAAGCTGTACGTCGTAGACTGCTTCTGCGGCGCCAACAAGGACACCCGCATGGCGGTCCGCTTCATCATGGAGGTCGCGTGGCAGGCGCACTTTATCAAGAACATGTTCATCAAGCCCACCGAGGAGGAGCTTCAGAGCTTCACCCCCGACTTCGTCTGCTACAACGCTTCCAAGGCGAAGGTCGAGAACTACAAGGAGCTGGGTCTCAACTCCGAGACCGCCGCGATCTTCAACGTCAAGTCCCGTGAGCAGGTCATCCTGAACACCTGGTACGGCGGCGAGATGAAGAAGGGTCTGTTCTCCATGATGAACTACTATCTGCCGCTGCAGGGCATCGCATCCATGCACTGCTCCGCGAATACCGACATGGAGGGCAAGAACACCGCGATCTTCTTCGGTCTTTCCGGCACCGGCAAGACCACCCTTTCCACCGACCCCAAGCGTCTGCTGATCGGCGACGACGAGCACGGCTGGGACGACAACGGCGTCTTTAACTTTGAGGGCGGCTGCTACGCAAAGGTCATCGGTCTGGACAAGGAATCCGAGCCCGACATCTACAACGCCATCAAGCGCGACGCGCTGCTGGAGAACGTCACCGTAGACGAGGACGGCAAGATCGACTTTGACGACAAGAGCGTCACCGAGAACACCCGCGTCAGCTATCCGATCGAGCACATCGAGAAGATCGCGAAGAACGTCAACACCATCTCCTCCGGCCCTGCCGCGGAGAATGTCATCTTCCTGTCTGCGGACGCGTTCGGCGTACTGCCTCCGGTCTCCATCCTGACTCCCGAGCAGTGCCAGTATTACTTCCTGTCCGGCTTCACCGCAAAGCTCGCAGGTACCGAGCGCGGCATCACCGAGCCGACCCCGACCTTCTCCGCATGCTTCGGTCAGGCGTTCCTCGAGCTGCACCCCACCAAGTACGCTGAGGAGCTGGTCAAGAGAATGGAGAAATCCGGCGCAAAGGCGTATCTGGTCAACACCGGCTGGAACGGCACCGGCAAGCGCATCACCATCAAGGACACCCGCGGCATCATCGACGCGATCCTCGGCGGCGACATCAAGAACGCCCCGACCAAGACCATCCCCTACTTCAATCTGGAGGTCCCGACCGAGCTGCCCGGCGTAGACAGCGGCATCCTCGACCCGAGAGATACCTATACCGACAAGGCAGAGTGGGAAGCAAAGGCGCAGGATCTTGCGCAGAGATTCATCAGGAATTTCAGCAAGTACACCACCAACGAGGCAGGCAAGGCGCTGGTAGAGGCCGGCCCGAAGCTCTGATCGAGCGGGCGCCGCAAGGGACAGCAGTCCTGAACGGATAACGCCTGATCGAACGGCCGGACTTCGCACGGCTTCGGCGGCAGAATCGGCGGTCAGTTCCCGCATGGTTTCGGCGGCAGAATCGGCGGCCCGACCCGCATGGTTTCGGCGGCAGAACGGCGATCAGATCCCGCACGTTTTCGGCGGCAGAATCGACAGCCCGACCTCTTGCGATCCATCAAAAATCCATCCGATCATTCAAAGGCTCTCAGGCTTCGGCTTGGGGGTCTTTGTTGTTAGTTGTTGGTTGTTGGTTGGTGGTTGATGGTTGGTGGTTGATGGTTGGTTGGTGGTTGGTGGTTGGTGGTTGGTGGTTGATGGTTGTTAGTTGTCAGGTGTTGGTTGGTGGTTGACGGACGTTTCGGTGACGCTGATGACGCTGATGACGCTGTCAGATACCGTCATCGGGTGACGGTATTTTTATCGTCAACCGTCACCCGCCGCAAAAATCAGGGCTCGGGAATGCCGCGTCGGCTGTCAGTGAAAATATTGCCACGGTCTGTCCCGATCGGCAGGCGGTGCGTCATCATCCGTCGGCAGGGGGATCTCTTC
Organism: uncultured Eubacteriales bacterium; assembly: GCA_900315815.1. GTDB lineage: Bacteria > Bacillota > Clostridia > Oscillospirales > Acutalibacteraceae > Ruminococcoides. The sequence continues at coordinate 34,409 of ONAS01000003.1, forward strand.
CGGCTCTGCATCCCTGTCGGCAGACGGTGCGTCATCATTCGTCGGCAGGGGGATCTCTTCTGCCCCTCTGCCCGCTTTTTTCCGCAAAGCCGCCTCTTCCCACAAAGCCGCCTCTTCTTCGGCGCTGACAGGATCCAGCAGAGGCTTATCGGGCTGATAGTAATTCACGGCAAGACGGCGTTCGTTCTTTGTCCTGACAGAGAGATAATACAGCCCCGCATCCTCCAGCGCGTACCGCCAGCGGTTCATGATCCGCTTGAGGGCGTTGGGCGCGATGTCCTCGCCGCTGTATGCGCAGAACTGTGCGCAGAACGCCGCGTTGCTGCCGTCGTAGGTTTTGATTTCGGCGGCGTAGGCGATCAGCTTGTGCAGGATCGGCGGCATCGCCTCTTTCTTCTTTTTGACAGGGGCGGACACCGCCTTCCATATACAGGTCTCTCTGTCCATATCCAGCTCCGTCACGCGATCCTCAATATCTCTGCCGGTGCAGGACAGGATCGCTTTTGAATCGGTACGCTTCTGCTTTTTGAGGATCATCAGCGTATCCGCGGATCCGGCAATACCGTTGGTGCCGGAGATCTCGTTGATCACGTCGCCGTCCGACATTTTGCGGGTGTGATGTACCAGCAGAATGGTGATGCCCAGCTGATCGGCGACGTGCTTGATAAACGATACGTCGGAATAATCGCCCGAATAGCTCATCTGCGCCGACTGCTCGCGGATTTTCTGGAACGTATCGATCACGACCAGCCGCGCGTCGGGAAATTTGACGGTAAAGTCGGCGATCTCCATAGAGAGCTCGTCGCCCAGCGGGGAACAGTGCAGGGCGACATGCAGGTTGACAGAGGCTTTCTCCGTGATGCGGTTGATGCGCTCCTGCAGACGCGTTTCGCTGTCCTCCAGACTGATATACAGCACGCTGCCCTGTCGGGTGGGATTGCCCAGGAACGGCTCGCCCTTTGCGACCGCCAGACAAAGCTGCAGCACCAGCCAGCTTTTGCCGATCTTCGGCGCGCCTGCCAGTATGGACAACCCCGGCTTGAGCAGATCCTCTGCCAGCCAGTCGATGCGGTCAAACCGACGGTCTGCCAGATCCGCGCTGTTGATGATCCCCATACCTCTGCAGTATTCATTGTAGTCATGCTCTTTCAGCATATACATAACTCCCTTATAGTGGTGTAGAGGGATACTCCTCTCAACCATGTCGGAAAAATCGGAAAAGTTGCATAAAAGTATGCAACTGCCGCCGAAAAAAGCTGTTGGGGGGATGCTTTTCGCCGCGGGTGACGGTTGACGATAAAAATACCGTCATCGGGTGACGGTATCAAACAGCGTCATCAGCGTCATCAGCGTCACCAAACGTCCGTCAACCAACAACAACCAACCACCAACTATCAACCACCAACTATCAACCACCCACTGCCAAGCAACTGTCAACCACCCACTATCAACTACCAATCACCAACCAACAACCACCAACCACCAACCACCAACCAACAACTAACAACCAACTAACAACTAACAACTAACAACCAATAACAACAAAAGCTCCCAAGCCGAAGCCTGAGAGCCTTTCAACATATACACTGTATGCACTTTGGACAGGATCAACGATACCGCAATCCCGATACCGTAATCCCGATACCGCATTCCCGATCTCAGACGTCCAGTCCCCAGCAAAGCATCTCCGGGAAGTACAGCGCCCAGAAGCCCTCGCTGTGGGCAGCGTCGCTGTCGGTGACGGTGACCATCTTATCGGCGGGATAGCCCAGCGCCTTCAGCCTGCCCTCCATCGCCACAGAATCGGGATAGAGCGCCTGCTCCAGCGGATCGCTGCTGCCGTTGCCGCAGTAGAAGTAGATGCGCGGCAGCTCGCCCGTAAAGTCCTTTTCGCTGAGGTACTTGTTCCACACGGCCTTGCCGTAGAGCAGGAACGCGGGCGACAGAGCGCCGATATAGCGGAACTTGTCCAAATGCTCCATGCCGATGTAGAACGCCTCGATGCCGCCCGAGGACGAGCCCGCGACGCCGCGGATGGAATTGGTGTTGTAGTGCGCCTCGACGTAGGGGATCACGGTGTCCGCCATGAAGTCGGCGTACACCTTGCCGCCGCCGTTCTTGAACGAGTCGCCCGCGATCGGATTGAGCGTGCCCAGATCGGGGGTCAGCTCATGGTCGCGCCTGTCGGTCGAGTTGTCCGCGCCGACCACGATCACGCCGTCGCCGCCGTTGCGCATCAGGGACAGCACGCTTTCGTCGCATTCCCACTCATAGCCCGAGAGGGTGCTCGTCTGACCGAAGAGGTTCTGACCGTCGCACATATAGAGGACGGAGTATTTTTTGGACTTGTCCGCGGCATCATAGCCCTCGGGCATCCAGATGTATACCTTTTTCTGATAGCCGTCGGGGTAATCCATCGTGACGGTCTCGGCCTTGCCCTCGCCGTTCTGCCCGTAGGGATACACGCCCGCAAGGAATTTGTTGTTATAGGCGGAGCTCCTCTTGGAGTTGAGGAAATAGCCGCTGCTCGCCTTGGTCAGCGGGGTATCGGTGGTCTGATCCGTGCCGTTGTTGAAGATCACGCGGTCGTATTCGGTGACGTCCGCGGTCACGGAATAGACCTTCTCGCCCATGTCGTTGGTCTTGACGTAGGTCATCGCCCTGCCCGGCCACTCAGCCATCGCCTCGCCGGTGGACTGCTTGTAGATGTAGGCGTTCACGACCGACCATTTCTTGTTATTGGAGAAATACACGGTGATGCTGTTCTTCACCTTGGTCACCTCGTCCGGGATCTTTTCAACGATCGCTTTCGCGCAGATGTCCGTGTAGGGACTGATCTCTATCACGGGAGCGGTATAGGAGCCGGAGATGAGCGAGAAGCCGCCTTCGATCGCCCACTCTTTGAACCGATAGCCCTCCTCGGGGTGCGCGGTCAGCGTCACGGACTGAGCGCCGCTCACCTCATCCCTGTCGGCAAGGACGAACGCGGTCTCGTCGCAAATGACCATGATACGGAACGTGCTGCATTCCTCCGTCGAGAAATACGTCGGCGGTTCGGTGGGGATCTGATCCATGACCGGGAGCCGGTCGATCAGTCCCGCCAGAAGCCGCTGGATACAGGTCGCGTCCAGAACGGTCACCTCGCCGTCGCCGTCGACCTCCGCCGCGCGTTCGTCATAAAATCTCACGGAAAGCGACGCGAGGACGCGCTGGATACAGGTCGCGTCCAGAACGGTCACCTCACCGTCGCCGTCCGCGTCGCCGGGCACATAGGGAGCCGGTACGCCGAACGCCGCCGTGCAAAGCGCCGATAACGCCAGCACCGTCACAAGAAATACGGATAAAATGCGCTTTGTCATAAAAACACCTGCTTTCGCCGATACTATTCGTTGATTCCATTATAGTATGCGCACGCCGCGAGAATGCAATAAGTAATGACAAGAAAATCACAATGATTACGCTTATGTCGCTTTTATTGACATTTATCATTCTTTTTTGATATAATGAGCGGTGATAATAGGCATAGTATCCGAAAAAGGAGGTGTGACGATGTTCAGAAAACGCCTGCCCGCGATCCATGGATCCGAGCTGGAATACATCAATCCGGTTTCCGTGAGGAAGATGTGGGCGCAGAAGCACAGGGTCGGGATCCTGATCGTACTGGGCGTCATCCTGCTGGCGGCGATCTTCTTCGGCATCCGCTGGTACGTCAACTATTCTCATCCGCTCACCAAATTCATGAACGCCTCCGCGAAGGACTTCAACTCCTCGTTCCGCTTTGATACGGTGGCGCAGAAGAACGGCGAGACCGTCATGCACTTCACGGGCGCCTATGAGGCAGACCCGTCCAAGCAGAACCTCAAGGCGGTCTACGACGCGGATTACGGCGACTACACCTACACCGGCGCGGTATACGCGGAGGACAGCACCTGCGTCAGCGGCAACTATTACGAAGGCAAGTGGCGCGTCCGCGACTGTACCGAAAAGGTGCTGAACTTCTTCGACTTCAATACCGACTATAAAAAGGGACGCTTTGACGGCGCCTCGTTCCTGCGGTTCACGGATCTGACCTCCAGCTATTCCGCCGGAGAGCTGGAGCGCTTTATGAAGCTCTTCAAGGAGCAGATGGGCGGCAATACGGATCTTGCGGCGCTGGAGATCACCTCTGACGACAGCGGCAAGACCTACACCTACACCGTCAGCACCGCGGAATTCTTTGACATGGTGCGCGACAAGGGCGCATCCATCTTTTTCAGCTCGATCGAATACGACGCGTTCTGCCATCTTTATGAGCACAACGAGAGCGTCGTGAGCGACTCCGACTGTACCCTTTCTTACACGATCAACAGCGCCGGATATATGACCGCGCTGGAGCTTTCACTGACCGCGGGCGGCGAGGAATTCGCCGTGCGGACCGGGATGACCGATTGCGGCAGCACCAAGGTGGACGTCCCGCTGGAGTTCATTGAGGCAGCCGCCGGGATCTGAGGCAGGTGAGTACCATCAAACGACATGAGATCGAATACGCGGTCTGCTGTACCGTCGGCAGGCTGCGCCGCAATAACGAGGATAACTTTTTCTGTGACGGACAGATCCGCCGGGACGTCAACAGCAACGATGACGTCGCGTTCTCCGGGTCGGTGTTCTCCGATACCAATGAGATGTTCGCCGTTTTCGACGGCATGGGCGGCGAGGCGTGCGGCGAGGTCGCATCCTTTGTCGCGGCGTCCCACACAGAGCTGTTCACCCGCTCACGCGCGGAATATGAGGAATACCTGTACGAGCTTGCCGAGTACCTGAACGAGAAGGTGCGCGAGGAGACCGAGGCGCGCTCGCTGGTGCTGATGGGCACCACCGCCGCCATGCTCCAGTTCACCGACGAGGACCTGTTTGTCCTGAATGCGGGCGACAGCCGCGTCTATCGGCTCTCAAAGCACGAGCTCAAGCAGATCACCGCGGATCATATCGCCGTGGGCTACGGCGGCAAGGCGATCACCAAATTCCTCGGCATGCCCGGCGACGGCAAGCTCCGCCCCTACCTTGCCATGGGACAGTACAAGGCGGGCGACGTCTATCTGCTCTGCTCCGACGGCGTCACCGATATGCTGAGCGATCCTCAGATCCTCGCCATCCTGGATACCAAGGCGCCCGTTGACGAGACCTGCCGCACGCTGATCGATGCGGCGATGGACCGCGGCGGCATCGATAACGCGACGGCGATCCTGCTGCGCGTGAAGAAATAATCACACCACAGAACAGGGATGTAATATGGAATACAAGAACGACAAGACCGCCAACCGCAGGCGGTACAAATCTCGCTATCACAGTCCCCATAACTATAAAACAAAGCGCTCCAAGGCGGAAAACCGCGCCGCGATCCTGGTGGGCATCGCCACGTTCATCGTGCTGGCGTCGCTGGTGCTGGTATTCACCTTCGGCGACAACATCTACAGCTTTCTGGACAGGACCTTCCACCCGTCGGGCGATACGACGCCTGCGGGCGCGACGCTGGGCATCGCGACTGAACCGGGCGTCCGGCCTACGGACAGCAACTCCGTCGCCTTTCCGACCATCGCCTCTCCGTCAGAGACAGCGACCCAGCCTGCCACCGACGCGACCCCTCAGAGCGCCGATTTCAACCGTCTGATGACTGCCGCGGGGCTGACTCCCGCCGCGGTCAAGGGCTCTCAGCTGATCTTCGTCGAGACCTCCGGCACCGACGCGACCGTGTACGCCTATGAAAAGGACGCGTCCGGCGTATGGACGCAGAAGTTCGACCCCGCGCAGGGCTACACCGGCGAGGGCGGCGCCGCCGTGAACACCGTCCCCTATGACGCGGTCACCCCCAAGGGCGTTTTCAACATCGAGTTCGCGATGGGCACCAATCCCGATCCCGGCACCGCGCTGAGCTATCATGAGATCTACTACGGACTGCGCTGGATCACCGACCCCGCGTCCGTCAACTACAACCGCCTTGTCGAAGAGGACGAGAGCAACATCGACTACGAGACCAGTCAGGATCTGAGCGAATATACCGTATCCTATCCCTACTGCGTCATCTACGACTACAACCGCAACCCGGTCGATCCCGCGAAGGGCTGTTCCAAATTCCTGCATGTCGGCTCCGCGCCCAACTCACGCGGCGGCATCGGCATCTCCGAGGACGCCCTGTACCGGATCCTTGTCTGGCTGGATCCCGCCCTGACCCCGCAGATCGCGATCTTCTGAGCCTGTCAGGGAGGACGGCGCCGCTGTACGGATACGGGGCAGTGTGACCGTGCTTTTGCGTACGATGAGCGTGATCGTGCTTTTGCGTACGAAGAGTGTGATCGTGCTTTGCGCGTATTCGTTTGAGAACAGAACAGAATGAAAAATGCCGCTGCATCCCGCGCAGCGGCTTTTCTTATGCCTTCATCACAACTTCGGGGCGGATGAAAGCGCTCCGCCTGTTTTCCAAAGCCGCCGATGATCGCTTCGGCAGGATTTCCGTCCTTCCGGGCAAATAATTAAGCCGCCGTGAAAACACGGCGGCGTGTGTACGATGGATCAGCCCTTCTTGGTGATGCGCAGGTTCTGGCGGGTCTTTCTCAGCTCGGTGAGCTGGGCGGTGATCGCGTCGTCGGTGCGCTTCATGATGTTATCCACATAGTCGTTGGCGGCCTTGCGGATCTCTGCGGACTTCGCCTTTGCGGCGTTGATCAGCTCGGTGGACTCGGCCTTGGCTTCGCGCATGACCTCGCTCTGATCGATCATCTGCTTCTTGCGCTCTTCTGCGGCGCGGATGATGTCGTCGGCCTCTTTCTTTGCCTCGGCGATGATCTGGCTGCGGTCGGCGACGATGTTCTTCGCCTGTCTGACCTCTGCGGGAAGGGTGTCCTGGATCTCATCGAGAATATCATAGATCTTTTCCGCATCGATGATGACCTTGCCGCCGGACAGCGGAAGGGTTTTGGAATCGGCTACTAAGTCCTGCAGCTCCGAAATCAATTCGTCTACTCTCATTTTAAAGCATTTCCTTTCCTGTTTAATCTGTCAAAAATCTCGTCATGGATGCACTCGGGCACAAAGTTGGTGATATCGCCGCCGAACGACGCGACATTCTTGACAATCGATGAGCTGAGATAGGTGTACTGCGCATCGCTTGCAAGGAAAACCGTATCCAGCTCGGGATTCAGCTTTCGGTTGGTCAGCGCCATCTGGAATTCATATTCAAAGTCCGATACCGCTCTCAGTCCTCTGACAATCGCCGATGCTCCCCGCTCCTTCGCGTACTGAGCGAGCAGCCCGTCAAATCCGACAATCTCGACATTGGGCAGATGCCCTACCGTTCTCCTGAGGAAGCCGATGCGCTCTTCGATATCGAAGTTCGGCTTTTTGTCCATATTGATGAATACGCCGACGATGACGTGGTCAAACATATTCGCCGCACGCGTGATGATATCAATATGACCGTAGGTAACGGGGTCAAAGCTGCCGGGGCATATCACGGTTTTTCCCATATAGGCCCCCTATCCGTCCTTAGACCACTATATATGGTAAAACCTTATAGACAGTCCTCATGACGATATGTGCTTATCCTTATTTTACCATAGGTACGCTCTCTGTCAAGAGTAAATTTGTAATATTTTTGTAATATTTTATCATTTAATGCACTTTCACAAATAATGACCCCGGATTTTTTCATTCTTTGTGCAATAAGAGGCAGGGCTTCCTGCAAGATCCCGGTAAGATAGGGCGGATCGAGGAAGGCGATGTCAAATACGCGGTCGGTGGTGCGCAGGTAGGAAAGGGAGTTCGCGGTGACGACCTGCGCAAATGGTTGCAGGTTTGTAACCTTGAGATTGCGCTCGATCACGGCGGCCGCCTTTTTGGAGCTGTCGAGGAACAGTGCGCTCCTCGCGCCGCGGGAGAGCGCCTCGATGCCCATCTGTCCGGAGCCCGCGAACACGTCGATGAAGTCGCGCCCCTCTATCTCGAATTGTATCGCGGAAAAGACCGCTTCCTTGACCTTGTCGGTGGTCGGGCGGACGACGTCGTCGCCCTTGAGTGTTTCCAGCACTCTGCCGCGTGCAGAGCCGGTGATCACGCGCATAGGTAGTCCTCCTTGTCATCGGCTCCCTTTGGTAAAGGTGCGGTATTGTCCAAATCTTTTGATTTGGTATACAATACCCATACAAAGGAGAGCCTGTTATTCCTCATGAAAATAGCGGTAGACGCTCACCGCCGCCGGGTGGGTCATGCCGGGCGCCTGCTCCAGCTCCTCGACCGTGGCGTGTGAGATATTCTTGATCGTGCGGAAGAAGCGCAGCAGCTCCCCGGCGCGTTTTTTGCCGATGCCCGGGATCTCCTCCAGCGTCGAGCCCAGCACCCTTTTTCGCTGCTGGCGGTTGAAGCCGATCGCGAAGCGATGCACCTCGTCCTGGATATTGGTGACAAAGGCGAACACCGCGCGGTTCGGGCGGATCGCGATCTCGCCGCTGTCGGACACGATGGCGCGTGTGCGGTGGCGGTCGTCCTTGACCATGCCGAACACCGGGATCGCAAGCCCCGACTGCCTGATGACGGGCAATACGGCGCCGACCTGTCCCTTGCCGCCGTCGAGCAGGATCAGATCGGGCAATCTGCCGAAGCCGCTGCTCTCGCCGTTCTCCTGCGCCTTTTTGTATTCCTCGACTCTGCGGGTCAGCACCTCGGCCATCGAGCCGTAGTCGTCCTGACCGGCAAAGGATCTGATCTTGAACTTGCGGTACGCGGATTTCAGCGGGCGGGCGTTCTCAAACACCACCATGCCCGCGACGTTGTCCTGACCCGCAAGGTTGCTGATATCGTAGCTCTCGATGTACGCGGGGATCTTCTCAAGCCCCAGAAGCGTCCGCAGCTCCTCCAGCACGCTGAGCTGTTTTCCCGTGACGCCGCGCTGCTGACCGAGCGCCTCAAAGGCGTTGGAGCGGCACATCTCCACCAGCTCCTTCTGTACCCCGCGCTGCGGAACGGTCAGATACACGCGCCTGCCCTTCTTATCTGTGAGCCACTGCTCTGTGGTTTCGGGATCCTCGATCTCGCCGTCCAGCGCGATGCGGGCGGGGATCTCATGGCGGAGAGTGTAGTAGCGCAAGAGGAACTGAGAGCGGAAATCCCGCTCGTCGTCCACGTCGTCGATCAGGAAATTCTCGGTATCGTACAGGCGGCTGTCGGCAAAGCGCAGAACGGTCGCAGAGCCCTTGTCGCCCTCTCTGACCACGGCGATGACGTCCAGCTCGTCGATACGGATATCCACGACCTTCTGCTTATCGCGCAGCTTCTTCATCGCGGCGATCTGGTCGCGCAGGCGTGCCGCGCGTTCAAAGTCCAGCGCGTCCGCGGCGGCGAGCATCCGCTCCTGCAGCAGCTTCATCATGCTTGCGCTGTTGCCCGAGAGGAACTCCAGCGCCGATTCCACCCGCTCGTTGTAGTCGTCCGGCTTCACGCGTCCCGTGCAGGGCGCACAGCACTGCTTGATGTGGAAATTCAGGCAGGGACGCTGTTTGCCGAAGTCCTCCGGGAACCGCCGGCTGCAGGTCGGCAGTCCGAAGATCTTGTTCGCCTCCTCCACAGAGGATTTGACGTACCAGCTGTTTTTGAACGGCCCGATGTAGCGCGCTCCGTCGTCCGCCTTCTGCAGGACGTAGCTGAGGCGGCGGTACGGCTCGTCCGTCACGCGGATATAGCTGTATCCCTTGTCGTCCTTGAGCAGGATGTTGTATTTCGGGGTATGCTGCTTGATCAGCGAGCATTCCAGTATCAGGCACTCGAACTCGGAATCGGTGATGATGTAGGAGAAGTCGTCCACGTTGTCCACCATCCGCCGCACCTTTTCGGTGTGGTTGTTCTGAGAGCCGAAGTACTGGCTGACGCGGTTTTTCAGCTTCTTCGCCTTGCCGATGTAGATGATCTCGCCCGCCTTGTTCTTCATGATATATACGCCCGGCTGCAGGGGAAGCGCCATCGCCTTTGCCCGCAGCTCCTTCATCTTCGGATTCAAGCCCTCACCGCCCTTTCGTTACACCTTTTATGATACAATAAAATCGCGCCTGATTCAATAGAGAAATCCGGGCAAAGCAGGAAATCGCCTTCCGCGCATTTTGCACAGCCGTCTCCCGCCGCACGGCGGCAAGCCGGGAGGGCATACAGATCGTATTTGCTTTACTCAAACGGGCAGCTTCCCGCAAAGAAAAAAGGCGGACACACGTCCGCCTGTTTATCCCGTTGGATTATTCCGCAAAGCCGGTGTTGATCAGCTCGACCAGACCCTCTACCGCATCGGTCTCGTCGGGACCGTCCGCAAAGATCTTCACGGTGGTGCCGCCGATGATGCCGAGCGACAGAACGCCGAGCAGGGACTTCGCGTTGACCTTTCTCTCATCCTTCTCTACCCAGATGGAGGACTTGTACTCGTTAGCCTTCTGAATGAAGAAAGTAGCCGGACGAGCATGCAGGCCTGCTTTGTTCTGAACTAATACTTCCTTTACGTACATATGAATACCCTCTTTTTCTTATCAGAATAATAGATGAAATCTAAATTGCTTCCTTATTATATCCTTGAAATCGCGGCAGGTCAACCGGTCGAAAACAATTTTGTTTTGATACATAACTGTCGAATTTCAAACAACTTTATTATTGTGCAAAATCACTAAGGTGTGGATAAATCTTTGTTTGGTGCGTACAAGAGCCGTCAAATTTATCGGCTGACCGGAAGATTATCGGTCGGGATCGCCGGGCTTTTGTGCAATCTGACCGGAGATGATCTCCTCCGCCAGCGCACGCTCGCTGTCCGTCAGATCGGCTGTCCGGATCATGTCGGGACGCTTCCTCGCGGTCTCGATGACGCTCTGCTCACGCCGCCATTTTTCGATGTTCGCGTGGTGACCGCTGAACAGCACCGCGGGGATCTCCTCCCCGCGCCACACCTGCGGCTTGGTATACTGGGGATACTCCAGCAGGCCGTCGTAGTGGCTCTCCAGCTCAAAGCACTCGTCGTCGGACAGCACGCCCTTCTGCAGCCGTGCCAGCGAATCGACAAGCACCAGCGCGGGCAGCTCGCCGCCGGTCAGGACATAGTCGCCGATGCTGATCTCTTCATCCACATAGCGGTCAAGCACCCGCTGATCGACGCCCTCATAATGGCCGCACAGCACACAGATGCTGTCGTATGCGGACAGCTCGCGGAGCCGCTGCTGGGTCAGCGTCCTGCCCTTGGGAGACATATAGATGAAATGCGGCTTCTTTCCCAGCTCCCCGGCGATATGCTCAAAGCACAGGGCGATCGGCTCGGCAAGCATCAGCATGCCCATCCCGCCGCCGTAGGTGGTATCGTCCACGCGTCTGTGCTTATCGAGGGCAAAGTCCCTCAGCTGATGACAGCGGATATCGATCGCGCCCTTTTTCCGCGCCCTGCCGATGATGCTCTCGGAGAGGACGCTCTCGCACATCTCGTCGAACAGCGTGATGATATCAATCCTCATCGTCGAACAGTCCTTTCATCGGGCGGATATACACCGCGCCGCCTTCGATATCCGGCCGGACGATGATATCGGGGATGACGGGGATATAAAAGAGCTTTTTGTCCGCTCCCTGCATCTCATAGACGTCGTTGGAGCCGGTCTTGAGGACGTCCCTGACGGTACCGTATACCTCGCCGGTATCGGCGTCGGTCACCTTCAGCCCGATGATATCCTGCACGAAATGCGCGCCCTCTGCGAGGCGGACGTCGCCGCGGTCGATGTAGAGGATCTTCCCGCGCAGCTCGTCGGCCTTCTCGATGGAATCGACGCCCCTGACGGTCACCAGCGCGATGTTCTTGTGCGGACGGCAGGATACGGACAGCGCCGTTTTGCCCTCGTCCAGATACAGGGTCTTGAATTTTGACAGGAACGACGGTGAATCGCACCAGCATTCGACGCGCATCTCTCCGCGCACGCCGTGTGTGCCGACGATCCTGCCGGCCTCCAGATATTGTTTGAGCATGGTATCACCTGTTATGACAAACTCCCTCAGCCGAGGGAGTCGGATGGTTTTTGGTATGCGAAAATCCGGCAAAGCGAAGCTTGCTGTCCGCCGAAGCCGCTTTGGTACAGCGTCAGACGCTTATTCGATCAGACCGATATCCTGATCGGTCGCGAGGTTGTCGATGGAATAGAGGAACAGCACGCGGTCGACGCCCTCCCGCTCGATGATCGGCTGCATGGGCAGGGAGTAGTAGCGCATGTCCACCATGATGATCTCGGCAAAATGGTCGGCGAGGAACGGTACCAGCGAATGCGCGAAGCTGTCCTTGATGACCAGCAGCTTTTCATTGCTCGAAGCATGTTCATTCCTGATGACGGTATAGGGATGGTTGCCGTCGAGGAACACGGGGTACTTGTCGTCCTCGTCCAGATGACTGTAGAAGTACATATCCTTCTGCTCGACCGTATCGCCGTCGATGATGGTCACGTCGATGTCGTTCGCCTTGTTGTCCCAGACCTCCACGTCGTCGGGCGCGGTCAGCCAATAGCCGGAGGTCGAGTAGGTCGTGCCGTAAAAGCCCGGATAGGCGGTCTTTTCATAGGCGCTCTCGTCGTTCGGGGTGTAGCCCAGCACCTTGCCCAGCGCCTTGTACGCGGTATACGCGCCGTAGGTCGTCCAGTGATGGTCGGTGCGGTAGAACACCTGATTGCCGTCCCTGTACGCGTCCAGCAGATCGCCGCGCACATCGACAAAGGAGGCTGTTCGGAAGGTATCCTTCATCTGCGCGAACGCCTCTTCGTCGTGGTAGGATTTGTGGAAGGCGGGCAGCTTGTCCTCACAGACATAGCCCGTGGACGGCGCGACCAGCACCGCGGTCGGCACGTTGAGCCATTCCTGCATATGCTGCGCGAACTCCTCGATGAAGCCCGTATTGCGCGACAGGTTGGTCATATCCTCGGGGTCGTTGATCAGATAGCCGTCCTTGCCGTTGTAGACGCCCTTTGCCCCGTTGTTGCCCAGCGCGTAGTTATAGTATGCCGCAAGCCCGACCCAGAAGTCACGCCCCGCGGTATGATCCTCGATGTATTTTTCAACGGAGCGCTCGAACTCGCCGGAAAACAGCTTCGCCGCGCTCAGCTCGGGCGCCTTTTCCAGATAGCGCTTCTCGGAGGAGCTGTAATCCTTTTTCGGGAGCGCAAGAAACAGCACCAGCATCACGCCGATGAACAGCACGAAGATGATCGCCGGCAGGCATTTGTATACCTTTTTCAATTACAGTCCTCCTTTCTGACAAATGATGAACCGACTCAGAATCGGAAATAGATGAACGGATTATAGCTGCCTGCCACCAGCAGGGCGGTGGAAGCCGCCATCACGACAGCACAGTAGATGCTCTGCAGTACCGGCGTCACGGGAGCGGTCCTGACCTTGCTGTACAGCTTCACGCCCAGCGGGGTGGACGCCAGAGCGGCGATCAGCAGCATCGGCAGATAGGACATGATCAGCGTCAGCGCGTCATTGCCGACGACGACGCCGCCGAAGTTGAACATCGAGGCGAAGAACGCGCCCATCGCGGGCATACCGCCCATATCCTCGGCAAAATAGAAGATGACCCAGCCGATGACGACAAAGAACAGCGCGTAGATATGCTGTATCGCGGCAGGCGCCTTATCCAGCCACTTCTTCAGCACGAGCTTTTCGATGACCAGCAGCAGCCCGAAGTACAGACCCCACAGGATGAAGTTGTACGACGCGCCGTGCCACAGTCCCGTCAGGAACCAGACGATCAGCAGGTTCAGGATCTGACGCGGGAAGCCCTTGCGGTTGCCGCCCAGCGGGATATACACATATTCCCTGAACCACGTTCCCAGCGAGATATGCCATCTGCGCCAGAACTCGGTGATGCTCTTGGAAATATAGGGATAGTTGAAGTTTTTCAGGAATTCAAAGCCCAGCATATTGCCCAGACCGCACGCCATATCCGAGTAGCCGGAGAAGTCGAAATAGATCTGGAACGAATACGCGATGATGCCGACCCATGAGCCCAGCCAGCCGTTGTCCTGACCGGTAGAAAGCATCGACTCCCACAGCGCGCCCATCTGGTTGGCGATCAGCACCTTCTTGGCAAGGCCGACGCAGAAGATGCACACGCCCCCGGTGAAATCGTCGAGGGTCTCGCGGCGGTGATCCAGCTGATAGGCGACGTCCTTATAGCGGACGATCGGGCCCGCGATCAGCTGAGGGAACAGCGATACGTAGGTGCCGAAGGTGATGATGTTCTTCTGGACCGGCGCCTCACGGCGATAGACGTCGATGGAATAGGACATGGTCTGGAAGGTGTAGAAGCTGATGCCGATGGGCAGATCCGGCAGCTTCGGGATCGGGATATCGACGAACGGCAGGAGGTTGATGGTTTTCAGCACCATGCCGGAATACTTGAAGAAGCCCAGCATGCTCAGGTTGATGACCATCGAGGCGATCAGGAATCCCTTCGCCTTTTTGGGGGCGGACTCGCGGTACTTGTTGATGAACCAGCCGCAGGTATAGTCGACGACGGTGGAGATCACCATCAGCGAAACGTAGATCGGCTCTCCCCAGCCGTAGAACACAAGGTTGACGACAAAAAGAAGGAGATTGCGCCATTTTCGCGGACAGGCATAGTATGCCAGCAGAACGATCGGCAGATACATAAATAAGAATATCAGCGATGAAAATACCATAACACTCCTCCTTTCTCAATGGATGGATCGCGGGGACGGGTCATGCCCCGCAGACTAGAACAGGATATTTTTCTTGAAATCCTCACCGCAGCGGGGACAGTGGATCTGCTGCATCCCGGTGCGCTTTTTCAGCCGCAGCTGCGCCTTGCAGTACGGACAGCGCAGATAGCGATGCGTTTTGAAGTCGCGGATCTTCATGTACTGGCGCTTGATGAAGTCGCCCGCGCCGCCGAAAATATCCATGAAGCGGCGGTTCTCGTACAGGCGTTTATTGATGTTCTTGGACAGCGCACGGAAGATCGCCACACCGAGCAGCAGCATGATGATGACGATCATGATGGAGCTGCGTGCAAACAGATTGATCAGATAAAGCACCGCTGTCACAGCAAGAATAAAGTTGTTGAGCTTATCGCTGCCGTATCTGTCCTGCATGAATTCAGCAAGACGGCCGAAAAAATTTCTCATAGTTATCACCCGATTTAACCTATATGATACCATACGGGTCAGAAAGATTCAAGAAAATATTTCCGTTCATATATTGAAACTTGCCGAAAAAGGCGTTATAATTTTATGCATATTGACTCAGCCTTGCGATCACAAAACTGCGGCTGAGGATACAGGGGTCATCATGGAACATTTCAAGGACACCGTGCGCCACGACGCGACGCGCGTACGGCAATACATCCTATCCTTCTTCAAGTGGACGCTGATCGCGCTGATCACCGGCGGTATCGGCGGCGGTCTGGGCGCGGGCTTCCGCTATGCGGTCAATTTTGTCACGGGCGTCCGCACGGAAAACGCCTGGCTGTGCTATCTTCTGCCGGTCGGCGGCGTCATCATCGCGTTCCTGTACCGCGTCACAAAGCTGTCCGGTCACGCGGACACCAACCTGATCATCAATTCCGTGCGCGAGGAGGGCAGGGTCCCTCTCAGACTCGCGCCGGTGATCTTTCTCTCCACCGTCGTCACCCACCTGTTCGGCGGCTCCGCGGGTCGTGAGGGCGCCGCCCTGCAGCTCGGCGGCTGTATCGGCAGCTTCATCGGACGCGGCGTCAGACTGAATGAAAAGGACATGCACCTTGCGGTCATGTGCGGCATGAGCGGCCTGTTCTCCGCGCTGTTCGGCACGCCGCTGACCGCCTCGGTGTTCGCGATGGAGGTCATCTCGGTCGGCATCATCTATTACAGCGCGTTCCTGCCTTGTCTGGTATCGGCGCTGACGGCGTTCGGCGTTACCCTGCTGTGCGGGCTGGAGCCCGTCGGCTATCAGCTCCCGGACATCCCCGCGCTTGACGTCGTGACCATGCTGCTGGTCGCAGTCATCGGCATCGCCGCGGCGGTGGTCAGCATCGTGTTCTGCATCACGCTGGAGCAGCTGCACAAGCTCGCGGCGCGCTTCTTCAAAAACGAGTACCTGCGGGTGATCGTCGGCGGATCGGTGATCGCGCTGGCGACCCTGATCCTCGGCACCCGCTACAACGGCGTCGGCAGCGACGTCATCCACGCGGCGGTGACGCAGGGCGAGGCGCTCCCCTATGACTTCGTTCTGAAGATCCTGTTCACCGCGGTGACCATCGGCTTCGGCTACAAAGGCGGCGAGATCATCCCCACCTTCTTCATCGGCTCCACCATGGGCGCTCTGCTGGGCGGACTGATCGGTCTGCCGGCTGGCTTTTCCGCGGCGATCGGCATGGTCGCGCTGTTCTGCGGCGTGGTCAACTGTCCTATCGCATCGCTGATCCTGTCGGTCGAGCTGTTCGGCAGCGAGGGGCTCCTGTACTTCGCGATCGCGGTCTGCCTGAGCTACATGCTGTCCGGCTATTACGGGCTGTATTCGGGACAGAAGATCATGTACAGCAAGCGCAGGGCGCGCTACATCAACCGCAACGCAAAGTAACGGCGTCGGTTTTCAACAGAACAGAATCCCTGCAGGGAGGTACGTATGCTGCGTCCTCCCTGTTTTTGTGCGCAAAAAAGCGCCCCCGGCATCGAGTCTGCGGAGAGCGGTGATCGGTGAGGGCGGTGTTCGGAGAGGGCGGTATACGCCAAGTGAAGCATTCGACAAGTGAAGCATTCGGCAAGTGCGGTGTTCGGTATGTGCGGTGATCGGAGAGTGCGTGATAAGGCAGATGCGGCGTTTGAGCCGGTTCGTTCGCGGTATGTTTCCGGGGCGTGTTTTGTAACGGATTCTGCCTGTACACATCGTAACAGACTTGCGCGAATCGCGTCGGTTCTCACAGATCAGCGAAATACCACGGCGCGGCGTTTGAGCCGGTTCCGTTGTGTTAAAATGGGTGAACGGTCGCCTCGGCGGGGGAATATATTCGGAAGGCACCGCACGCCGGCTCGGATACGGCGCATCGGCGCAAACAACAAAGAGCGGAGATTTCTCCGCCCTTTATCAGGTAAATGATATATCAGCCCTTGACGCCGCCGGCGGTTACGCCTTCGACATAGTATCTCTGCATGAACAGGAACAGAGCTGTAATCGGTACGGCTACGATGACGGAGCCGGCAAGGAATTCGCGGAAATGCTGCGCCTTGTACTCCTGACCGACCAGCTTTTGCAGGCCGATCGCAACCGTGTAGTGTTCCGGTCCCTGCGCACCGACGATGATCTTCGCCAGAATGAAGTCTGTCCACGGACCGATGAAGGATGTCAGAACGGTGTATACCAGGATCGGCTTCGACATCGGAAGAATGATCTTCCAGAAGATCTGGTTCCTGGTAGCGCCGTCAATGGTTGCCGCTTCGTCCAATGCACGCGGGATGGTATCAAAGAAGCCCTTACTGATCTGATAGCCGAGACCTGCGCCTGCGGAGTAACAGATGATCAGAGCGACCTTGGGCATCGAGATAAGACCCATAGCCTTCATCAGGTAGTAGATCGCGATCATGGTCATGAAGCCGGGGAACATGCCCAGGATCATGCCGACGTTGATCAGAGGCTTTCTTGCCTTAAAGCGCAGACGGCTGAAGGCGTAGGAAACCATGAGGACCGCGAGGGTGGAGATCATGCAGCTGAAGATCGCAATGATAAATGTGTTCAAGAACCACTGCGGGAAGTTGATGACGTTAGGATCCGGAGGATTGAATACCTTCGCGTAGTTATCCAGCGTCCACTCCTGTGGGATGATCGTGGTAGCAAGCTCAGCCTTGCCGCCGCGGAAGGAGTGCATGACCAGATAAGCCAGCGGGGATATCCAGATAAGACCCAGACCGCCGAGAAGGATGTAGATAAAGGTATTCGCGAGAACTCTTCGCGCTTTATAACTCTTAATCATGAGAATTCCTCCTCGTTCTTAGCGGACTTGGTAAGGTTGAAGGTCATCAGCGATACAGTCGCGCAGACGATGAATACCAAGATACCGACGGCTGCCGCGAGGTTATACTCACCCGTGCTCGTGGACATACGGAACAGCCACGTAACAAGCAAGTCGGTATACCCCGCGTTATGTAGGTCGATGCTGTTTTGTTCTCCGACCAACAGGTATATAACGTTGAAGTTATTGATGTTGCCGATAAAGCTGGTGATCAGGTACGGAGTGGTGACGAACAGCATGTACGGAAGGGTGATGCTGAAGAAGGATTTGACGGGACCGGCGCCGTCGATGGTCGCGCTCTCGTACAAATCCGCCGGGATATTCATCAGAATACCGGAGGTGATCAGAATCGTGTACGGAATACCGACCCAGATATTGACCACGATGACCGTGATACGCGGAATCCACTTGTTCGCGTTGCCGAGGAAGTCAAAATACTGGACCGCTCCGTCCTTGACAGGCAGCCAACCGAACGCCTCCAACATCTGGTTGATCGCACCGAACTGGTTGCCTTCGAGCATCTGCTGCATCAGAAGCAGAGAAACGAACTGCGGTACCGCAACGGTAACGACAAAGAGGGTTCTCCACAGAGCCTTCAGCTTGATGCCCTTTTTATTGATCATCAGGGCGACTACCATACCGAGGATGTAGTTGAGTACGGTAGCGAATACCGCCCAGATCAGTGTCCACTTTGTTAATTCGATAAAGGTTTCGCCCTTGCTCGCACCGCCGGTGGTCTGGAATACGTCCGCGAAGGTCTGCAGTCCGACCCACTGGAAGAACGGTGTGGTCTGCGTATAGTTGGTGAACGCAATCAGGATCATGAAGAGCAGCGGCATGATCGTAAAGATAGAGATGGTCAGGCAGGGGAACGCAAGAAGTGTGATGTGGAACTTCTCATCGCCGAACTGGCGGATCTCTTCATTAAAGGTCTGGGGCTTTTCACCTGCGGCGACCTGCTGCTGGACCTTGTACGCTGCCTTGGTGCTGGCAAAATAAACCACCAGAAAGACCGCGATGATGATCAGGGTCATTACGCCGTAGAGCAGCAGCTGCATGGAATCATCCGCCTTGGTGTACTCGCGCGCGCCGGTGACGGCATTGCGGGTCCACTGGCCTTTTTCGATGAAACCGATCTTACCGTTGTTGAAGAAACCTAAGTTATAGATCTTGTCTGCACCGAAGCCGATCATGAAGGCGATGAACGCGACCTCAACAGCGAGGAACAGACAGCCTTTGATAATTTGTCCCTTCATCATGTTGCCGAAGCCCATGATGATGTAGGAGAGTTTTGTAGCCCAATCTCCCTTGACGAATCTGGTAAAATAACCGGCTACACCCTTGCCAATGCCTACGAACAGCTTCTTGAAGAAGCGGCCGATGGCACAGAAGAACTTCTTGAGATTGCCGGGAAGGGCAATAAAGAAATTCTTGAAGTTATACCAGAATTTTTGGAACGGGTTGAGCTGTACATAATCAATAAATTTCATCAGTTCAACTCCCAGCTTAAAGTTATTCGTCTGTTAAAAATAGACAGAACCGTATACTTAACAGACGAATAAGGTATACAGTAAAGTTGTATCCGGCCGGGCGGACACTCAGGGCATCCGCCCGACCGATCATTTCAGTTAATGATAGAGGGTTTCAGTAATAATTGAAATTATTCGTCCTTGATGTTGGCGATGGTCTTCTCAAACTCAGCCTTGAGCTGATCTCTGTTCTGATCCTTCTTCCAAAGGTCGTTGCCCAGGGTGCCCATCGGAGACCAGAAGGTATCGGTGATGTTGACCTGAGGAACAGAATACTGAGACTGATCCAGGATAGCGGACAGAGCTACGTTGTCGGTAACAGCCTTATCCTTGACGGCGTTGGTGTTGGAGGGACCCCAGGAGAGGACCTCTGCACGCTTGAGCTGAGCCTCTTCGTCGGTGAGGAAGTCAGCCAGCAGCTGGGAAGCCTCGGGGAACTTGGAAGAGTTGTTCACGCCGATGAGCTTGTAGCCGTGCATGGAAACGATCTGCTCGTCGGTACCGTTTACGTTGATGGTCGGGAGCTTCGCAGCGCCGAAATCGTCGCCCAGAGCATCCGCAACAGCAGCAGCGTTCCAGGAACCGTCAACACCGGCAGCTACGATGCGGGGGTTAGCCGCCATACCGGTAGAGATCTTGGTAGCCTCAGAGGAGAGGAAGATATCGCTGTAGTCGTGGAAGAGCTTGGAGAAAGCGACCAGGGTATCAACGATCTTTTCTTCGTCATAATCGTTGAACTTCTGGGTGCCGTCTTCGTCAATGCCTTCGAGGGACAGACCGCCGGTGAAGGGGAACAGGCAGGCGAAGAAGCCGTTGCCTGCGTCGAGGACGAACTTTCTGCCGGCTTTTCTGCAAGCCTCGAAAATGCCTTCGAGAGTCTTGGCGTCTTCATCGGATACGACGCTCTTGTCGTATACGAGATAGTAACCGTTGTCACCGGTCTCGGGGAACGCATAGAGCTCGTCGCCTACGGTAGCTGCTGCTACGGAAGCTTCGGAGTTGCGTGCTACTACGTCGTCCTTCTCAAATACGGGAGCGAGAGTCTCTCTGTTCATCAGTCTGGTCAGCTGGTCGCATGCAAAGCTGAATACGTCAGCAGCAGCTTCCGGGTCGTTCAGAACCTGAGCAGCAGCGTCGCCTTCGCCCTGTACCTGTACGGTGATGTCGATCTTCTTGTCGGGATACTTTGCTTTGAACTCGTCGCAGAGTTCCTTGGTTACGTCGATAGCCTTGTCAGCGGCCCATACCAGCAGCTTGATGTTATCTTCGCCGTGGAAGGGATCGCCGTCATCGCTCGAGCCGCCGCTGCCGCCGGAAGAGGAGGAGCCGCCCTTGTTGTCATTGCCGCCGCAGGCAACGAGGATAGAGCCGAGCATCAGTACTGCCAGCAGCAGTGCTAAAAACTTTTTCATGATGGATTTTCCTTCTTTCAAAAAATATTTTGTGAGGTTCGACCGAGAATCCGGACCGGCCGCACCTTATCACTGTATAAATTTTACCATAAGTATGTCAGTGATTTCAACTCCCTTTGTACTTTTTATCTAAAACATTAAATATCAATTTGATTTTTAGTCATTTTAACAATTGAATTTTCAGTTTATAGATATTTCCTACAAACCGATAACTTTTTCTTTGTGCATTTCAGAAAAATCGTTTTTGTGCAACTTGTCAAACAATATGCGGCAAGCGTCGGGCAGTTCTTTGCGATCGGCGTGTTTTTGATTCTCTCAAAGAAGCAAAATCAAATTGTTACAAGCTGTAACTTTATTTTCGTCTATTTTTACTAAAAGTCGCACAAACGCCCAAAATAGCACATTGACATCCGTGTATATTTATATGTATAATATAGGGGTATTTAATACCGGTCGCCGCTGCCCGGCGGCGGACCTATTTCCCTTATTCAGGAGGTTATGATGAAGCTTTTGGAATTACTGCAGAAATGCGATTACATTACCGACGCCGGCTCGATCACCGTCGACGTCAAGGACGTCATCTACGACAGCCGCAAGGTTGTCCCCGGCTGTGTCTTTGTCGCGCTGAAGGGCTATAACGTGGACGGTCACAAGTTCATCCCCGACGCTGTCGAGCGCGGCGCAAAGGCGCTGATCGTCGAGGACAAGGGGCATGTCTATGACGGCGTCACCACCGTGCGCGTCAAGAATTCCCGCGCGGTACTGGCGCTGATGTCGGTGGAATTCTTCGGCAGACCCGCCGAACAGCTGACCACCGTCGCCGTCACCGGCACAAAGGGCAAGACCACCACCGTCGCCATGATCCGCTCCATCCTCGAGACCGCCGGCATCAAGACCGGCACCATCGGCACGCTGGGCATCCTGATCGGCGACCGCATCTACAAGACCAACAACACCACGCCCGAGAGCTATGAGATCCAGCAGGCGATGCGCCGCATGATCGACGAGGGCTGTAAGGCGATGGTCATCGAGGCGTCCTCGCTGGGTCTGAAAAGGCACCGCACCGACGGCATCCTCTTTGACTACGGCGTATTCACCAACTTCTCCAGCGACCACATCGGCGACAGCGAGCACAAGGATATGGAGGAATACCTGCAGTGCAAGGGTCTGCTGTTCAAGCGCTGCAGACACGGCATCATCAACATCGACGACGAGAGCGCGCAGGCGGTCATCGACGGTCACACCTGCACCATCGAGAGCTACGGCTACAGTGAAAACGCCGACCTCGTTGCCCACGGCGACGAGCTGGTCGCGAAGGCGGGCTTCATCGGCGTACATTTCAATACCACCGGCGAAAAGGATCTGAGCGTCGACGTCGCGATCCCCGGCCGCTTCTCCGTTTACAACGCGCTGGCGGCGATCGCCGTCTGCCGTCACTTCGATATCAGCGACGAGGATATCCTGCGCGGTCTGTCGCGCGTCAAGGTCAAGGGCAGAGTCGAGGTCGTTCCGGTACCCGGCAATTACACCATGCTGATCGACTACGCGCACAACGCCGTTTCCATGGAAAATGTCCTGAGCACCCTGAGGGAATACAAGCCCCACCGCCTGATCACCATGTTCGGCGCGGGCGGCAACCGTCCGAAATCCCGCCGCTATGAGATGGGCGAGGTATCCGGCAGGCTGTCCGATCTTTCCGTCGTCACCGAGGACAACAGCCGCTATGAGGACGTCATGGACATCATCGCCGACATCAGGATCGGTCTTGACAAGGTCGGCGGCAGCTACATCGTCATCCCCAACCGCATCGACGCCATCCGCTACTGCATCGAGAACGCCGAGGACGGCGATATCATCGTGCTGGCGGGCAAGGGTCACGAGGATTATCAGGAGATCCGCGGCGTAAAATATCACATGGACGAGCGCGAGATCATCGCGGATATCATCGACGACCGCTCCGACGACGAAAACCCCAACTGATTCTGAACGCCACACGGGAGGACAGCATATGAACCTGCAGGAATCCGGCGAGATGTATCTGGAGACGATACTGATCCTATCACAGCAGAAGAGCTTTGTCAGAGCGATCGACATAGGCGAGTACATGGGCTTCTCCAAGCCCTCTGTCAGCCGCGCCATCGGCCTGCTGCGCAGCGGCGGCTTTGTGAGCGTCGGCGACGGAGGCGGCATCAGCCTGACAGACGCCGGCAGAGAGGTCGCCGAGACCATCTATGAGCGCCACCAATATCTGACCCGCTTTCTTGTCGATATCGGCGTGAGCCCCGACGTTGCCGCAGAGGACGCCTGCCGCATGGAGCATGTCATCTCCGACGAGTCTTTCCGCGCCATCAAAAAGCACTGCAGCTATGAATAAAAAAATCACCCACTGCGGCAGATGTCTGCAGTGGGTGTCTTAATAAGTCACGGTATCATTTCAGGCTGTTGATCGCGTTGAGAAGCGTCGCCTTGGGCTGGACGCCGATCATCCGCGCCGCCTCGACGCCGTTTTTGAAAAGGATCAGCGTCGGAACGCTCATGATGCCGAAATCCATCGCGATATCGCCCGCCTCGTCGATATCCACCTTGTAGACGGCATAGGAGCCGTCGCTTTCGGCGGCAATATCCTCAACGATCGGGGACAGCATCCTGCACGGTCCGCACCATGTCGCGAAAAAGTCGACCAGCACCACGCCGTTTGCGGTCTTTTCCCTGAAATTCAGTTCAGTCAGTTGTTCAGCCATAACACTTTACCTCCGTATGATTTTTCATTATTGTAACACATTCGATTGCATAAATCCATAGCGATCCAAAATATTAATAGTATATTCACGAAAGGAGCCATCACATGTATGATTTAGCCATCATCGGCGGCGGCGTCGCGGGAATGACCGCGGCGATCTACGCGGCACGGTCGGGATTGTCTGCCGTGATCCTTGAAAAAGCAGGCTTCGGCGGACAGGCGGCGCTGACCGCGAAAATCGAGAACTATCCCTCGTTCAGAGAGATCGAGGGCTTTGAGCTGGCGGCAAAAATGAAGGAGCAGGTCGACGCGCTGGGAGTGGAGAGCCGCTATGCGGACGTCACCGGGCTGACAAAAGCCGACGGCGTTTTCACGGTCACGACGGACACGGACAGCATCACGGCAAAGACCGTCATCATCGCGAACGGCGTCCGCCGCAGAGAGCTGGGCATACCCGGAGAGGACGCTCTGCGCGGCAGAGGGATCAGCTGGTGCGCCGTGTGCGACGGCGGCTTCTTCCGCAAAAAGAAGGTCGCGGTCATCGGCGCGGGCAATACCGCCCTCGGCGACGCGATCTATCTCGCGAACCTGTGCGAGGAGGTCTGCCTGATCTTCCGCCGTCCCTCCCCCACCGCGTCAAAAAGCTATCTGGACGCGCTGCAGGGTCTTGATAACGTCCGGCTCATGCCCCGGCATATCCCGCTGGAGATCAAGGGCGAAGGCACGGTCAGCGCCCTGCGGGTGAGGAATCTCGACACCGATGAGGAATATGATCTTCCGGTCAGCGGCGTATTTGAGGCGATCGGGCTGATCCCCGACAACGGGATTTTCTCCGATCTGGCCGAGCCGGACGAAAACGGCTACATCCTCACCGACGAGGATATGTGTACAAAAACCGAGGGACTGTTCGCCGCCGGCGATACCCGACAAAAGCACCTGCGGCAGATCGTCACCGCCTGCGCCGACGGCGCGATCGCGGCGACCTCCGCGCAGAAGTACCTGACGCGATGACAGAGATTCAGAAAAGGCTGTTTGCCTTACAGGACACAGAATACCGGGCGTTCACGATCAAGCTGAACCCGTCTGTCGATCCGGACGCCGTGATCGGCATCCGGATCCCCGCGCTGCGTGCGCTGGCTAAGGAGCTGAAAGGGACCGCGCAGGCGGCGGACTTTCTCGCTGCTTTGCCCCACCGCTTCTTTGAAGAATACAGCCTGCACAGCTTTCTGCTGTCCTACGTCAAAGACTTTGACGAAGCGGTAAGGGAAGCGGAGCGTCTGCTGCCGTATCTCAACAGCTGGGCGCTGACCGATTCCATGCGGATCAAGGCGTTTGACAGAAATCCCGAGCGTCTGCTGCCGCATATCGACAGGTGGCTTTGCAGCGATCACGCCTACACCGTCCGCTACGGTATCCTCTGCCTGATGAACCTGTTTCTGGACGAGCGGTTCGACCCCGCGTACTGTGACAAGGTCGCCGCCGTCAGAAGCGATGAATACTACGTCAACATGATGATCGCGTGGTATTTTGCCACGGCGCTCGCCAAGCAGTACGACGCGGCTCTGCCCTGCCTCGAACAACAGCGGCTGGACATATGGACGCACAACAAGGCGATCCGGAAGGCGATCGAATCCTACCGCGTCAGCGACGCGCACAAGGCTTATCTCAGAACGCTGACACGCAGATAACCAAAAAGACGACCCCGAAAGGTCGTCTTTTTTACGTTTGCTTTTTATGCCAGCGTCGCCGCGATCACGGCCTTGATCGTGTGCATGCGGTTTTCCGCCTCGTCGAATACGATCGAGCGCCCGCTCTCAAAGACCTCGTCCGTGACCTCCATGCAGTCGATGCCGAACTTGTCATGGATCTGCCTGCCAATGGTGGTGTTCAGGTCGTGGAACGCGGGCAGACAGTGCATAAAGCGGCACTGCGCGCCGGCGTTGTCCATCAGCGCGGTCGTCACGCGGTAGGGGGTCAGGTCGGCGATACGCTCCTCCCAGACCTCGTCAGGCTCGCCCATGCTGACCCACACGTCGGTGTAAATGACGTCGGCGTTCTTCGTCGCCTGTATCGGATCCTCGATGAACTCCAGCACCGCGCCGGCAGCAGCGGCGATCGCCTGACACTGTGCGATCAGCTCTGCGTTCGGGAAATACTTCTTCGGCGCACAGGCGACAAAGTGCATGCCCGTCTTTGCCGCGCCGACCATCAGCGAGTTGCCCATGTTGTAGCGCGCGTCGCCCATGTAGACCAGCTTTTTGCCCTTGAGTCCGCCGAAATGCTCGCGGATCGTGAGGAAATCGGCAAGGATCTGCGTGGGGTGGAATTCGTTGGTCAGACCGTTGTAGACCGGAACGCCGGCATACTTTGCCAGCTCCTCGACGATCTCCTGACCGAAGCCGCGGTACTCGATCGCATCATACATCCTGCCCAGTACGCGGGCGGTGTCGGCGATGCTCTCCTTTTTGCCGATCTGCGAGCCGGTGGGATCGAGATAGGTCGGGTGCATGCCCAGATCCGCCGCCGCCACCTCAAAGGCGCAGCGGGTACGGGTAGAGGTCTTTTCAAATATCAGGGCAATGCTTTTGCCCTCGCACAGGCGGTGAGGGATCCCCGCCTTTTTCTTTGCTTTGAGATCAGCGGCAAGATCGATCAGCCCCTCGATCTCTTCGGGCGTAAGATCCAGTAATTTCAGAAAATGCTTGTTTTTTAAATCCATGTCGTCACCTCAGTCGTGCTTATTCATGCAATGCGTCGATGATGATCCCGATCGCCTTTTCCAGCTGTTCCCACGTGATGTTCAGCGGCGGGAGCAGACGCAGCTTTTCCTTTGCGGACAGGCAGAGCACGCCGTTTTCGATACATGCCGCGATCACCTCTGAGACCGGCTTTGCGGTCGTGATGCCGACCATCAGACCCAGTCCGCTGACGGTAAAGCCCGCCTCGGTCAGCTTTGTGCGGATATAGTCGCCTTTTTTCCGTACCTCGGCAAGGAAAGCGTCGTCCATGCGGTTGATGACGGAGATCGCCGCCGCCGCGCAGACAGGATTGCCGCCGAAGGTAGAGCCGTGGTCGCCGTAGGAAAGGACATCCGCGACCTTTTCGCTCATCAGGCAGGCGCCCATCGGCAAGCCGCCCGCGATGCCCTTGGCGGTGGTGACCACGTCGGGATGCAGGTCAAACTGCTGATAGGAATAGAGGGAGCCGGTACGTCCGTTGCCGGTCTGCACCTCGTCGATCATGAAGATGATATCATTGTCGGCGCACAGCTTCCCGACCGCCTTGAGGTAATCCGCGGACATCGTATTGACGCCGCCCTCTCCCTGTACGGTCTCGAGCAGGACGCCCGCGACCTTGTTTTCGGCGATCAGCTTTTCCATACCGCCGATATCCTCGGCGTCGGCATAGAGGAAGCCCTCCGTCAGCGGCGTAAAGAGCTGATGGAAGCTGTCCTGACCGGTCGCCGCAAGGGTGGTCAGGGTCCTGCCGTGGAAGCTCTTGTGCAGCGTAATGATATGGAAGTATTCCGCGCCCTTGTGCTCCGCGGCGTATTTACGCGCGATCTTGACGGCGCATTCGTTCGCCTCGGCGCCGGAGTTTCCGAAGAACACGCGGCTCATGCCGGTGCGGGTGCAGAGGATCTCCGCAAGCTCCGCGCACGGAGCGGTATAGTAGAGGTTGGAGGTGTGCTGCAGGAGCTTCGCCTGCGCCGCGACCGCCTCCGCCCAGACGGGATCGCTGTAGCCGAAGGAATTGACGCCGATGCCGGACGTCATGTCGATATATTCTTTGCCGCTGTCATCCCAGCACAGCGCGCCGCTGCCCTTGACGACAGCGATGTCAAAGCGCTTGTAGGTATGCGCGACATATTGATTGTCAGTTGATTTGATACTCATTTTTTGTCACCCTTATCGGCGATCACCATGGTGCCGGCGCCCTCGTCCGTGAGCAGCTCCATCAGGATGGAGTGCGGGACCCTGCCGTCCATGATGATGACCTGCTGAACGCCCTTGTAGATCGCTTCGATACAGCAGCCGACCTTCGGGATCATGCCGCCGTCGATCACACCCTCACGGCGGAGCTGCTGTGCCTCGGATACCGTGATGAACGGGATCAGGCTGTCGGGGTCGTTCTTGTCCCTGAGGATCCCCGCGATGTCGGTCATCATGATCAGATTCTGCGCGCCGATCGCGCCCGCTACATGGGCTGCGGCGGTGTCGCCGTTGATGTTGTAGGCATTGCCGTCGCGGTCACAGCCGATGGTGGATACGACGGGGATATAGCCCTTTTCCAGAAGGTCGAGGATCGGCTCCGCGTTGACGTTGGTCACGGTGCCGACATAGCCCAAACGGGCGTCCTTCTGCTTTGCTTCGATCAGTCTGCCGTCCATGCCGGAGATGCCCATCGCTCTGCCGCCCTTGCTCTCGAGCAGGTTGACCAGCGTTTTGTTGACCTTGCCGGACAGCACCATCTGGACGATGTCGATGGTTTCCTTATCGGTGACGCGCAGACCGTCGACGAACTGCGGCTCCTTGCCCAATTTCGCCATGACGCTGTTGATAGCGGGGCCGCCGCCGTGCACCAGCACGACCTTGACGCCGATCAGCCACAGCAGGACGATATCCTGCATGACCTGTTCCTTGAGCTCTTCATTGACCATGGCGTTGCCGCCGTACTTCACGACAACGATCTTGCCGCTGTATTTTTTGATATTCGGCAGAGCCTGCGTCAGCACCTCTGCCCTCTCCGCGTTGGAAAAATTGTTCATTTGCCTTTCCCTTGCCCCTTATGTTCTGTAATCGCCGTTGATCTTGACGTAATCGTAGGTCAGATCGCAGCCCCACGCGGTCGCGCTGTATGCGCCGCTGTTCAGGCTGACGAGGATATCGATCTCTTTTTCCAGCAGGATCTCCTTGGCGGTCTCCTCGCTGAATTCCACGCCCGCGCCGTCCTTGCAGACGAGCAGCTCGCCCTTGGCACTTCTGAAGCTGACGTCGATCTTCGTCACGTCCACGTCCGCGCCGGAATATCCGATCGCGCACAGCACGCGTCCCCAGTTGGCGTCCGCGCCGAACATCGCCGCCTTCAGCAGGGATGAGCAGATGACGGACTTCGCGACGGTTTTGGCGGTCGCTTCATCCGCGGCGCCGCTGACGGTGCATTCCAGCAGCTTTGTCGCGCCCTCGCCGTCGCCGGCGATCATGCGGCACAGCCCGACCGTCACGGTGTTGAGTGCTTTCATGAATACCGCGAAATCCTCTCCGTCCGCGGTGATCTCGGGATTGCCCGCCATACCGTTGGCGAGGATCACCACCATGTCGTTGGTGGAGGTGTCTCCGTCGACGGAGATCATGTTGAAGGTGCTTTGGATATCGCCGGACAATGCCTTCTGCAGCATTGCCGGAGAAACTGCGGCGTCGGTGGTGAGGAATACCAGCATCGTCGCCATGTTCGGGTGGATCATACCGCTGCCCTTGGCGATGCCGCCGATGCGACAGGTCTTGCCGCCGACGGTGAATTCAACGGCGACCTCCTTGGCGATCGTGTCGGTGGTCATGATGCCCAGCGCCGCCTCGTGGCTGCCGTCCGCGTCCAGTCCGCCGCAAAGAGCGGGCAGAGCGGCGGCGATCGGCTCGACCGACAGCGGCTGACCGATGACGCCGGTCGACGCGACAACGATATCCTGCGCACTGATCGACAGCTCCTTCGCCGTCAGCTCGGACATCGCCTGAGCGATCTCGATGCCGTCGGCGTTGCAGGTGTTGGCGTTGCCGGAGTTGCAGATGATCGCCTGCGCATAGCCGTCCTTGATGTGATCCTTCGTGACGGTCAGGGGCGCGCCCTTGACCAGATTGGTAGTATATACCGCCGCGGCGGCGGCCTTCTTCTCACTGAAGATCAGCGAGAGGTCGTTTTTTGATGTGTTCTTGCGGATGCCGCAGTGTACGCCGTGGGCGGAAAAGCCCTGTGCGGCACAGACACCGCCTTCTGTCATTTTCATAATACGCTCCAAATAGTTTATTTTTGATGATCCCGGGTCACGCGGGAGAGGCAGCTCCCTCCGGGATCTGTTTTACAGATTCAGGTTGCACGCCATGTAGCCGTCGGGAACGACCAGTCCGGTCGCTTCGTCGACGCCGAGGACGATGTTCATGTTCTGGATCGCCGCGCCGGACGCACCCTTGCCGAGGTTGTCAAAGCGGGATACCAGCGTCATGCAGTCGTCGTTGCCGTAGGCGGCGATCATCATGTCGTCGCGTCCGTCGTATCTGGCGGCGGAGAGGAAACCGTTTTCGTCGTCCTCACAATAGCGGATCAGACCGCAGTGGTACTTTTCCTTATACGCGGCGCGGATATCGTCGATGGATCCTCTGACGTCGTCGCCTGTCAGGCAGACTGTCACCTGCATGCCGCTGTAGAAGTCCGCGACGACCGGGCAGAATACCGGCGCGTAGTTCAGTCCGCAGACCTTCATCATTTCGGGGATGTGCTTGTGGTGCTGGGAAAGCCCGTACATTCTCGGCGCGGACAGCATGCGGTCGCGGTCGGACGTCTCATACTGGGCGATCATGCCGTTGCCTCCGCCGGAATAGCCGGTCAGCGAAAAGCACGACAGACGCGCGTCGGGAAGGACAAGGCCGTCCTGGACCAGCGGTGCGACCAGCGCGATAAAGCCGGAGGCGTGACAGCCGGGATTGGCGATGCGCTTGGCGCTCTCGATCAGAAAGCTCTGACCGTCCAGCTCGGGCAGACCGTAGACCCAATCGTCCGCGGTACGGTGCGCGGTCGACGCGTCGATGATGACCGTGTCGGGATTCTCTACCAGCTTCACCGCCTGCTTTGCCGCGTCGTCGGGCAGACAGAGGAACGCAATATCAGCCGCGTTCAGGATCTCTCTGCGCGCGTCGATATCCTTGCGCAGCTCTTCGGGCAGCATCAGCAATTCGACGTCTTTTCTTGTCTGGAGCCGCTCGCGGATACGCAGTCCGGTGGTTCCGTAGCTGCCGTCAATAAATACCTTAGCCATTACATTTCCTCCTGACATAGTTGATTTGAGTTTCTATCGACTGCACCGAGGTGCCGCCGACGGAGTTGCGTTTGTTGACGCAGGTGCAGAGGTCGATATCCTCATACAGATCCGCTTCAAACAGCTCGCTGAATTCCTTGTATGTTTCCAGCGGCAGGCTCTCGAGGACCGTGCCGTGTTCGATACAGTAAGCGACGATCGAGCCGGATATCTTGTACGCCGCTCGGAAGGGCATGCCCTTCTTCGTCAGATAATCGGCAAGATCGGTGGCGTTGATGAAGCCGCGCTGTGCCGCCTTCTTCATATTCTCGGGCTTGACCTTCATGGTGGTGATCATGCCGATGAACACCTCAAGCGACATCATGGCGGTGTCCACCGCGTCAAATACGCCCTCCTTGTCCTCCTGCATATCCTTGTTGTAGGCAAGCGGCAGACCCTTGAGCATCGTCAGCGCCGCCATCAAATCACCGTATACGCGTCCGGTCTTGCCGCGGACGAGCTCCGCCATATCGGAGTTCTTTTTCTGGGGCATGATCGAAGAGCCGGTGGTGTATGCGTCGGACAGCTCGACAAAGGCGAATTCCCAGCTCGACCAGAGGATGATCTCCTCGGAAAGGCGGGACAGGTGCATCATCAGGATCGAGATCGCCGACAGCAGCTCCACGACAAAATCACGGTCGGAAACGCCGTCGAGAGAGTTCATCGCGATCTCGTCAAAGCCGAGCTGCTCCGCCTCAAAATAGCGGTCGGTATCGTAGGTGGTGCCCGCCAATGCACAGCAGCCGATCGGCGACACGTTCATGCGCTTTTTGCAGTCCGCGAGCCTGTCCGCGTCACGCAGAAGCATCATCGCGTACGCCATCAGATGGTGACCGAACATGATCGGCTGGGCGCGCTGGAGATGGGTATAGCCGGGCATGATGACCGTTTTATGCTGTTCCGCCTGATCGGTCAGCGCCGCAATCAGGCTGTAGACACGCTCGCTCAGCTCGTCGGTGCGGTTCATCAGGTACATGCGCAGATCGAGCGCGACCTGATCGTTTCTGGAGCGGGCGGTATGGAGCTTTTTGCCGACGTCGCCGACGCGCTGCGTCAGCACCTCCTCGACGAACATATGGATATCCTCGGCGTTCTGATCGATCGCCAGCTTGCCGGAGCTGATATCCGAGAGGATCTGTGCGAGCGCCTCGCAGAGCACATCCGCCTCCTGCGCGGTGATGATGCCCTGCTTTGCGAGCATTCGCGCGTGGGCGACGGAGCCCGTGATATCCTCCTTGTACATGCGGCTGTCGAAGCCGATCGACGAGTTGAACTCGTCCGCGATTTTGCTGGTATCTCCTGCGGTACGTCCCGCCCACATTTTAGCCATAATTTCAATCCTTTATATACGCCGTGTGGGTCGGAAAGGACAAACGTCCCCCGACCCATAGCATTTCGTTATTATTCTGAAGTTCTGCCGAGAATTATTTGTTCTTCTCGTCGACGACCGCCTGGACCTTGATGGGCAGACCGTAAAGGTTGATGAAGCCCGCGGAATCCTTCTGGTCGTAATCGGACTCGCCGAAGGTGGCGATCTCCTCGCTGTAAAGGCTGTAGGGACTGTCGACGCCCGCCTTGATGATGTTGCCCTTGTAGAGCTTCAGCTTGACATAGCCGGTGACCTTCTCCTGCGTCTTGTCGACAAAGGCGGAGAGCGCCTCTCTCAGCGGGGTGAACCACTGACCGTTGTAGACAAGCTCGGCAAAGGTGATGGACAGTCTCTGCTTCTCGTGCATGGTCATCTTGTCAAGGCAGATGCTCTCGAGCGTCTCGTGCGCCTTGTAGAGGATGGTGCCGCCGGGAGTCTCGTACACGCCGCGGCACTTCATGCCGACCAGCCTGTTCTCGACGATATCCAGCAGACCGATACCGTTCTTGCCGCCCAGCTCGTTGAGCTTGAGGATGATGTTCTTCGCGCTCATCTTTTCGCCGTCGAGTGCTACGGGAACGCCCTTTTCGAATTCGATGGTGACGTAGGTCGGCTCGTCGGGAGCGTCGATCGGGGAGACGCCCATCTCGAGGAAGCCGGGTTTTTCATAGGTCGGCTCGTTGTTGGTATCTTCAAGATCAAGTCCCTCGTGGGAAAGATGCCAGAGGTTCTTATCCTTGCTGTAGTTGGTTTCACGGTTGATCTTGAGGGGGATGTCGTGCGCCTCGGCGTACTCGATCTCCTCTTCACGCGATTTGATGTCCCACTCTCTCCACGGAGCGATGATGGGCATATTGGGAGCGAAGTGCTTGATGGTCAGCTCGAAACGGACCTGATCGTTGCCCTTGCCGGTACAGCCGTGGCAGATCGCGTCGGCGCCTTCCTTGAAAGCGATATCGACCAGACCCTTTGCGATGCAGGGACGTGCGGTCGAGGTACCCAGCAGATAGTCCTCATAAACAGCGCCCGCCTTCATGGTGGGGATGATATACTCGTCTACATACTCCTCTGTCAGATCGAGGACATACAGCTTGGAGGCGCCGGTCTTGATGGCTTTTTCCTCCAGACCCTCCAGCTCGTCGGCCTGACCGACGTTGCCGGATACGGCGATGACCTCACAGTTATTGTAGTTTTCCTTGAGCCACGGGATGATGATGGATGTATCCAGACCGCCGGAATACGCTAATACTACCTTTTTGATGTCTTCCTTTTTCATAAGTACCTCCGAATGAATATGCATTGTTATTGGTTGTTACGCGATGATTATAGAATAAATATGCAGTTTTGTCAAGAGTTATCTGCATATTTTTGCGTCTGCCATACGAATATCTCTGTCTTTGACATATTCTGAGTACCATTATACCGAACTTTTGTACATTTATCAAGTGTTATCGCGGATTATTCGCGCGGTTTTTACCGTTGCAGAGGATACGGCGGATGTGGTATAATCAAAGCGAGATCATTTTTATGCATAAGCGGGGTGAGAATATGAAAAAAATCGTCGTAGGTATACTGGCGCATGTGGACTCGGGCAAGACGACCCTGTGCGAGGCGATGATGTACACGACGGGCAATCTGAAAAAACTCGGCCGCGTCGACCACCGCGATTCGTTCCTCGACACCTTTGCGCTGGAGCGCGACAGAGGCATCACCATTTTCTCCAAGCAGGCGATGCTGAACTTGGGCGACACACAGATCACCCTGCTCGACACGCCGGGGCACGTGGACTTCTCCGCGGAGACGGAGCGCACCCTGCAGGTGCTGGACTACGCGATCCTGGTGATCAGCGGCACCGACGGCGTTCAGAGCCATACCGCTACGCTGTGGAAGCTGCTGGCGAAATACAGCGTCCCCTGCTTTCTGTTCGTCAACAAAATGGACCTTCCGGACACCGACCGCCGTCTGCTGACGGCACAGCTCAGGAACAAGCTCAGCGACGGATGTGTGGATTTCGGATGTCCCGATAAAGATGAGCTGACGGAGAGCCTTGCCCTGTGCGACGAGGCGCTGCTTGCCGAATACGACGAAAGCGGCACGATCGCGGACGACAGCATCAGCCGCGCCGTGCGCGACCGCAAGATCTTCCCCTGTCTGTTCGGCTCCGCGCTGAAGCTCGACGGCGTGGAAGCGCTGACGGACTGCCTGCGTCAGAGGACGATCATGCCCGATTACGGCGAGGCGTTTGCGGCAAAGGTATACAAAATCGCGCAGGATAACCAGAAAAACCGCCTGACCTTCCTGAAGATCACCGGCGGCAGTCTGAGAGTGCGCGAGGTGCTGAACGCCCCGCAGAATACCGAAAACGAAAAGGTCAACCAGATCCGCGTCTACTCCGGAGAAAAATTCACCGCCGTCGAAGAAGCGTGTGCGGGAACGGTCTGCGCGGTGACGGGGATCACCTTCGCAAAGCCCGGCGACGGACTCGGCGCGGAGCCCAACACCGGCGCGCCCGTGCTCCGTCCCGTCCTCACCTATACCCTGCTGCTGCCCGACGGCACGGACACGCACACCGCCATACAGAAGATGCGTCAGCTCGAGGCAGAGGATCCGATGCTGAACGTCAGCATCAATGAACGCACCGGCGATATCCGGCTGCGGCTGATGGGTGAGATCCAGACCGAGGTGCTGCAGAGCGTCATCCGCGAGCGCTTCGGCATGGACGTCAGCTTCGGACAGGGCAGCATCATCTACAAGGAGACCATCGAAAACACCGTCGAGGGGGTCGGGCATTTCGAGCCGCTGCGGCATTACGCGGAGGTACATCTGATCCTCAAGCCGCTCAAGCGCGACAGCGGTCTGCTGTTCAACACCGCGTGCAGGGAGGATCTGCTGGACAGGAATTGGCAGCGGCTGATCCTCACCCACCTGTATGAAAAAACGCACATCGGCGTGCTGACCGGCTCGCCGATCACCGATATGGAGATCACCCTTGCCGCGGGCAAGGCGCATCCCAAGCACACCGAGGGCGGCGACTTCCGTCAGGCGACCTACCGCGCGGTGCGGCAGGGCCTGCGTCAGGCAAGATCGATCCTGCTCGAGCCGGTCTATGAATTCACCCTTGAGATCCCCTCCGATAACGCGGGACGCGCGATGGCGGATATCGGACGGATGTACGGCAGCTTTGAGCCGGCTCAGATCAACGGGGAAACCGCCGTCCTGCGCGGAAAATGTCCCGTCGCCACGATGCGCGATTACGCGAAAGAGGTGGTGCAGTACACCCGCGGGACCGGCAGACTCAGCTGTACCCTCAGCGGGTATGAGCCGTGCCACAACGCGGACGAGGTCATCGCGGAGATCGGCTATGATCCCGACGCGGACGTCGACAATCCGTGCGACTCGGTCTTCTGCTCTCACGGCGCGGGGCATACCGTCAAGTGGGACGAGGTCAAAAGCCGCATGCACCTGTCGGGCGTGATGGACACACGCACCGCTCCGACAGCGCCCGCCGCCGAAAGGCTCTCGCGATATCGCTCGTCCGACGATGTTTTCGCGCTCGACAAGGAGCTGATGAGCATCTTCGAAAGCACCTACGGTCCCATCAGGAAGCGGTCGGACAACGGCAATACGTCCGCGCGGCGCTATGACGCGACGACCGGCAAAAAACAGCGCGACTACCGATACGCGCCGAAATACGACGGTCCCGAGTACCTGCTGGTCGACGGATACAATGTGATCTACGCGTGGGACAAGCTCCGTGCGCTGGCGCAGGCGAACATCGACGCGGCGCGCAGTGCGCTGATCAACATCCTGTGCAATTATCAGGGCTATCGGAAATGCGAGCTGATCCTGGTATTCGACGCGTACCGCGTCAAGGGTCACGACCGCGAGGTGGAAAGGGTCGAAAATATCAGCGTCGTCTATACGAAGGAAGCGGAGACCGCGGACACCTATATCGAAAAGACCTCCCATCAGCTGGCAAAGAATCACCGCGTCAGGGTGGTCACGTCGGATGTGATGGAACAGCTGATCATCATCGGCAACGGCGCGGTCAGGGTATCGTCGGAGGATTTCTATGAGGAGGTCAGGACCGCCGAAGAAGAGATCCGAGAGATCATCGAAAGCCCTCCGCAGCACAGATAACAAAAATCTCCCATACCGGATACCCTTCCGATATGGGAGTGTTTTTATGCTTAAAACGAGGACGAACCGCCTCCGCCGCCGCCCGAGGAACCGCCTCCGCCTCCTCCTCCGCCGGAGCTTCCTCCCGAGCTGCCGGAGCCGTCCCCGGAGAACAAGCTCATCAGGATGATCCCGACGACCTTCACCCATGTGCGTGCGGAGGTATTCTTTTTCGCGACGATCGGCTGAGTCGCCAGCAGAGCGCCGGTCCCGACGACCTTTGCCTGATGACGGTTCTGCCGCAGCAGCGGGTTGAACCGCTTGCCGAACGCGAGTCCGACGACGATCACGAACGCCAGCATCAGCGCGATGATGACATAGCTGATGTACTTCATCGGCTCGGCGATCGCCTGACCGTGCAGGACCCTGTTGACCTCTTCAAAGACCTCCCTCGCACAGCCGTAGTAATCGCCCGCGGAGGCATAGCCGCTGGCGTTATCGGTGATCGAGCGCGCGTAGGAGGAGCTGACGGCGTCATAGATCGCGCCGTCGGAATGGAAGACGACCTTGCGGTCCGCCATGTTCACGGACAGGATGCCCGCGCTGTCGCGTCCGTAAAAGGACGCGCGTTTTTCGCGTGCCTGGATCTCCGCGTCCGCCGACCGTTCGTCGGTCGACCAGAACATGATATGACCGTAATCGGTGATCGGGATCATATCCGTGACCAGCCTTGCTTCTTCCTCATCAGTCAGCAGATCGCTGTCGTCGATGATCCGCACCTCACAGCCTGTGTCGGGGTTGGTGTATCGTACCGCCTGCGCCGCGGGCGTCGGGTCTTTTTCGGCCGCCTCTGTCGCGGGCTGTGTCTCTGAGCCGCCGGAGAGCATCTTGTATACCCTTCGGAAGCCCTCGTTCGCGCAGGTATAGTATTCTCCCGCGCTTGCGTAATCGATGACGCTGTCGGAGATCTCCTGCAGCTTATCGTCGCCGACCGTGCGCCATATCGCGCCGCCGGTGTACATGTTCACGTTCCACGTCTGCAGATTGATGACGATCACGCACGTACTGCGGGTACTGCCGTCGGCTTCGTCCTGCCATCGATCGAGCTGCTTCTCCTGTTCGTCTGACGATACGGAACAGCTCCAGAACACCGCGTCGCCGTAATCGGTCAGCGGCCGCATCGTCATGCTCAGCAATCCGAGCTCCCGCGCGGACAACAGCTTTTCCTCGTCGACGATACGGACGGTATAGCCGGTGTCGCTGTTGGTATCGAGAACGGTCGTGTCGCCGTTGCGCAATGTGTCGTGATAGGCGTCTGCCGCTGACGCGCCGGTCGTAAGGCACAGCGCGATCACACAGAAAAGCAGGAGGAATCGGAGCGGCTTACTGTTCATCATATTCCGCTCCCTTCTTATTGAACTGGGGCGGACGGCGCTTCGCGATATCCGCCTGGAACCGGATATGCCGAACCATCAGATAGAACAGCTCCGCCGCCATCACAAAGCACAGCAGATAGGAATAGACATTGTACGCGAGATCCATAAAGGCGACGACCATGCCGAGGACGACCGTGAAGATCACCATCAGATACCGCAGCCCCGCGTGCTTTTGAAACGCCTTTGCCTCAGGGGTGTTCTGCAGGCCGCTGCCTGCTCCCGCCACGCGGTTGAAGTTGCGCTCCAGCACGACAGCGCCTGCCGCCAGCAGGACGGTGGTGATCCCCAGCGTCATGTTTGCCTTGACGGACGGCACAAAAAACACCAGTGCCGCCAGCAGGGCGCCGAGGAGCAGCGCCGCCAGAACGATCCTCAGCGGACTTGCGGGAAAATCCGCGCTGACCTTGCCGGTCTGTCCGTTGACGGCGGCATAGGTGATGCGATCCTTGTTGCGGTAGCTCATGAACCACACCGGATAAAACACGCGCTTTGCGCCGGTCACCTGGGTGGGGACGCCGGCGCCGTCGATATCGAAACGGATGCTCCTGACCTCTTTGCCGCGCTTGACGCTTTTTTCACGGGCAAGCGTCCGGGCGGTGTCGTGCGCCATCCAATCGCGGCTTTTGGCATAATATTCCTGCTCCTCCACGTCGCCGATATCTGCGTAAAACCCGCTGAGATATCCCGGCGCGAAGGGCTTGCTGTCAGCGATATCGTAGGGGGTCAGGCTCTCGCTGATGCGGTCGTCAAAGGCGGCCGACGCGTCATGGGCGTAGCCGTCGACCGTGTAGTCGATGTCGCCGGTCACCACATATTCGTTTTCCATGAAGACGCCCTTGGTCTTGCCGCTGAGCCAATACTTTCCCAGATGCCTGCCCCGATACTCCCAGAACGGCATATAGATCCCGCGGAATTCTTCGATCAGCGCGGGATCGCGGTATTTTCCGGAGGTCAGTGGCGATCTTCTCGCCGCCCTGACATACAGCTCCTTGCACTGTTCCTTTGTGATGCGGAACGGGATGACGGAGTCGGGACGCCACTGCTGTCTGACGCGGTCGAACAGCATGGAAGCGCCGCCGCAGAACGGACAGAAGCCGATCGCGTCGGTCTCGTCGGTGGTCATCAGCTCCGCGCCGCAGGACGGACAGACATACACGTAGCTGTCAAACATCTCGGCGCTTTTGGCGTCATCCTTGTCGTGATAATCGATCTGCGCCGGATCGAAACGGCTGTCGCAGTGGCGGCAGACCATCTGCTGGCTTTCTATCTCAAAGCGCAGTCCGGCGGCGCAATTGGGACAATGCAGCATCGCTTATTCCTCCGGCTGTTTTTCGCGCTGCAGACGGAACGCGACCGAGCGCTCCAGATAATCGAGATAATCGTCGTCGCGGCACATGGATTTTTCGGGGTTGTCGGAGAGCTTCGCGACGGGTCTGCCGTTGACGTACTGCAGCTTGATCACGATATTCAGCGCCTCCTTGTCGGTATCGTTCGAGCAGAAGGTACCGATGCCGAAGGTGACGCGCGTTTTTTCCTTGAAGTAATCGTACAGCTCCTGCGCACGGTCAAAGTTCAGACTGTCGGAGAAGAGCAGCTGCTTGGTGCGCGGATCGACGCCGTAGCTCTTGTAGTGGGCGATGATCTTCTCGCCCCACTCGTACGGATCGCCGGAGTCGTGGCGCACGCCGGAGTAGTTGTTGACCATCGAACGGTTGAAGTCCATCAGGAACAGGTCGGTGGTGATCGTGTCGGTCAGGGCGGTACCGTTATCGCCCTGATACTCGTCGTACCAGTCACGCATCGCGTAGTGGTTGGTATAGGCGAGCGGGATCTTGTCGATGCCCTGATACATCTGTACATACTCGTGCGCGTAGGTACCGATGGGCGTCAGATGATATTTCATCGCGAGATAGACGTTGGAGGTGCCGACGCACTTGTCCGTTTCGGACGCAAAGCGGCGGACGACCTCGTCCTGCCACTCGCGCGACAGTCTGCGGCGGCAGCCGAACTCGGCGAATTTGAAGGTATAGGTGCCGTCGTTGAGCGCCTTGATCTTTTTGTCCAGACGCTCCTTTGCCGAGGCGAGCAGCTCTTCGTAATCATACGCCATGCGGAAATAGACCTCGTTGATGATCTCCAGCAGGTAGATCTCGAACTGCATCGCCGAGAAGAGCGGTCCGTCCACCACGACCTG
>ONAS01000140.1 GCA_900315815.1 uncultured Eubacteriales bacterium
GGCGAGCAGCACGTGGCTCGGATCGAGCGATCCGGAGGTACACGCGCTTCCGGATGAAGCGCTGATGCCCTTCTGATCCAGCAGGATCAGCAGAGATTCGCCCTCGATGCCCTCAAAGCAGAAATTGACGTTGCTGTATACGCGCCTTACGGGATCGCCGTTGAGCGCGCTGTGCGGGATCTCCCGCAGTCCCTCGATCAGGTGATCCCTGATCGGCGTCAGGCGCGCCTTCACCGTCTCCATGCTGTCGATGGATTCCTTGAGCGCGGCCGCCATGGAAACGATGCCCGCGAGGTTCTCGGTACCGCCGCGCTTGCCTCTCTCCTGTGCGCCGCCCTCGATCAGATTGGTCAGCGGCACGCCCTTTTTCGCGTAAAGGAAGCCGACGCCCTTGGGACCGTGGAATTTGTGTGCCGACGCCGACAGCATGTCGATGTTCATCGCCTGCACGTCGATCGGCAGATGTCCTATCGCCTGCACCGCGTCGGTGTGGAAGATCACACCGCGCTCGCGGCAGACTATGGTGCCGATCTCATTGTTGACCGTCATCACCGTGACCAGACAGGTGTCGTCACGGATCGCGTCCCTGACAGCATCGACGTTCACGACGCCGCTCTCGCCGACCGGCAGGAGCGTGACCTCAAAGCCGTCCTTTTCCAGCTTCTTCAAGGTGTGCAGGATCGCGTGGTGCTCGATCGCGGTCGAAATGATATGCTTCCTGCCCTTGCGCTTTCCCGCCAGAGCAGCCGAGATCAGAGCCTGATTGTCTGCCTCACTGCCGCCGGAGGTGAACAGGATCTCACGCGGCTGTGCGTTGATCAGACGGGCGATCACCTCGCGCGCCTCCTCCAGACGCTCCTTGGCGTCCTGACCGATGGTGTACAGACTGGACGGGTTGCCGTACCAGCGGTTCATACAGTCGACCATCGCGTCAACGGCGGCGGGGCTCATTTTTGTGGTCGCGGCATTATCCGCGTAAATCTTCATAACCTTCCCTCCCTGTTGTCCCTATTATACACCTACCAACCTACCATGTCAATGGGTTAATAGAAATTTTTCCGTTTTTCCCGAAAAAGAGAAAATCCGCCTTCGCTGAAAATCATCAAAAGCGGTACTGTCGGGTCCCCGCCGAGTACGGCGCGAAATAACAGGGGTCCCCGAAAAGCCCCCATGAGGCTCCATAAAGCCCCTGCTTTATGGAGAGAGGACGAATGGCGTCGTGAGTACGGCAACGATCAAACCTGATCGTTTGCCGACGAGCTCAGCCAATGAGGACGAGTGGGGAAAGGAGGAACCGCCACACGAGGACAAGGGACTGCCGCTTGCGGCAGTCACGCCGAGTACGGCGAGTGACGACGACGGCACGGTCGCCTTCGAATCCCGCCTCAAACGCTGTTTGCAGATGCAAAAAGGGCACCCTCTCGGGTACCCTTTAAGTGGCGTCCTCGCGGAGCGACACCTCCTGTCTCCACGCCGCGCCTACGCTCTCCCTGAATCCGGTCCGCCGGACCGGATTCGCCGTCGTAATGTGACGACGACGGCACGGTCGCCTTCGAATCCCGCCTCAAACGCTGTTTGCAGATGCAAAAAGGGCACCCTCTCGGGTACCCTTTAAGTGGCGTCCTCGCGGTCGCCTTCGAATCCCGCCTCAAACGCTGTTTGCAGATGCAAAAAGGGCACCCTCTCGGGTACCCTTTAAGTGGCGTCCTCGGCGGGATTCGAACCCACGGCCTTTCGCTTAGGAGGCGAACGCTCTATCCTGCTGAGCTACGAAGACGTATTCTGTTTTTATATTCTACCCCATCCGCCGTGAAATGTCAAGAACACGCTGAAGTGTTTCTGTGCGAACGCCTGTGCCGTTTTCCGATCGCCGGCGCAAGCGTCTTTCCTCACGCCTGCAGGATCACACGCCACTCCTCTTTCAGCCGTTCCATGCCGAATGCGGCGTTGGCGGGGCTGGTGGACGGAAGCCTGACCGCCTTGATCCCGACGCTCGGATAGATATACTTCATATACATTTTATGTGACAGCGTACCGTTGCAGAAGATCCGCTCCACCCGGCTGTTGTCCAGGATCTCTGAAAGATCGTTCGGAACGACGTCCCGCACCGAGCTGTCGGACGAGCCGACGATCGTGCAGGAACGGATACTGTCCCAC
The DNA here is from genome assembly GCA_900315815.1 of uncultured Eubacteriales bacterium. Classification (GTDB taxonomy): domain Bacteria; phylum Bacillota; class Clostridia; order Oscillospirales; family Acutalibacteraceae; genus Ruminococcoides. Next base: position 2,158 of record ONAS01000140.1, read on the forward strand.
AGGGCGATATGATGGCTGTGCGCCAGCGCTTTCTTTTCCTCGATCGTCGACGGGGGCTCTTCTCCGAACAGCGCGGCGAGCAGCGGCCAGAAGCGGTTCTGCGGATGTCCGTAGAAAAAACGTGCCTCGCGGGATCTGATCGACGGGAACGACCCCAGTATCAGTATTTCGGAATCCGCGTCATACAGCGGCGGTATCGGATGAATGATTCTTTCTGCCTGCATGCTTTCACCTCATTGATCTCAATGCCCGCCCCCACCGGTTCTGCGGCCGGATCATTTTTTTAATCATCCGAAAGGCGGAAACTCAAAGCAGTATCGGGCGCGGTTCGTTCCGCAGGGTGAAGCGCATCGCTGCTCATCATCTTCACCCGCGTCTCAACAGTCCGGATAAACGGCTGTCGTGATTCACTCAGCGGGATCGTGATCGCATCTTCGACCGACTGCCGGATCTGCGTCATCATGAGCCGGCTCCGGCGCTCCGATATCAGCTTGTATCGGCAGCGAAAGGATACATCCTCGCGTAAAGCGAAATGTGAAATTTATCAAGAAAAAAGCCGAGGACTGAAAATCAGCTCTCGGCTATCGGATTTGGAGGCGACACCCGGAATCGAACCGGGGAATCAGAGTTTTGCAGACTCGTGCCTTACCGCTTGGCTATGTCGCCTTGATAGTTGGTGGTTGGTGGTTGGTAGTTCGCAGTTATTATTCTGCAAACCGCCTTATCCGACTACAACCTGTATTTATCGAAAAAGGACTTAAACTTGTTAAGTCCTTTTTACGTCTTATGGAGCGGATGACGGGGCTCGAACCCGCTACCTCCACCTTGGCAAGGTGGCGCTCTACCAGATGAGCTACATCCGCAAATTTGGTGCCTCCGGACGGAATCGAACCATCGACACGAGGATTTTCAGTCCTCTGCTCTACCAACTGAGCTACAGAGGCAAAAGTGGCGACCCGGAACGGGCTCGAACCGTCGACCTCTAGCGTGACAGGCTAGCGTTCTAACCAACTGAA
>ONAS01000086.1 GCA_900315815.1 uncultured Eubacteriales bacterium
AAATAGATTCAACTGCATCCAAATCACCAACCTTATTTGTTGGTTCTATTATACCATATTTCTTTGCTTTTGGGGAGATATTTTTAGAGGTGACCATAATACCTTACGCCATTTACGCCAAAACTTACGCCAAATGAAACAACCTGAACACAAGAAATGGCTTATCCTCTACGGAAATAGTCAGTTTATGGCTCTTGACAGATGTAGGATTTATGGTAGAATAATAATTGTAAGTGTCACAGTTGAGTGCTGAGAAAGCGCTATGAAATGCTGCATTTTTAGCAACTTACGCCACTTACGCCATTTACGCCAAACTTACGCCAAGCGACGCAGATGATTGTCCGGAGCGAAACAATCGCATATTTTGTAATGATACAGGCAGCCTTATGATGAGGCTGTCTGTTTTGATATCTGTTCCCGATTGCTGGCGGCAGTTCTGCCATGGGGGAACGGTATTTCACGATAGACAAAACAGAACGGGCGTGATATACTTTTGACGGAACCATGACGTGACGAATCACACTGAGTCGTTTTTTGCCGACGCCGATGCGCATCAAAGAGACCGATGCTTTGATCAATGCAAAGGCACGGTTGAAAATCGGAAAACCAAAAAGGAGGAACCCTCATGTTCAAAAGACTCACAGCGGTTTTGCTGGCATTGTGCTTTGTGTGCCTGACAGTTGCCGGATGCGCCGACAGCGGTACGCCTGATGAAACGAAAGCGACAGAGGCGCCGGAGATCGTGACCTCTCTGTCCAAGCCGGATAAGTCCGCGTGGAAGTATCGCGCGGATGAGGACTTCTATTATCAGACAGGCATCGGCTATTGCGAGAAGCCCGCCGATGAAAAATATGAACAGCTTGCGATATTTGTCCCCGGCGCGTATATGAGCGCGAAGGATAACGGAGACGGCACCTATACCTGTGAGCCGGATCAAAGCGCCGTGATAAACGGCTATACCGCACAGGAGGCGCCGATCGTGATGCCGATCGAAACAGGCGGCTACGCGGCCGCGCCTGCGCTGCCGGACAGCGTTGTGAACGAATACGCGAGCCTGACAGAACAGATCGGGGAGTATACCACTAATGGCTTTATCTGCGTATTTCCCGGATGCCGCGGTATCGCAGAGGGCGCTCCCACAGGCGTTGCGGACCTCAAGGCGGCGATCCGCTATCTCCGTTACTGCGATGATGTGATCGCGGGCGACGCGGAAAGCATCTTTGTATTCGGTATGAGCGGCGGCGGCGCGCAGGCGGCGATCCTCGGCGCGGCAGGCGACAGCGAGCTGTATGACCCTTATCTGGAAGCGATCGGCGCGGTACGGGGCGCGTCGGACGCGGTTGCCGGCGTGATGGCATGGTGTCCGATCACCGATCTCGGTACCGCAAACGCGGAATATGAGTGGATGATGGGCTGTACGCGTACGGGACGCTCCGCACAGGATCAGGCGATCTCCGACGGGCTGGCGACTGCATTTGCCGAATATGTCAACCGCGCGGGATTTGTCGACAAGGATGGCAATACCTTGACCCTGACCCGATCCGATGAGGGGATTTATCAGTCAGGCACCTATTATGACTATATCAAGAGCGAGATCGAAAGGTCGCTGAACAACTATTTGTCCGATAAGTGTTCCTCCGCGGATGCCGCAATAACCGCGAAGGAGTATGTCGATACGCTGAACGCGGATAAAAAATGGGTCCTCTATGACGACAAAACGAAAACCGCTTCTATCACCGGCATCGCGGATTTTTGCAGGGCGCGCAAACGGGCGAGCGACTCTCTGGTAGCCTTTGACCCGCCCCACAGCGGCAATACGCTGTTCGGCTTCGGGGACGGAAAGGGTACCCACTTCGACAGCATCCTTGCGGGCGTGCTGACTGAGCTGAACAGCGAATACGCGGCAGAGTATCAGGAAGATCTGAAAAAGACCGATTCCTTCGGCTATTCCATCGGGCAGCGCCTCAATATGTATTCCCCTTTATACTATCTGCTGGAAAGCGAGGACGGCTGCGGCACCTCTGCCGTCGCGAAGTTCTGGCGGATCCGTACCGGGATCGAACAGCCCAACACCTCGGTGACGACCGAGATCGATCTTGCCCTTGCGCTGGAGCAGTATGACGGTATACAGATCGTCGATTTTGAAACGGTGTGGGGTCTGGATCATACGTATGCGGAGCGGACCGGCAACAGCTCGACAAACTTCATCGCGTGGGTCAGCGACTGCATGAAAAAATGACGCCGATATTGACTTAGGTCAGCGGATTTGATAAGATGATAACGGAATATCGACTGTTTCTTTGAGGAGGATTATCATGAAACGAATCACAGCCGCATCGCAGGAGCAAATGATTTCGCTGGCGCGTGAGAGCGCGCGCGGATTGTTGAAAAAACTCCACTATTTCACGGCAAGTCTGTTTATCGGCGAAAACAGCAGCGATCTGTCGCTGATGATCTCGGACGACATCATTGATTTGCCGCTCAAGGCGCTTCCTGCGGGAATGTCTGCAAAAAGTGCCATGCGTCAGATCGCAGACGCGATTCATCAAGAGGATATGAGAACCACCGTCATCGAACAGGACGACGCTTTCATCAAGATCGCCTATTCCGACGAAGTGCTCATGCAGATCTACAGAGAGCATTATCTGACGATCCCTACCGAAAAGCTCATGACTATCTGCCGTGATAAGATATTCGCCACGGTCGCAAAGCACTATTGCCGTCCGTTCAAGATCGAGGTAACGAAGGATTCCATCTACTGTATGTGGGGCGAATACAACCATCATTTCGGCGACTATGTCTATCGGTTCGGCTGGGGAGAAAAGCCGAAGGCTTTTGAGTCGCTGGTGATCATTTGCACCATCATCAACGAGTATTCCGGCAACAAGTACGAGTTTTCCACCCCAATCGACGACAACTGGTGCAAGGCCGGCATGCTGATGATCAGGGATCACAGCGATATGTATCAAAACTGACTGTACCCTGAACCATAACACAAAGGATGATCCCGCTGATCGCAACGGCGGGATTATTTTTTGACATTTGCGCATCGATCATATATAATACATGGTAAAGCAACACGGGAGAGTGACAATATGATTTTCAACAACGTACTGGAGGCGGTCGGCCAGACCCCGCTGATCCGGCTTAACCGCATGCCGGATAAGGACAGCGCGGAGATATTGGTCAAATTTGAGGCGCTGAACGTCGGCGGCTCCATCAAGACGCGCACCGCGCTGAATATGATCAACCACGCGGAGAAAAAGGGACAGCTGACCCCCGACAGCATCATCGTGGAGCCGACCTCAGGCAATCAGGGGATCGGACTCGCGCTGGTGGGAGCGGTCAAGGGCTATAAGACCATCATCATCATGCCCGATTCCGTCAGTGAGGAACGCCGCAAGCTGATCAAGCACTACGGCGCAAAGGTCAAGCTGATCCACGACGCGGGCGATATCGGCGCGTGCATCGACGAATGTCTGCGCACCGCGCTGAAAATGGCGGAAAAGGATCCGCGCGTATTCGTGCCCCAGCAGTTTGAGAACATCAACAATGTCCGCGCGCACAAGAAATACACTGCCCTGGAGATCATGCAGCAGTGTGCCGATCATATCGACGGCTTCTGCTCCGGCATCGGCACCGGCGGCACACTCACCGGCATCGGCGAGGTGCTGAAAGCACAGTACCCGGATATCGAGATCTGGGCGGTCGAGCCGGAAAACGCCGCGATCCTGGCGGGCGGCACGATCGGCACCCATCTGCAGATGGGTATCGGCGACGGACTGATCCCCGGGATCCTGAATCAGGACATCTATGACGAGATCTACGTCGTCACCGACGAGGAAGCCCTCGAGACCGCCAAGCGCCTTGCACGCGAGGAGGGGCTGATGTGCGGTATCTCCAGCGGCACCAACGTCGCCGCGGCGCTGAAGCTCGCAAAGAAGCTCGGTCCCGGCAAAACCGTTGTCACCGTCCTGCCCGATACCGCAGAGCGCTATTTCTCCACACCGCTGTTTGAGGAATAACCATGAACGACAATGAATTGATCTGGAAAATCGAATCGACCGAAAAGCTCCTCCATACGCCGGTCTTTGATGTTTTGCAGCAGCGTGAGACCGCGGCGAACGGCATGGCGGGCGATTATATCGCGATGGAAGCGCCCGACTGGGTGATGGTGATCGGCGAGTATCGCGGCTGCTTTGTGACGGTGCGCCAGTGGCGGCATGCGTCGCAGGAGCTGACCACGGAGTTTCCCGGAGGCTGTGCGGACGCGGGAGAGGATCCTGCCGTTACGGCAGAGCGCGAGCTGTTTGAGGAAACCGGCTTCAAGGTCGGCAGGCTGACCAAGCTGGGCGATTGCAGTCCGAATCCCGCGCTGATGAAAAACCGTTTCCACGTTTTCCTCGCGCAGGAGCTGATCCCCACCGGCGAGCAGGCACTCGACGACGACGAGCTGCTGACCTATCGGCTGACCCCCATTGACGAGATGATCACCTCTTTCGGCAAGGGTGAATTCAGCCACGCTCTCACCGGCACGGCGCTCGCGTATTATATGCAGTATCATTATCTTAAAAACAAAGAATTCAGACCGTGAAAACAGCGTCGGCTCAGCCGGCGCTGTTCTTTGTCAAAAGCGTAAAATACCGCCTGTTGCGGTGAGCAGTCCACTCACCCGTATATTTAGTGGGTTGAAGAATCTGACGCTTTGTAGTATAATAGTTACAAGAATGTAATTATTTGGAGTGAACCATGCTTTCCAGGTACTATCCCGCCGCGTATGCGCCGAGCGTTTTTGACATCGATTATTCCAAGCTGTACTCAAAGGGATACCGCGGGATCATCTTCGATATCGACAGCACGCTGGTGCCGCACGGAAACGATTCCACCCCGCAGGTGGACGCGTTGTTTCGCGAGATACACAAGGCGGGGCTGAAAACCCTGCTCCTGACCAACAACGACGAGGAGCGCGTCCGCCGCTTTATCCGAAATATCGACACGCTGTATATCTGCGACGCGGAAAAGCCCGCTGTCACCGGCTATCTCAGGGCGGTGGAGATGCTGGGTATGGAAAAGCGTCAGGTCGTCTATATCGGCGATCAGCTTTTCATCGATATCGTCGGCGCGAACAACAGCGGTATCGACAGCATTCTGGTTCACTATATCCTGCATGAGGGCGAGACCGGACTGGGCATCAAGCGCAATCTGGAAAAGCCCGTGCTGTGGTGTTATCGTCACAGCAGGCGCCGCGATCGAATCGGCAGCATCACCAAGGAGGAGTAACAGGCATGTTCAACGGCAAGCTGTTTTGTGAAATGAATCCCGTGTTCTACGCGATCTCCGAGCAAAAGGAGATTTGCAGACGACACATCAAAAATATCATGGGCAAGGAACAATTCGCCAAGGAAAAGAGCGAAAAGAAGCTGCCGAACACGGTATATGAACATACATCCGGACTGATCAAGCGCGGTCCGGGTATCGATCCAGTCCTGCAGATGAACAAGGCGGTCAATATCAACCTTGCCTCCAAGCAGATCGACCGCATCGTGATCCACCCCGGCGAGACCTTTTCCTTTTGGAAAACCGTCGGCAAGACCTCAAAGCACAAGGGCTACAAGGACGGCAGAGTCATCATCGCCAACGGCTTGAAGCCCGGCACGGGCGGCGGTCTTTGCAACCTGAGCAATACGCTCCATCTGCTGATACTGCACAGCCCGCTGACCGTCACCGAGCTGTGGAAGCATTCCGACGCGCTTGCGCCCGACGAGGGCGAACGCCACCCGTTCTCCACCGGCACCTCTGTCAGCTATAACAACATTGATTACCGCTTCCGCAATGAAACGGACCAGGACGTCCAGCTCTGTACGTGGGTCGAAGGCGAGACCCTTCACGCCGAGCTGCGCAGCGAGCATGAGTTTCCCTATACCTACGAGATCACCGAGGAGGGGCATCACTTCACCAAGGAGGACGATGGCAAATATTACCGCGTTTCCAAGATCTACCGCCTGACCTTCGACAGAAAGACCGGAGAACAGCTCAAAAAGGAGCTGATCTGGGATAACCATTCCATGGTCATGTTCGATCCCACGCTGATCCCGAAGGATCAGATACGATAACGACAGCAAAAAAGGCACGAAGCTTCACAGCTTCGTGCCTTGATTTTTTGTATCATGATTCCCTGATATAGTCGCATACCTTGTCGATCTGCTCACAAATGGTGCCGTTAAAGCAGTTGTTGAAGAACGCGCTCCCGATGGTAAAGCTCCACGGCGCGATGTCCTTGAGCTCGTTCAGACGCTCATAGCTGTCGACGCTGCCCGCGACGCAAACCGGCGCGTCCACCTCTTTGACAAAGCGCTTGATCAGCTCGTACGAATCCTTAGTATAGCGATAGCCCAGCAGATCGAAGCCGTCTACGCCTTTTGTCAGGCATTCCTTCGCCTCGGCGATCATGCCGTCGATCGAGCCCTCAAGAACAGACGGCCGCTCGATGACTTTGCCGACAAAGGGCATGTATCTGATCCCCTTGAGCTTGCAGAAATCGCGGATCGAATCGTGGTACATCGTCCCCATCAGGATATCACAGCCGCATTCCGCGGCGATCTTCGCGCCTGCAAGACCTTCGTATTCCGTATACGCGACGACCTCCAGAACGGTCGATTTGCCGCATGCCTTGATCGAATTGTACAGACGGATCATTTTGGAGAGGGGGATCCCCTCCTCCTTGAAGCCAAAGTATTTTGCTTTTGAGTTTTTACACTGCTCAAAGATCTCCGGCGCGTTTCTGACCGTCCGGTCGTTGAGCGTCAGCATGACGATAAGTTCAGGCGCGGACATTTTTACCCTCCGTGCGTAATAGTATTTTCATGAGTCTACAAAATCCACTGGAGTATTATATCATATTTTTATGTGCTTGTATAGGAGAAAACACATTTTTTACACACATATTGACGAATCCGTTGCTTAGTGGTACAATACTCAAACGAAAGAGAGGGAACCATATGAAAACATTAGGCAATATTATCTGGTTTTTGTTCGGCGGTATCATCAGCGGTCTGCTGTGGATACTGACAGGCGTGCTCTGGTGCATCACCATCATCGGAATCCCGGTCGGCGTCCAGTGCTTCAAGCTGGCACAGCTGTCATTCTGGCCGTTCGGCAGGACTGTCCTCTACGAGGGCGGGGCGATGTCGTTCCTCATCAATATCCTGTGGTTCTTTTTCGGCGGGATCGAGATGGCGCTGGTCAATTGCCTGTTTGGATTGATTTTCTGCGTGACGATCGTCGGCATCCCGTTCGGCCTGCAATTCTTCAAGATCGCCAAGCTGTCGCTTGCTCCGTTCGGCGCGGTGATCGTCGTCGAGGGCTGAACCGAACATTTGAATACGGATACAAAAATCCC
>ONAS01000029.1 GCA_900315815.1 uncultured Eubacteriales bacterium
TCCTCAAAGGTCGAATAAAAATACGGGACATAGCTGAGGAATTCCGAGGCACAGGTATCGATCATCTTGAACACGGGTGTGATCCCCGCATCCTTTCTGCGGCCGCAGATCTCCGCTTCCTGCGTGTCCCACATACGGGCGATCTCCTTGTCGGAAAAGCCCATCCGCTTTGCGCGGTACAGCGTATCTGTATCGCCGCGGTTATCCCGCAGCTCGATTTCCGTGTTCACGATGTTTTTCAGCTTGCGCAGAAACAGCCGATCGATCGCGGTGGCGTCGTGAACAGCATCGATACTCCCGCCCTTTCTCAACAGCTCCGTGATCGCGAAAACACGGTCGTCGGTATCACGGGCAATGTAGGCGCCCAGCTCTTCGACGCCCATTTCATCAAATCGGTGCATATGCAGATGAACCGCCCCGACCTCCAACGATCGGATCGCCTTGAGCAGGCTTTCCTCGATCGTCCTGCCGACGCTCATGACCTCGCCGGTCGCCTTCATCTGAGTGCCGAGCGTATTCGGCGCGTCCGCGAATTTGTCAAAGGGAAACCGCGGCATTTTGGTGACCACATAGTCGAGCGCGGGCTCAAAGGACGCGGGCGTATTGGCAAGCCGGATCTCGTCAAGCCGCAGACCGACGCCGATTTTCGCGCTGACACGCGCGATCGGGTAGCCCGACGCCTTGGAGGCAAGCGCCGACGAGCGGGAAACGCGGGGATTCACCTCGATGATATAATACTGCGACGAGTTCGGATCAAGCGCGAACTGTACGTTGCAGCCGCCCTCGACCTTGAGCGCGCGGATCAGTCTCAGCGCGCTGTCGCGGAGCATCTGATACTCCTTGTTGGTCAGCGTCTGGGACGGACAAAACACGATGCTGTCGCCCGTGTGGATGCCTACCGGATCGAAGTTCTCCATATTACAGACGGTGATCGCGGTATCGTTGTGATCGCGGATCACCTCGTATTCGATCTCCTTGAAGCCCTTGACGGACTTTTCGATCAGCACCTGATGCACTGGGCTCAAAGCAAACGCTTGTTTGCCGATCTCCGATAAATCAGCTTCGCTGTTGGCGAAACCGCCGCCGGTACCGCCGAGCGTGAACGCGGGCCGCAGTACGACAGGGTAGCCGATCTTTTCCGCCGCCTGCTTCGCCTCTTCCAGATCATAGGTGATCTGCGAGGGGATGACAGGCTCGCCGATCGATTCGCAAAGCTCCTTGAACAGCTCTCTGTCCTCTGCGCGTTCGATGCTTTCGGACGAGGTGCCCAGAAGCTCCACGCCGCACTCCTTCAATACGCCCTTGCGCTGCAGCTCCATGGCGAGATTCAGTCCCGTCTGACCGCCGATTCCGGGAAGGATCGCGTCGGGACGCTCCTTGCGGATGATCTTTGCGACATATTCCAGCGTCAGCGGCTCCATGTAAACCTTGTCCGCGATCGACGGATCGGTCATGATGGTCGCGGGGTTTGAGTTGCAGAGGATGACCTCATAGCCCTCCTCTCTGAGCGCCAGACACGCCTGTGTACCGGCATAGTCGAATTCCGCCGCCTGACCGATGACGATCGGACCGGAGCCGATCACCATGATCCGGTGAATGTCCTCACGCTTCGGCATGGTCCTTCCCCTCCTTCATCAACAGAATGAATTTATCAAACAGATAGCCGCTGTCCTGCGGTCCGGGCGCGCTTTCGGGATGATATTGTACGCCGAACGCCTTATCCCCGACGCATTCCACGCCCTCGACGGTATCGTCCAGCAGATTGGCGTGCGTCGCGATCAGCGGCGTATCGGTCAGGCTGTCAGCATCGACCGCATAGGAATGATTCTGCGCGGTGATCTCGATCTTGTCAGTCCAAATGTTTTTGATAGGATGATTGCCGCCGCGGTGACCGAATTTCAGCTTGTAGGTCTTTGCGCCGTAAGACAGCGCGAGGATCTGATGACCCAGACAGATGCCGAAGATCGGAACCTTCCCATGCAGCAGGCGCACCGTTTCGATAAGCGCGGGGACGTCCTCCGGATTGCCGGGGCCGTTAGAAAGGAACACGCCGTCCGCATCGAGAGAAAGGATATCACACGCGCGGGTGTTCCACGGAACGACGGTCACATCACATCCTCTTTTTACCAGCGATCGCACGATGTTCTCCTTCATCCCGCAGTCAACGGCGACGACATGATACCGCGCGTTTTCCGCCTGATATTTTTCCGCTGTTTGTCGGCTGACGCGGCTGACGGCGTCCGTCGGCGGGATATAGCTTTTCAGCCTGTTGACCGCGCTGTCCGTGTCCGCGTCTCTGTCGGTGATCATCGCGCGGCAGGAACCGTAATCGCGGATATTGCGTACCAGCCTGCGGGTGTCCACCCCGCTGATCCCGACAACGTTGAATCGATTCATGACCTCTTCCAGCGTTTCCGCGCTGCGATAATTGGAAGGCTCATCGTTGTATTCACGCACGATCATCGCCCCGACGGTCGGCGTTTTTGTTTCGTAGTCATCCGCCGCCATGCCGTAATTGCCTATCAGCGGATACGCCATGACGACCCCTTGGTCGGTGTAGGACGGGTCGGAGAGTATCTCCTGATACCCCACGCAGGAGGTGTTGAAAACAATTTCAAAAATCCGTTCGTCCTCACTTCCGAAGCCTTTGCCGAAGTAGACGGAGCCGTCCTCCAGTATCAGCTTCTTATCAAATGCATTCTGAATCATTGTTTACACCTTTTTCTTTTCACTGATTTTCGTCTCAAAACGGTTTTTTGCGCCGTCGGGCGGGATCGCGGTCGGATATCCCCCGCCGAAGCAAGCCGTACAAAAGCCGGTATCCTCTCCCGCGAGCCGCCGTACATTGTCGATGCTGAGATAACCGAGCGTCGTTACGCCGATCTCCCGCGCGATATCCTCCGTGCGCATCCGATTCGCGATCAGGACGTCCTCGCTGTCGATATCGGTGCCGTAATAGCACGGCTTTCTGAACGGCGGCGCGCTGACGCGCATATGGATCTCCTTCGCGCCCGCGTTCCACAGCAGCCGCGCGATATGGCGGCAGGTGGTTCCGCGCACGATCGAATCGTCGATCAGCACAACGCGCTTTCCCTCGACCACATCGCGGATGGGATTGAGCTTGATCCCCACGCCCTGCGCGCGCTGTGCCTGTCCGGGAGCGATGAAGGTCCTCGCGATATATTTGTTTTTGGTAAATCCGATCGCATAGGGGATCCCCGATTCCCGGGCATAGCCGATCGCCGCCTCCAGTCCGGAATCGGGAACGCCGATCACGATATCCGCCTCGACGGGATGCTCCTGCGCCAGAAACCTGCCCGCGTTTCTGCGGCATCGGCTGACGGACGCGCCGTCGATCACCGAATCGGGACGTGCAAAATAGATATACTCGAATACACAGAAGCGTTTGGGTCTGATATGGCAGTGCGTCGTGTCAAAGCGTACCCCGCCGCTGTCTGCAACGGCGATCTCTCCGGGCAAAAGATCCCTCACAAGCTGTGCGCCAACCGCGTCCAGCGCACAGGATTCCGACGCGAACACGATCTTACCGTCAGCCGTTTCTCCGTAACACAGCGGACGGAAGCCAAACGGATCGCGGGCGGCGATCAGCTTTTGCGGAGAGCTGATGACCAGCGAATAAGCGCCCTCGATGACGTCCATCGCCGCGGACACCGCACCCTCTATCGAGCCGGTTTTCAGCCGTTCCTGCACGATCGTGTAGGAGATCACCTCCGAATCGGTGGTGGTGTGGAAGATCGCTCCCTGCTCCTCCAGCCGAGTCCTCAGTGCGTAGGAGTTGGACAGATTGCCGTTATGGCACAGCGCCATCCTGCCCTTGTGATGATTGACGATCAGCGGCTGGACGTTCTGCAGCAGCTTTGCCCCCGTCGTAGCGTAACGCACATGTCCGACGGCGATATTCCCCCTGCCCAGCGAGCTGAGATTGCCGGGGTTGAAAACCTCGCTGACCAGTCCCTCGCCCTTCGCGTAGCTGAATACGCCGTCATCGTTGACAACAATACCGGCGCTTTCCTGCCCGCGATGCTGCAGCGCGTACAGTGCGTAGTAGGTCATCGACGCAAGATCGTCCGTTGCGGGGCTGTATATGCCGAATACGCCGCATTCTTCATGTAAATGACTCATTGGATTCCCTCTTTTTCGCAAAAGAAAAGACAAAGACGCCTTGGTGCTTCCAAGACATCTTTGTCTTACTGTCGGTATTATACGCCGATAAAACGCATTTGTCAAATGGTATTCCGCGCCGTCTGTCAGACGCCGCATTTCTTTCTGATCTTTCGGTAGAGAAAGCCGTACAGCTTGATGATGCTGCCGACCGCGACTGCCGCGACGATGCTGCCCTCACGCACGCCCTCAAGCCTGCCGAGGAACACCAGACAGATCACGGCGGATACGGCGATGTAGAAGATGTCGAACGCGATCTTGATGTTCTCATATCGCTTGCCGGTCACCTCGCTGATCGCGCGGTTCATCGCCTCGCCCGGCAGCATGGCGACCCTACCCATCAGCTGCAGCCAGATGCCGAACGCCAGGATCACACAACCGAGAAGCATATACAGCAATTGTTCCCGATAGCTGCTGACCTGAATGTCCCGGATGATGAAGCACGACAGATTGGTCAGATAGCCGTAGACGAACGCCAGCACGGTCTGGATGATGATCTCAAGCGGCTTGCACCTGCTTCTCAGCAGGATCACCTGGACGGCGATCTGGATGACGCTCAGCAGATTCAGCCAGCCGCCGAAGCTGAACACATCGCTGACCAGCGACACAGAATACGGGACAGAGGCGACTGGAGAAGTCCCCAGCCCTGCCTTTGTCGAGAACGCGACTCCCATCGACGCGATAAACAGACCGATGAGGAACAGCAGATATTGTTTTATCAGTTTTTTCATAAACTCACCGCGGATCATCATACCATAACGGTAGGATATTTGCAACCGTATGCGTACTTGTTTTTGTTCGTTTTTCATGCATTGCCTCCGGTAGAAAAGCTGTCACGCAATACGGAAATTGAACCAAACACAGCGCATTGTACACCAACCTATCGGATAAGTAGGCTATATGACTGAAAATCCTCCGCACCATGGGCAGTTTTTCTATTGATTCGTCGATTGACAACCGTTCGGCGGGATAGTATCATATTAATAACCTATTAATTTAGTAGGTAATTCAAACGATCGAGGCCGCCATGAGCTGGAATTTTGCCGAACCGGAGATAAAACAGCATATCGAAACCGCCGAATACGGGATCGAAAAGGAAAGCCTGCGCGTCACGCCGGACGGAAGGCTCGCACAGACGCCGCATCCGTTCTTTCAAAGCAACATCGACCGCGACTTCTGCGAAAACCAGGTAGAGATCATTTCCTCCGTCCACGATAACGCCGCCTCGCTTTTCGAAGAGCTGGAAGCGCTCCATCGGACTGTCAACCAACGGCTGTTTCAGATGAACGAGCTGCTGTGGCCGTTCTCCAATCCTCCCATTGTCGAATCACAGGAGGAGATCCCGATCGCGCGTTTCGACGGCGAGCTGAAGGAGCGTGAGAGCTACCGCCGCTATCTCGCGAACAAATACGGCAAGGCAAAAATGCTTTATTCGGGGATCCACTTCAACTTTTCCTTTTCCGACGTCTTATTGCGATCCGCGTTCCGCTTATCGGAGGAGGACGATTTCCGCCGCTTCAAGGACGGCGTCTATACGGAGCTTGCCCGCAAGCTGCTGCGCAGTACATGGCTGATCGTCTATCTGACCGCGTCAAGTCCCACGGCGGACGGCAGCTTTCTGCGGCTCAGCGGGATGACGGACGCGGATCGTTATCGCTTTGCGTCCTTCCGCTGCTCTGAGGTCGGCTACTGGAACGACTTTTTGCCGATCCTCGATTTTTCCGATATCAGCGCCTACGCCGACAGCATCCGCCGATACATCGATGCGGGTCTGCTGTATGCCGCGTCGGAGCTGTACTATCCGCTGCGGCTCAAGCCGCGCGGCAAGAACTCTCTCGACGCGCTGAAAGAAAACGGCGTGAACCATATCGAGCTTCGATGTCTGGATATCAATCCGCTGTCCACGGTCGGTCTTTTCGAAGAGGACATCCGCTTCATCCATCTGCTGATGCTCCGGCTGATGGGCGCAGAGGACACGCCGGCGGACGAAAGGGAACAGAGAGCGGCTATCACAAACATCCGGTCCGCGGCGCTGTTCAATGACGCTCAAACCAAAATCATATACAGCGGCAGACGCGTGAATATCCGGAAAGCCGCCGCCGAGGCGCTGGAGGATATCGAACGCTTTGCCGAGGAGCACGCCCCGTCGTTCCTGCCCGCCGTCGCCTTCCAGAAAGGTAAGCTGAGCGGCTGGCGCTACGCCGATTTTATCCGCGGCTGCTTCAAGGATTACATCAGCGACGGGCTCAAGCTCGCCGAAGAATACAGAGGTCAAAAATGTGCATGCTGTTCGGGCTATGCTCCCGCGAAGAAACGCTGACAAATGAATACCTGAAGGCTTTTTTCAAAAACTCGCCGCAGCACCCCGACGGATGGGGGCTTGCCGATATCAGCCGCAGCGGGACGGTCGTCGAGAAGGAAAGCATCGAAGCGTCCAAGAGCCATTACCTCAAGGAGCGGCTCAGCTCGCCGATCGCGTCCGGACTGATGATCGCCCATATCCGCTACGCGACCATCGGCAACGTCGAATACCGGAACTGCCATCCGTTCACCGGAAAAGACAACCTCGGCAGACGCTGGACGCTGGCGCACAACGGTACGATCTTCGATTATCCCCCGCTCGCCTCGTATCTCGGGGTACAGCTCGGCGACACCGACTCCGAGCGGATCTTCCTCTATCTGCGCGACAGTATCAGCACGGCGCAGAAGGCAAAGGGAGGCAAGCTGACCTTTGACGAGCGCTTTGCGCTGATCGACGGTATCGTAAGCGACATGGCAAGAGGTAACAAGCTCAATCTGCTCCTGTCCGACGGACGCAATCTGTACGTCCACACCAACTGCCGCGATACACTGAGCTATCTGGAAAAGGACGGTGCGGTCATCATTGCCACGGCTCCGCTGACCGGAGAGAACTGGAAGCCCGTCCCCTTTACATCCCTTGTCGCATTCCGTGACGGCAGACTTGTCAGAACAGGCGCAACCCACGGCAACGAATACATTGAGAATCCCGAACATTTGAAAGACCTGTACCGGATTTTCGCCGATCTGTAAGGAGAAATCCATGACAAAAGAATTCATTCTGCAGAAGCTGTATGAAAAATACATCCTGCCCACCGAAAAGCGCCGTGACAGCTTCATCGGCGTCGAGATCGAGATGCCGATCGTCAACCTGAACCGCCAATCGGTGGATTTTGCCGTCGTTCACGAGCTGACAAGACAGTTCTGCGCGCACTTCGGATTCACCGTTTCCGGCGTTGACGACAAGGGCGATACCTATGCCGCTCAGAATAGCGAAAACGGCGATATCCTTTCCTATGACTGCTCCTACAACAATCTCGAGCTGTCCTTCGGAAGAGAGCGCGACATCAACCGCATCCACCGCCGCTTTGTCGAATACTATACCTTTATCGAAGCATACTTCAGGCCGTTCCACTACACCCTGACCGGTATGGGGGTCAATCCCTATCGCCGGTACAACCGCAATTTTCCGATCCCCAACGGCAGATACCGCATGCTGTTCCATCATCTGCACAGCTATCGGAAATACGAGGGGCTGATGGATTTTCACTCCTTCCCCGAGTTCGGCACCTTTTCCTCCGCGTCACAGGTACAGCTGGACGTCAGCGCCGACAAGCTGCCGCAGACGCTGAACGTGATGAACCGCCTTGAGCCGCTGAAGGCTCTGCTGTTCAGCAACTCCTTGATGCCGGACTTTGACCGCGATCTGCTGTGCTGCCGCGACATGTTCTGGGAAAAAAGCACCCACGGCATCAACAAAAAGAACATCGGCATGTTCGACACGGAATTCCGCACGACTGACGATGTTCTGCAATATATAGCGGATACCTCCATCTACTGCGCGGAGCGCGGCGACAAATACATCAACTTCAAGCCGACGAATATCGTCGAATACCTGCAATCCGACGCGATACAGGGCGAATACTACGATAACGGCGTCTACAAAGAGATCACCGTCGTCCCGCAGATCGGGGATCTCGCCTATCTGCGCACATTCAAGTTCGAGGATCTGACCTTCCGCGGCACCGTCGAATACCGTTCCGCGTGTACCCAGCCGATCAGCAGCGCGATGGCGCTTCCCGCCTTTCACGCCGGACTGCTGGAGGAACTCGACGCGCTGGATGAGCTTCTCGGAAACGACAGCGTGATCTATCACCGTGATCTGACGCCCGCTCAGCTCAGAGAACTGCTGGTGCGCCGTCCCCTGCCCGACTTTATCGACGCCGACCGGCTCTATGGCCTGCTGCGGCAGATCGTGGATCTATCGGCAGACGGACTCAGAAAACGCGGCCTGCACGAGGAGATCTTTCTCACACCCCTCTATGACCGCATCCAAAACCGCGAATGCCCCGCCGCGTACATGCTGCGCAAAACGGAAGGCGGGACTCCGATCGAAACGATCATCCGCGAATACTCCCTCCTGTAAAAAACCGCGCTCTGCCGATGACACAGAGCGCGGGTTTCTTTCTGCTTATTGTGCGAGCGCCGCCTTGATAAACGCGGCAAACAGCGGATGCGGCTTGTTCGGACGGGATTTGAATTCCGGATGATACTGGACGCCGATATAGAACGGCCTGTCTGTCAGCTCCACGGTCTCCACCAGCCTTCCGTCGGGAGAGAAGCCGGAAAGCGTCAGCCCCGCCTCCTGCAGGACCTCGCGATAATCGTTGTTGAATTCGTAGCGATGACGGTGACGTTCGCTGATCTCGCTTTTTCCGTAGGCACGCTCCATCGCGGTCCCCTTCCGGATCACGCAGGGATATGCGCCCAGACGCAGGGTGCCGCCCTTATCGATCTCGTCGTTCTGATCGGGCATGAAGTCGATGACCTTGTCGGCGTTTTTGTCAAACTCACCCGAATTGGCATTCCTGATCCCCGCGACATTCCGCGCGTACTCGATCACCGCGATCTGCATGCCCAGACAGATCCCGAAATAGGGCATTTCATGCTCACGCGCATAGCGGGCTGCCTCGATCATGCCCTCGATGCCGCGCTGACCGAAGCCGCCGGGGACGATGATCCCGTCGAGCTTGCCGAGGATATCGCCGGCGGTCTCGGGGGTGATTTTTTCACTGTCGATCCAATCGATATCCACAAAGGAATTCTGGTAATAGCCCGCGTGACGGAGCGCCTCCGCCACGGAAAGATAGGCGTCATGCAGCTCAACATACTTGCCGACCAGACCGATCCTGACTCTGTTCTCGCGGCTTTTGATGCGCTCGACCATATGCTCCCAGTCGGAGAGGTCGGGCTTGTGAGATTTGAGATTCAGCTCGCGGCAGACGATATCGGAGATATGCGCCTTTTCGAGCATCAACGGCGCCTCATACAAAATCGGGAGGGTCAGGTTTTCGATGACGCAGTCCGGCCATACGTTGCAGAAGCCGGCGATCTTGTCGAAGATCCCCTTGTCGGTGATCGGCTCGTCGGTGCGCAGGATGATGATATCCGGCGATACGCCGAGCCCCTGCAGCTCTTTGACAGAGTGCTGGGTCGGCTTCGATTTATGCTCGCCGGACGCCTTGAGATACGGCACCAGCGTCACATGGATGTACAGGCGGTTCTCGACGCCGACTTCATGCCCGACCTGGCGGATCGCCTCGATGAACGGCTGGCTTTCGATATCGCCGATCGTACCGCCGATCTCGGTGATGACGACGTCGGCGTCGGTCTTTTTGCCGACGGAATAGATAAAGCGCTTGATCTCATCCGTGATATGCGGGATGACCTGCACCGTCTTGCCGAGGTATTCGCCGCGGCGTTCCTTCGAAAGCACGTTGCTGTATACCTTGCCGGTCGTCAGATTCGAAAACTGGTTCAGATCCTCGTCGATGAACCGCTCGTAATGTCCCAGATCAAGGTCGGTTTCCGCACCGTCCTCGGTGACGTACACCTCGCCGTGCTGGTAAGGGCTCATCGTGCCGGGATCTACATTGATATAGGGATCGAGCTTCTGCGACGCGACCTTCAGTCCCCGCGCCTTCAGCAATCTGCCGAGCGACGCCGCCGTGATCCCTTTGCCCAGACCGGAAACCACACCGCCGGTCACGAAAATATATTTGGTCATATTCACTCTTCCTAACTGTATCGTTCAATAATGATCTGTGCCGCCTGCTTTTTGGTGATCCCCGCATCCATGGCGGCTTTTTCAATATATTTATGCGCGTCGTTCTCGCTCATGTCCTCATTATCGATCAGAAGCCACTTCGCGCGGTTGACGACGCGGATCTCTTCCAGCTTGTTTTCCGCCTTGCCCGCCTTTTTCTCCACACAGCGAAGCCGCTCACGCGCAGAAATGATGAGCGAGAGCGCCTGTGTCACCGTTGCCTGGGATCCGGGCTTTTTCACAATGAACACACCGTGCGGAATGACCTTGTGCATGATCTCGTCATAAACGTCGGACGGCGCGAACAGCACCGCGATCGTCCCTGCCGACGCGCTGATATCCATACTCAGCCGCGATCCGAATTCATCCGTCAGCGGCGCGTTGATGATGACAAAGTCATAGACCTTTTCCAGCGAACTGCGGCGTGCCTGACCCGCGTTCTGCACGATGTCCTTCTGAAAATGCTCCACCGAAAGAAGGGAGCCGATTCCCTGTATAAATTTTTCCGATGATGATACGATCAGCGCGCGGTACACACGCTGTGACAAATCCATACGCTCCCCTCCCTTTCGTCATTCTTTGATCGTCTGACTACCTGCTGCAGTATGCCTTTATCACGCTGTCCGGTACATGCTCCCTGATGAATCCGTTGTCCGCGGCGGCGTTCCTCGCCTTGTCGACGGAGTTGGGAAGCAGGCGATACGCCTTCTGTTCCTCGGCCGCCATGAACAATATGTCCTTATCGGTCGAAGGCTGTAGCGCGGTGCGGTTTTCGATGCCGTCCACCGCCGCGTAGATCATCAGCGCGAAGGCAAGGTAAGGATTCGCCTGAGGGTCGGGAGAACGAAGCTGCAGGCACGGGTTGCCGTTCCTTGTCAGCTGAACGGAGATCAGCTGGGCACGGTTCTTTGCCGACCATGTGATATACTTGGGCGCCTTGAGTCTGCCGAACCGCTGATAGGAATTGTCCTCCGGATTGAGGAACACCGTCATCGCTGCGATGTGATCGAGAACGCCTGCGACGGCGAAATCGGTGACGGCTTCGCCGTTTTTGGAATGCACCGACATAGCGATATGCAGCGCTGAGCCGGATTTGTCGGCAAAGGGCTTCGGGGAGAAATCGGCATACAGCCCGTTGCGCGCGGCGATCGTCCGCACGACGCTGAGAAACGTCACGGTATTGTCGGCAGAGGTCAGGGGATCGGCGTATTTGAAATCGATCTCGTTCTGTCCGGGACCCGCCTCATGGTGAGAGCTTTCCGGGGTGATCCCCATCTGCTCAAGGGTCAGACAGATCTCACGCCGGACGTTCTCTCCCTTGTCCAGAGGGGCGATGTCCATATAGCCGGCGTTGTCGTAAGGGATATGGGTGTTTTCTCCGTTTTCATCGGTTTTGAAGAGATAGAACTGCAGCTCGCTCTTGAAGTGGAAGCTGTAGCCCTTTTTGCGGGCATAGCTCACCGCCTGCTTCAACAGCGCGCGGGTATCGGTCTTCACGGGCGTACCGTCCGCATAGGTGAGCGTACAGAACATCCGGACGACCCTGCCGTGCTCGGGACGCCACGGCAGGACCGTGATGGTGGACGCCTCGGGATGAAGCCACACATCCTCGCCGTAGTCGCCGCCGAAGCCGGAGATATAGGACGCGTCGATGGGTATGCCTGACTCAAAGGCGCGTTCCAGCTCGCCGCGCTGGACGGAGATATTCTTCTGCACGCCGTAGATATCGCAGAAGGCCAGACGAATAAATTTGACGTCCTCTTCCTCGATATACTGCATGATCTCTCTCTCTTCTGAATTCATATCAACAACCTCTTTTCGGGGTTAATTCGCTACATACATCTGCTTATACGGGTTTTTGCTGTCGGGGGTGATCACGGTGAAATCGGTGTCAAGCACCTCTTTGGCGTCATACCCGAAGATCCCGCAGAATTCTTCGATATACGGGCGGACGGTTTCCATCGTCTCATCGTCGGCGATCCGCGCCGTTACCTGATGAGGAAAATGGATGCCGTCGCATGTCGAACGCAGGAACATCCTGCCGCCGTGCATGCCGGTGCAGGGGAAATTCGCGACGATGTCCTTGTCGTCGTCGGTCAGGCCCAGAACGATAATGATGCCGCCCGCCTGATACTCGCCGAGAAAGGAGCCTGCCTTGCCGCCGATGATCATGACGGGGAGATGCTCCTTGTATGCCTTCATATGGATCCCAGCGCGATAGCCTGCGTTGCCCTTGACATAGATCCTGCCGCCGCGCATCGCGTAACCGGGAGCGTCGCCGATGTTACCGAACACATTGATCTGTCCGCTGTTCATCGTATCTCCGACCGCGTCCTGCGCGTTGCCGTAAACGTTGATCGTCGCGCCGTTCAGATAAGCCGCAAGCGCGTTGCCGGGAGTACCGTGGATGTCAATGGTCTTGTCGGACAGTCCCGCGGCAATGAACCGCTGACCCAATACGTTGGTCAGCTCGACGTCATGGCTGACGGACTTGATCTCCTGATTCAGACTTTGATGATTTAACGCTTTAGCGTTCAACAATACCATTATACCACTCCTCTCAGCTTTTTTCTACGGTAATTTTCTGAAAAAGGCAACAAATTCGGGCTTTTGATCAGACTGTCGAAATCCAGCTCCGACAGATCGGTCTGACTGCGCACAAGGTTGGTATAGATCCCCGCGCTTCTGACGTCTCCGATGATCATGAATCCGATGAGCCTGTTATCCTTGACAAAGAACCGTTTGACGGTATTTTCGCCTTTTTCCTCGATCATCCTTGCGCCGCCGTCAGCGGAATAGGTACCTGCGGTCATCATGTGCAAGCCCCAGAACCCGATGGAGTTCATCGGGACAGCGTTGTCGAACAGCAGCTCGCCGCCCGCCATATTCACGCCCGCGATACGTCCGCCGATGTTGGCGTTCGGGAGCAGCGCCATGATGCGCCTGTCGCCGAAGGAGATATCATACTGCTCAACGCAGTCGCCCGCGGCATAGATGTTTTCGAGCGAGGTTTTCATCGCGTTGTCCACGACGATCGCCCTGCCGCATTCGCCGCCGGCATCCTTGAAAAAGCTGATATTCGGCCTCACGCCCAAAGCGAGGACCAGCACGTCAAAATCGATCGTCGAACCGTCCTTCATATGTGCCGTGCCGCCGTCGAAGGAATCCGCCGTATTTGCCAGCGAGAATCTGATCCCGCAGTCTTCCAGATGCTTCTGCACGATCGCGGCGCACTCGTCGTCGAGGATCGAGGACAGCACGCGGGGCGCAAGATCGCAGACGGTCACCTGACCGACCCTGTCACGCAGACCCTCCGCGCATTTGAGTCCGATCAGACCCGCGCCGATGATCAGCACGCGGCTGTCCGGCGTGATCGCCTGCTCGATCGCAAAGCTGTCGTCGATGGTCAGGAAGGTGAAGCGCTTCTCCACCGTATCGAGTCCCTTCATCGGGGGGACAAAGGGCGACGACCCGGTGCAGATGCACAGGCGGTCATAGGAGATATTTTCGCCGCTGCTCAGCGCGACGATCCGGCTGTCCTTATCGATCGCGACCGCTTCGCCGAGAACGGTCTCCACGCGGTTTTTCTGATAAAAATCCTTATCGCGGCAGAAGATGTTGTCCGCCTTGCTTTTACCCTCAAGATAATAGGAGATCAGCGGGCGGAAATAGGCGGGATGCGCCTCCTTGGAGATCACGGTGATACTGCCGTCGGTGTCAACGGAACGGATGCCGTCGATACACGATACCGCGGCGGGACCGTTGCCGATAATCACATATTTCATGCCTCTGCCTCCTCAAACACGATCGCTTTGTTGGGACAGCCCTCGACGCACGCGGGCGTCCCTCCGTTTTTGGTACACAGCTCGCATTTCAGCACCGTCTCATTTTCGTCGGTGGTGATGGAGCCGTAGGGACACAGCAGCATGCACGACAGACATCCGACACACTTGTCATGGTCGATGGTGACCACGCCGTCCGCGCCCTTTGTCAGCGCGCCGGAGATACATCCCTTGATACAGACCGGATCCTCACAGTGACGGCACGAGACGGCATAATGGATCTTGCCGCTTTCCTCCACATGGATGCGGGGGACGATCTTCTGATTTTTCAGCGCCTTGACCATGTCGCTCAGACCGGAGTTGGCAAAGGCACAGTTATATTCGCAGAGATGGCACCCGAGGCACCACTCATCATGTACATATACTCGTTTCATTCGCCCGCGTGTGAGATACCGAGAATCTCAAGCTCCTTTTCGTTTAGTCCGACTCCGCGCAGCATCAATCGGTTACCGCGCAGGGCTTCGATGGAATTGATGCCCATCAGTCCCATCATTTCCTTGATTTCGTGCTTCCACGCTGTCAGGAGGTTGACAAGGCGTTCCTTGCCGGTTTCGGGATTCAGGCGCTTCACCAGCTCGGGATCCTGTGTCGCGATGCCCCAGTTGCACTTGCCGCTCTGGCAGGTGCGGCACAGGTGACATCCCAGCGCCAAAAGCGCGGAGGTCGCGATATAGCAGGCGTCCGCGCCCAGCGCGATCGCCTTGACGACGTCGCTCGCCGAGCGTACCGAGCCGCCGACCACCAGCGAGACATTCTGGCGGATGCCCTCGTCTCTGAGCCGCTTGTCGACAGCCGCGAGCGCCAACTCGATCGGGATACCGACGTTGTCGCGGATCCGTGTGGGAGCAGCGCCCGTACCGCCGCGGAAGCCGTCGATCGCGATGATATCCGCGCCGCTTCTGGCGATGCCCGAAGCGATCGCCGCGATGTTATGCACCGCCGCGACCTTGACGATCACGGGCTTTTTGTATTCGGTCGCTTCCTTCAGGGAAAAGACCAGCTGTCTTAAATCTTCGATGCTGTAGATATCATGATGCGGGGCGGGAGAGATCGCGTCGGATCCCTCCGGGATCATGCGGGTCTTGCTGACGTCCGCGCCGACCTTGGTGCCGGGCAGATGTCCGCCGATGCCGGGCTTTGCGCCCTGACCCATTTTGATTTCGATCGCCGCGCCCGCTTCCAGATAATCCTTATAGACGCCGAAGCGTCCCGACGCGACCTGTACGATCGTATTCTTGCCGTACCGGTAAAAATCCTCATGCAGACCGCCCTCGCCGGTATTGTAGCAGATGCCTAAGGCTTCTGCGGCGGTGGCGAGCGATTTGTGTGCGTTGTAGCTGATGGAGCCGTAGCTCATCGCGCTGAACATCACGGGCAGCTCCAGCTCGATCTGCGGGGGCAGCTCCGTGTTGATCTCTCCGTTCGCCTTACGCTCGATCTCGTGCGGCTTTTTGCCGAGGAACACGCGCGTTTCCATCGGCTCGCGCAGCGGGTCGATGGAGGGGTTCGTCACCTGGGACGCATTGATCAGGATCTTGTCCCAGTACACCGGGAACGGGTCCGGATTGCCCATCGACGACAGCAGCACGCCGCCGGTGTTCGCCTGTTTGTATATCTCTAAGATCGTATTCTGTTTCCAGTTCGCATTGGTCCTCAGCGCCGCTTCGTTCTTCTTGATCTTCAGCGCGTGTGTCGGGCAGAGGCATACGCACCGCTGACAGTCCACGCATTTGGTTTCATCGGAGAGCATGACGTCGCCGTCCGGCTCATACCGATGCACGCCGTTCGCGCACTGACGTTCGCACACGCGGCAGCGGATACAGCGGTAATCATTCCGCTCTACCTCAAACTCGGGCAAAATATAGTTAATCGGCATTCAGAACACCGTCCTTTACATTAACGATCACAGGCTCGCCGCCTGCGGGCGACCAGATCCTGTCTACCTCGGGCGACATGATGCGGATCGCCGTTTCCTCGCTGGCGATATAGACCATGTCATCCTTTTCCGCGGCGACCATCGAACGCAGCTTCAATCGGTCGTTCAGCGCCATCAGGCCTCCGGTATAGCCGACGACGATCGAAAACGGACCGGTCATCAGCAGAGAGCTGTATATCGTGCGGAAGTAGGTCAGGCGCTCTCTGTCCGCCTCGCTCTTTTTCGCGATGGTCGTCCAGAAGGGCGCGGCGATGATCTGCGCCATCTCATTGGGCGTCAGCCCCTTGCGCCGCAGGAGAAAATCGGCGATATACGCCATGACCTCGGTATCGGTCTGCAGGGTACATTTATACCCGAACATCTCGATAAAGCGTCGGTTCGCGTCGTAGGAGCTGATCTCGCCGTTATGGACGACGGTATAATCCAGCAGTCCGAACGGATGGGAGCCGCCCCACCAGCCGGGAGTGTTGGTCGGATAGCGTCCGTGGGACGTCCACGCATAGCCCTCGTATTCGTCGAGCATATAGAAGCGGCCGACGTCCTCCGGAAAACCGACCGCCTTGAAGGCGCCCATGTTTTTACCGGAAGAGAACACATACGCGCCGTTCATCTTCGTATTGATATGCATGACTACGCGCGCGGTGAACTCTTTTTCATCCAGCTGCGCCGAGCGCAGAACGGATTTCAGCGGCGCCAGAAAATAACGCCAGATGATCGGCTCGTCGGTGATTTCCGGTATTTTTCTCGTCGGGATCTCCTCACTCAGGACGATTTCATACCGTTCCTTCAAGTATTCTTCGACGTCCTTTTTGATATGTCTGTCGTCGAAGAACAGATGAAAAGCATAAAAATCCTTGTACTTCGGGTAGATGCCGTAGCCCGCAAAGCCGCCGCCCAGACCGTTGCTGCGGTCATGCATGGGTACCATGCTCTCGATGATCTTCTCCGCGGTGAAGCATCCTCCCTCTCTTGAAATCTCCGCCGCGATCGCACAGCCGGACGGATTCCGGAATTCTCCTTCTCTCATAGTATTCTTCCTTTCCCTGATTTCAATGCAGCGTTTGATATCACGCCTCGTTCGCCTCCGCTTTCCCTCATATAACTCCTACTCCCCCAACTATCTCCATGACCTTCCGCCATTCCGATGGTCCCGGTTCGTCCGTCGTTATCTGAGGGCTCCGGCGCTCGGCGCACACCATCACGCCTCGTTCGCCTCCGCTTTCCCTCATATAACTCCTACTCCCCTAACCATCTCCATGACCTCCTGTCATTCCGATGGTCCCGGTTCGTCCGTCGTTATCTGAGGGCTCCGGCGCTCGGCGCATGTATAAACAGAAAAAAGGCGTCACTCAGGGCAGTGCCTGAATGAACGCCTTTGCTCATTTACGCGAACATTATAGCACTGTCATTTTGATTTGTCAACATGAAAATTCAACGCTTCAAAGCGATAAAACTTTTTTTGAAAAAAGGGGTTGACAAATCAAAACCGCGGGAGTATAATGCGTGCTGTAAAGACAAAGGCGTCTTGAACCACACGGTTCGAGGCGCTTATTTTTTTGTTTTTGGAAGGAGACTTAATATGGCAAATGTAGCAGATTATTTCGGCAGTATGGTCTTTGATGACAAGGTCATGAAAGAACGCCTTGACTCCAAGATTTATCAGAAGCTGCGCCGTACCATCGATGAGGGCGAGTCCCTGAGCATCACGGTCGCAAACGCTGTTGCCGTCGCGATGAAGGACTGGGCAGTCGAAAAAGGCGCCACCCATTACACCCACTGGTTCCAGCCGCTGACAGGTATCACCGCGGAAAAGCACGACAGCTTCATCTCCCCCTCCCCGGACGGCAGGGTCATCATGGAGTTTTCCGGCAAAGAGCTGATCAAGGGCGAGCCGGACGCGTCCAGCTTCCCCTCCGGCGGTCTGCGCGCCACCTTTGAGGCACGCGGCTATACCGCATGGGATCCCACCTCCTACGCTTTTATCAAAGGAAAGACCCTTTGCATCCCCACCGCGTTCTGCTCCTACGGCTCCGACGCGCTGGATAAGAAAACCCCGCTTCTGCGTTCCATGCAGGCGCTCAATATCCAGGCGATGCGTATCCTGAAGCTCTTCGGCAACGAGGACGTCAAAAAGGTCGTCACCTCCGTCGGTCCCGAGCAGGAATACTTCCTGGTCCCCAAGGAGCTGTACGCAAAGCGCAAGGATCTGATCTATACCGGACGCACCCTGTTCGGCGCAAGACCTCCCAAGGGTCAGGAGCTTGACGACCACTACTTCGGCACCATCAAGCCCCGCGTCCTCGCGTATATGGAGGATCTGAACGACGAGCTGTGGAAATTAGGCATCCTCGCAAAGACCCAGCACAACGAGGTCGCCCCCGCCCAGCATGAGTTGGCGCCGATCTATTCCACCACCAACGTCGCCACCGACAACAACCAGCTGACCATGGAGATCATGCAGAAGGTCGCTGAGAAGCACGGTCTTGTCTGCCTGCTGCATGAAAAGCCCTTTGCGGGCGTCAACGGCTCCGGCAAGCACAACAACTGGTCCATCGGCACCGATACCGGCGTCAATCTGCTGACCCCCGGCGAGACCCCCTATGAAAACGTCCAGTTCCTGCTGTTCCTCGTCGCGGTCATCAAGGCGGTCGACGAGTATCAGGATCTGCTCAGACTGTCCGTCGCGACAGCGGGCAACGACCACCGCTTGGGCGCGAACGAAGCGCCTCCCGCCGTCATTTCCATCTTCCTGGGCGATGAGCTGAGCGGCGTACTCGACGCGATCGAAAACGAGACCGAGTACGAGGGCGCCAAGAAGAAATACATGAAGCTCGGCGTCGACGTCCTGCCGCAGTTCAGACGCGACACCACCGACCGCAACCGTACCTCGCCGTTTGCCTTCACCGGCAACAAATTCGAGTTCCGCATGCTCGGTTCCTCCAACTCCATCGCGTGCTGCAACATGATGCTGAACAGCTCCGTCGCGGAATCCCTCAAGCAGTTCGCGGATATCCTTGAAAACTCCGACGACTTTGAGAACGATGTCCACAACCTGATCCGCGACACCATCAAGGCGCACAAGCGCATCATCTTCAACGGCAACGGCTATGACGACGCATGGCTGGAAGAAGCCGAAAAGCGCGGTCTGTCCAACCTGAGGACCACCGCCGACGCGATGCCGCATCTGCTCGACGAAAAGAACGTCTCGATGCTGACCTCGCACAAGGTATTCACCAAGGCTGAGCTGGAAAGCCGTGCGGAGATCATGCTCGAAAATTACGTCAAGCAGGTGAATATCGAGGCGCTGACGATGATCGATATGACCGGCAAGCAGATCCTGCCGGCGATCGAGACCTATCTGACAAAGCTTTTGCAGAACGTTTCGATGAAGAAGGCGCTTTCCGCCGACATCAGCTGCGCGTATGAGACCGCCAACATCGAAAAGCTCTCCGCCGCGTGCGACGAGATGAGCGCAAACGCCGGTATCCTGGAGCGTCTGACCGACCATCTCTCCCACATCGACGAGATCACGGAACAGGCAAACTTTGTCCGTGACGAGATCATCCCGCAGATGGATATCCTCAGAGAGTACGCAGACGCCGCCGAAGCGGTCGTTGACGCAGAGGTATGGCCGCTGCCGACATATGGTGAGTTGCTTTTCGGCGTGAGATGATATATAATAGTATCATTCATGATAAAGGAAGGTAATTCATATGTGTGGAATCGTTGGTTACGTAGGCCCGCGTGACTGTACGGATGTACTGGTATCAGCGCTGACAAAGCTCGAATACCGCGGCTACGACTCAGCCGGGATCGCCGTTTTTGAAAACGGTAAGATCGAGGTCGCGAAATCCAAAGGCAGATTGACCGATCTGGTCGCAAAGATGGAGAAGAAGGGCAAGCCGAAGGGCCATGCCGGCATCGGTCACACCCGATGGGCGACCCACGGCGAGCCGTCGGACGTCAACTCGCATCCTCATTCCGGAAGACGCGTCACCATCGTCCACAACGGCATCATCGAGAACTACAAGCAGCTCAAGCAATTCCTGATCGATAACGAGCGCACCGAGTTCCTCAGCGATACCGATACCGAGGTCGTCGCGCAGCTGCTGGACTTCTACTACGACGGCGATCCGATCAAGGCGATCCGCCGCACGATGCACGAGGTCCGCGGATCGTTCGCGCTGGGCATCATTTTTGCCGACAAGCCCGAGACCGTCTACGCGATTCGCAGAGAAAGCCCGCTGATCGTCGGTCAGGGCAAGGGCGAGGTGTTCATCGCCTCCGACGTTCCCGCAATTATCAAATATACGAAGGACTATTATTTACTGGAGCATAACGAGATCGCCGTGCTCAAGAACGGCTCGGTCAGCTTCTGTACCCTGCACGGACGGATGCTCGACAAAGAGCTGAAAACCGCCGACTGGGATGAGGACAGCGCCGAGAAGGGCGGCTTTCCCCACTTCATGATCAAAGAGATCCATGAACAGCCCGTCGCGGTCAAGACCACCATCACCCCCAGGATCGAGAACGGGATGCCCGACCTCTCTGAGTGCGGCATCACACCGGAAACGCTCAGCAAGGTGAACAACATCTTCATCGTAGCGTGCGGTACCGCGATGCACGCCGGCATGGTCGGCAAATATATCATCGAAAAATACGCCCGCGTATCCGTCACGGTGGATATCGCGTCAGAGTTCCGCTACCGCGATCCGCTGATCGGCGAGGGCGACCTCGTCATCATCATCAGCCAGTCCGGCGAGACCGCCGACAGCAAGGCGGTGCTGAATCTGGTGAAAGAGACCGCCGCAAAATCGCTGGCGATCGTCAACGTCAAGGGCAGTTCCATTGCCCGCGAGGCAGACATGGTCATCTATACCCACGCGGGTCCGGAGATCGCCGTCGCCTCCACCAAGGCGTATATGGTCCAGCTCGCGGTCATCTATCTCTTAGCGTTCGAAATGGCATACGCCAAAGGTAAGATCGATGAGGGCAAGTGCCAGCGGCTGACCGCCGAGCTTATGCGGATGCCCGGCGTGATCGAAGAGACGATCGGAAAAGTCGTCGATCAATGCCAGTATATCTCGACCAAGCTGATCACCGCCGACAGCCTTTTATACATCGGGCGCGGACTGGATTACGCGCTGTCGATGGAGGGCTCCTTAAAGCTCAAAGAGATCAGCTATATCCATAGCGAGAGCTATGCGGCGGGCGAACTCAAGCACGGCACCATCTCGCTGGTCGAAGACGGGATGCCCGTGATCGCCGTCGCGACCCAGAACCGGCTGATTGAAAAGACCGTCAGCAATATCAAGGAGGTCAAGGCGCGCGGCGCGATGACGATCGTCATCTGTGATGAAGAGGCAGATATCGACAAGGACGCGGCGGACTATCTGATCCGTATTCCCAAGCGATACGAGGTGCTCATGCCGATGGTCGCAACCGTCCCCATGCAGCTTTTGGCGTATTACACCTCGGTCAACAAGGGCAACGACGTCGATAAGCCGCGCAATCTGGCAAAATCCGTCACGGTAGAATAGCCGTCATTGTAGGGGCGGGTCTTGACCCGCCCGGGCGAACGGCCGACAGACGGTCGTTCGCAAAATCAGTAACCCTGCAAAAAATCTGTCGTTTTCGAGAGATGTTTGATCAACAATTTATCGCGTTGCCTCAGCAGCGCGAACGGGAGAGTCAAAACCCTCCCCTGCAAGATGTACAAAGGCGTACTTTGAATCATTCAGGGTACGCTTATTTTTTTCATTAGGAAGGTGATTTTATGTCAGTAGAATTTTGGTTTCTGATAGGAGCTGCATTGGTATTCTGGATGCAGGCAGGCTTTGCGATGGTAGAAGCAGGCTTCACACGCGCAAAGAACGCCGGCAACATCATCATGAAAAACCTGATGGACTTCTGTATCGGCACGGTAGTGTTCGCGCTGCTGGGCTACACCATCATGATGGGCGAGGACTCCCTGTTCGGATTGATCGGTCTTCCGAATATGGATCTGTTCACCCATTTCAAGGACTTCATCGCAAGTCCCTCCAACGGCGATTTTACCGCCGCATCCACCTTTGTATTCAACCTCGTCTTCTGTGCGACGACAGCGACCATCGTTTCCGGCGCAATGGCAGAGAGAACAAAGTTCTCCGCGTACTGCATTTACTCCGGCGTCATCTCGCTGTTCATTTACCCGATCGAAGCCCACTGGATCTGGGGCGGCGGCTGGCTGAGTCAGCTCGGCTTCCACGATTTTGCCGGCTCCTGCGCGATCCACATGGTCGGCGGTATCTCCGCTTTGATCGGCGCAAAGATCCTCGGCGCACGTATCGGCAAATTCAAAAAGGACAAAAACGGCAAGGTCAAGGTCGGCGCGTTCCCGGGTCACAATATC
>ONAS01000103.1 GCA_900315815.1 uncultured Eubacteriales bacterium
AAGGAGCTGGGACTGACCAACGGCTACCGCGTCGTCAACAACTGCGGTGAGGACGGCGGTCAGACCGTCATGCATCTGCATTTTCATCTTCTCGGCGGCAAAAAGCTCGACGTCAAAATGGCGTGAAGGCGCCGCGTCAGAAGCATTTTCACACGAATAAAACATCAGGTTAGAAGGTAAAGATTATGGCAAACACTTATAAAATGACCATCGCCGGCTGTGAGCGTGAGCTTCCGCTGTGCGCTGTCAACGACAATCTGGATATCGCCGCGTTCATCATGTTCGGCGATGTGGAGATCACGGAAAAAGCAGCCGCGGAGCTGTTGAAGATCGTTCCCGAGCATGATATCGTCATGACCGCAGAGGCGAAGGGCATCCCGCTCGGCTATGAGGTCGCGCGTCAGGGCTGCCGCGAGTACGTCGTCGCCAGAAAGGGCGTCAAGGTCTACATGCCCGACCCCATCAGCGTGCGCGTGCATTCCATCACCACACTCAGCCAGCAGACGCTGTATCTCGGCAGTGATGACGCCGAAAAGCTGAACGGCAAGCGCGTACTGATCGTGGATGACGTGATCTCCACCGGCGAGAGCCTCAAGGCGATCGAGCAGCTCGTCAACAAGGCGGGCGGCATCATCGTCGGTAAGGCGGCGGTACTTGCCGAGGGCGACGCAGCCGACAGAGATGACATCATCTTCCTTGAAAAATTACCTGTATTTCCTAAGTGATCGACCATAAACGTTAAGGAGACAGAATATGAAGCGGATCGCAGCACACATCGGGTTACCCTTGTTTTGTGCGCTTGCGGCCGCTTTTTATTTGCCCGAAATCGCCGTGATCGTCATCATGGCGGCGGCATTTGTGCTTTGCGCGGTGTTCCTGATCGTGAAAAAGACCCGCAGGATCGTCGCCCTCCCGGTGATCTCTGCGGTCATCGGGCTTGCCTGCGGGATCCATCTGCTGTATACCGCCGTCGCTGTCACGCCGACCGTCGAAGGCTTCTGCGGCAGTGATATCCCGATCACGGCGACGCTTACCGACGAGCCCTACAAGAACAATACAAAGTATCATTATCCGCTGCGGACCGAGACCGTCGGCGGGGAAGAGGCGCACATCAAGCTCCTTTTAACGACCGACAAGCCGCTGGACGCGGAGCCGTTCGATACCGTCAGCTTTACGTCGGACATCATTCCGACCGAATATTCGTATTATCTGACCAAGGGATATTATGTCTCCGTCATCGGAGCGCACGGCTTTACCGTCACCCCGCGGACAGACGCCCTTCCGCTGTACGGCTATGCGATCAGGCTGCGTCAGTCGATGCGCGACGCGCTGGACG
The DNA here is from genome assembly GCA_900315815.1 of uncultured Eubacteriales bacterium. Lineage (GTDB taxonomy): Bacteria > Bacillota > Clostridia > Oscillospirales > Acutalibacteraceae > Ruminococcoides. The sequence goes on from ONAS01000103.1 coordinate 1,337, forward strand.
CCTTTCTGCCCGCTGATGAAGCCTCTCTGTGCAGGGCGGTGCTGATCGGCGACAAATATGCCCTGAGTCCGACGATCAGGGATGAATTCAAGGAATGCGGTGCGTCCTATTTTATCGTCGTGTCGGGCATGCACTTCGCGATCCTTTGCTGGCTGTTCCTGCGTCTGTTCAGCAGGCTGTTCCGCAGGCGGTATCTCTGTTTTCCGATGATGTATCTCGTGATCCTTCTCTATATGACGGTCACGGGCTTCCAGCCGTCCGTTGTGCGGTCGGGCGTCATGATGGTGATCTTCCTGACCGCAAAGTGGATTCGCCGTCAGTACGACGCGCTCAGCTCGCTCGGTACGGCGGGAATGGTCGTCCCGATCCTCTTTTCACCCTACGGCTGTGCCGATATGGGAATGATACTGTCCTTTGCGGCGACCTTTTCCATCATCATGTGGCAGACCCCGATATACAGCAAGCTCAGCGTCAAAAAGGTCTCCGCTCATAAGATCGGCGCGTGGTTGATCAAAGCCGCAAACGTGATCCTCTCGATCTTTTCCACAGGCCTGGCGGCGCTCATTCTGGTCCTGCCGCTCTCGGTGTTCCTGTTCAACGGCTTCTCGCTGATGCCGCTGATCCTGTCGACTCTGCTGTATCTGCCGATCTATTGCCTGATGATACTGGCCGTCTGCGTCTGCGTTCTCTATTATCTCGGACCGCTGAGATACCTTGCGATCCTCCTGTCGTGGCCGCTGTACGCCGTATCCAAGCTGATTTTATGGCTGGTGCATCTGGCGGCGTCCGTGCCGTTCGCCTATATCCGCGTCAGGGCATTCTGGTTCTATCTATGGGTCATCGTGACGCTGGCGCTCCTTTTGCTCGCGTATTTTCTGCGCGGCAGATTCCGTCTGACTGTGTTCGCCGTTCTGTTATCCGCGCTGTTTTTTACCGTCGGCATTTCTGCGGCGACCCTCGTTCAGCTGAATACCCATAAGCTGGAGATCATACCCGGCAGATCGGGAGCCGCGGTCTGTCTGGATTATCACGGTCGGATCCATCTTCTGCGTTTTGACGTCGATACCGGTTCCGCGTTCAGGATCAAGGATCGGCTGACCGATGAATATCCCGGCGCGCAGACTGCTGTCTGCTCCGACGTCAAGGAGCAGTTCAATTACAGCCTTTTTTCGGAGAACTATTTCCCTGTCACGCAATTTCTGAGGGAGCGTTCTCTTGCCGATGATGACGGAAGTGATCCTTACGCGCAGACCTTCGGCGGAGCGGATACATTCCTTCTTGATGACGGCGTGGTACTGCAGACGGCTCAGGTGAAGGATAAAATGCTGTTGTATCTTGTCCACGGCGATGATACTATGCTGATGATCCCCGCGGGCTATCCTGCTTCTGCCGTGCCTTTGCAAATGTGTCATGCAGACGTGATCCTGCTGGAAAAGGCGTCGTCCGATTACAGCCGTCTGTCGTGCGATACGCTGTTGTATTTCGGTAAGCAATCCGTGCTTGCGATGCAGCGTCTGCCCGCGTATCGCGTCCTCTGCGATGAGCGGGATCTGTCTTACACCCTGCAGGAGAACGTCGCTGTCACTGCCGCTGTCGAGTAGTTTTGTCCGTAGACAGCTGCGATTCAGCGCTTGATAGAGTATGCCAGAAGCAGCAGAAAAATAAGAAGGATCTCCCGTGAAGTCAAAGCAAACGATCACCGTTATCGCAATACGCCTCTGTAATCATCGCCTGCCCTGAGGGTGGGCGATCCTTGTTTGGTTGACATCGATTCCGACCGCTGATATAATGGAGCTATCAACGATATGAGGTGCGCTATGTATTCCGAAAGCGAACTGAAAAAACATCTGTCCTCCGGGCAGTTCAAAAGCGTCTATCTGGTGTTCGGCGAAGAAAAAATGCTCGTGAAGCGGGCGGCTGCGCAGATCGAGAAGAAGCTCACCGGCGGCAGCGTCAATGACTTCAACTATCATGTGTTCGGCGACGGCGCGGACATCTCCGCGATCTCCGTCAGTGCGGACATCATTCCGTTCATGGGCGGCTATAACATCGTGCGGATCACGGATATGGATTTCGACAAGCTGCGGGCGGACGACTTCGACGCGCTGATGAAGATCCTCAAAAACCTGCCCGACACGACCGTCGTCATCATCGCGATGCCGACGCTGGAGGTCGGCTCCAAGACCGCTAAGGCACAGCTCAAAAAGCTGATCGCCTTTGTCGATAAAAACGGCGTGTGCATGGAGCTGGTCCATCGCACGGGGCTGGCGCTGGAGCGCGATCTGTGCAGGTGGGCGAACGCGGGCGGCTGTACCATGAGCGAGCTGACGGCGCACACCCTGATCCAATACGTCGGCGAGGATCTGAACCGGCTGAATTCCGAGATGAAGAAGCTGACAGCCTACGCGAACGGCGGCGAGATCACCCCGCAGATGATCGGGCTGCTGGTGTCCAAAAGCACAGAGGCGAGCGTTTACGACCTGTTCGGCTTCATTATCGCGGGGAATACCGACAAGGCGTTGTCCGCGATATCCGCGCTGTTTTACGACGGTACGAGCGGCATGACGATCTGCTCGGTGCTGTCCGGCGCGTACCTGGACGCGTACCGCGTGCGTGTGGGTCAGGCAGCGGGGAAGAAGACCGCTGAGATCGCTTTGAGTGAAATAAAGAAGGAACCGGTCGTTCTGCCGGTCCGCATTCCCAACTTTCTGATCAACGGGTCCGAGGGAATCGCCGTC
>ONAS01000102.1 GCA_900315815.1 uncultured Eubacteriales bacterium
ACACGTTAAAGTGTTCATCCGGCGACGATGTTTTCAAGGTGTCACTATCGGATCGTGGGTGCAGTATTGCGAATAGTAGACCGATAGAGAGGTGTACAGACTGACACCTAAAGTAACTCGATAAATGCTTATCGTGAGGTTTGTGTTCCCTCACAGCCCCATGATAAGCTTATCAACAACTTTTGTACAAAACTGAGTGCTTCTAGAAGTAACACTCAGTTTTGTACATCTGGTGGGAGAGGGTGGATTCGAACCACCCAAGTCACTGACAACAGATTTACAGTCTGCCCCCTTTGGCCACTCGGGAACTCTCCCATATTCGATTGGAGCTGGTGGACGGACTCGAACCCCCGACCTGCTGATTACAAATCAGCTGCTCTACCAACTGAGCTACACCAGCACTTTTTTCGTGCTCAGTTATAATATCATATTGTGCGGGTTTTGTCAACAGTTTTTTCAAAATCGTCCTGTTTTTTCATAATGTCGCTCCTGCATCACACACTATGATCGGGGTGTTGATATGGAGCTTACGCCGATACGATCAAAGCTGGCCATTAAGCTGGCACTGATCTACGCGCTGAACATCGCCGACTGGGGATGCACCGTCGTACTGCTGAAAACAGAACGGTTTTATGAAGCGAATCCGCTGGCAGGACAATTTATCACAAGTCCGCTCATGAGCTTTGTGATGAAATGCCTCTTCCCCGCGCTCGCAGTTTTTGCGGTGATCGCCGCGATGCGGTATCTGACCGAAAAAGAACTGCGCATCGCCGACAGCTTTATCTGTTTTGTGCTGGTATTCTATTCAGTCATCGATATTGACCACATTATCAATTTTCTGCTGTTGTTTTTTCAGAATTCCCCTTGATATCTTCGCGAGTAAAGTGTATAATAGCGTTACTGACCGCCCGTGGCGCAGCTGGATAACGCAACGGATTCCGATTCCGGAGAACGGGAGTTCAAATCTCTTCGGGCGGACCACACAAAATCCCATCGCTGGTACTTGCAGCGATGGGATTTCTGTTTTTATCCGTTCAGCGCAAGCACTCCGGCGTTCAGATAGGTCGCGAACGCTACCCAGATGATATACGGGATCTGCAGATAAGCGGCTGTTTTGCTGACGCGGCGGAAGTAGATCGTCATCGCGATGATCAGCACCAGCAGCAGGATGATCCAGATCAGCGAGAACAGATAATCCTCTCGGTTGAAGAAAATAATGCTCCAGAAGAAATTAAACATGATCTGCGCCAGGTAAAGACCGATCGCGATGCTCCGGTCCTTTCCGCGCGTATTCAGCGATACCATCGCGGCGCCCCAGCCCATCAGGGCATACAGGATCACCCAGACAATCGGGAACAGGATCGCGGGCGGCGACAGCGGCGGCTTGATAACCTCTGCCTTGTAGTGCTCCATCGCGTCCATGGTCAGCAGTCCCGACGCCAGCCCGATCGCTTCGGTCGCAACGATCCAGCCGACGAAGGTTTTCCGGTTTTTCTTAAACATATTATCACCCAAAAATAGGGTATGCAGATATTCCGTCGAATATGCAAAAAGGCTTCTCCGATCGGAAGAAGCCTTTCATTTTTCAGGTATTATCCGATCAGATGCTCGACAAAATAGTCGATCGTCACCGGCTCGGATACCGCGCCGCTGCTGTCGCGGGCGGTCACAATAATGGTGAACGGTTCGTAAACTGCTGCTTTCCGGTAGATACTAGCCGGGATCTCCAGAACAGGGCTGTCGATATAGCCGGTGGTGTAGACGAGGGAGGCGGCCGGATCGGTCTGCTCCTCCGCATACCATCCATCCGGGAGCGGGATCTCATCGCAGTTGACGATGCGGTACATATACTGATAAGGCGCATCGCCTCCCTCGGCGCGGACGCACAGCGGACCTTCACCGAAATTCTTTGCGGAATCGTCACGGAAACGCGTGCTGACGATCATCGGCTGATCGAGCGGATACGGCTCTGCAACCTGATAATTGCTGATGCGATGTCCCGCTGTACAGTCAAGTCTGTTATAACAGGTGACCGAGATCGTGTAATACCCTGTCTCGGTAAAGGTATAGGTCATGTCGGTCTGCTCGCTGCGCTCCTTCACTTTCTCACCGTTGATGAAAAACGCGTATGTATACGGTGCGAATTCGTCATTCTCATGATAGCCGGGAACCTGTGCATGGAAGGTCACGGGCTTGCCGACGACCGCCTTGCCGCTGTCCCGATCGGCATACAGCTGAATGTCATCAATATAGTACGCCCACGTGGAGAAATCCCACATCCTTGCATCGATCATCCCCGCGGCATAGCGCTGGATAAAGGTCGCGTCGAGAATATCGCACGAGCCGTCGCCGTTGACGTCGCCGAGATAGAGCGCGAGCTTTTCGGTGATCCAGTCGGGATACTTTTCGCGGTAGGCGTCCAACTCCTCCAGTCCGACCAGCCACCGCTGAATGCGCGTCGCGTCAAGGATCGTCAGATCATTGTCGTGATCCAGATCGCCGACATACATCGGCGCGGGCACCGCGTGCGCAGTCATGACAGTTGTTACGATCAGCGTCATGATAAGTATGATGCCGAGTATCTTCTTCATGTCCGTCACTCCTTGTTTGTATTATCACAGCAAGCAAAACAGGATTCAATATCGATTCCTGTCATATAGACTCTTTTCGGAGCGATTTTGTTTCAGACGGCACATACTTTTTATGCGGAGATATCCCCGTACCCGTAACACCATACCTCGACCGGCTTGGATTCAATGCCGGTTTCCGCAAAAAATCAGGGACAGGCACGAAGCCTGTCCCCTTTTTGTAATGGAGTTGATTCTTTGAATTTGCGTCAGTACATCAGCGTACTGCTGTACTCTGTATCACGATCGATTATTCGTAGAACAGATGATAGGAGTTGCCGTACTCGAAGAGATATGCAGCAGACTGGGTGGCTGCGCTGCCGTCGCTGCCGTACCAGTCATTACCGCAATGGATCTTGAAGCCGGTTGCGTCGCTCGGGATCTCAGCGGTATACATGTCAAACTTCTGAGGCTTGTTTTCCCAATAGGAGGAACCGCACGCCTTGGACTCCTGCTCACCGGTAGCGGTCAGTGTTGCGTCGCCGGTCGCAGCGCCGCCCCAGTAGTGGACCTGGATGGTCTTGCCGCTGAAATTGTTCTTCTGATACTCGATCAGACCGAATTTGATCGTCTTAGTGGTCTTCTCGGTGGAAGCCTGAGTAGGAGCTTGAGTGGGAGCTTGAGTGGGAGCTTCTGTCTCTTCGGTACCGGACTTGACAATATGGAGATGGCCGTTGAATTCCTCTGCGATTTCGCTTCTGTAAATCTCATAGAAGCCGATCAGAAGCTGGTCAGCAGTACCGGAATGCGCCGCGTCGGCAACATATTCGCCGCCTAAGCCGTCCGGATACCATGTCTTGATAGCGTCGTTCTCAACGTAGACTACCTTATAGCCAACGCCCTCTTTGATCTCCGCGCGCAGATAGTGATGCTTTTCGATATCAACATCGTCGTGGAATTTCACATCGGCTGTCAGGCTGTCAACACTCCAGCTGCCTTCGCTGCTGATCAGATAGAAGCCGTCAGTCAGTCTGTATGTGGGAGCCTCTGTCTCGGGAGCAGATGTCGGAGCTTCGGTAGCAGGGACCTCAGAGCCGGCGGGAATATCCAGACCGGGTTTCTCGATCTTGCCTGCCGCGAAGGAGCCTTCGTCGATCTTTTCACCGTTGCAGCTGTAGAGCCAGCTGAACGCGATGCTTGTGCCGTCGTCATTTGCGGCGATCGCGCTGTCGGCGATTCTGACCATTCTTACCAGCGGAGCCTTGACGGCTGTGCCTGCTGCACAGCTGAGTTTGAGAACGAACATCTCTTTGCCGTTGACAAACTTCTTGAATTTGTCGGTAGAGTCACCCGCGTTTGCCTTGATATAATCCTTCGGCTCATTGGGATCGTTCTTGTCGTGCGCGAGGAAGCTTCCGATCAGTTCGCTTTCGCCGGTATCTGCGTCAACAGAAGTGAAGCCGGGATAGCTGGCGTCTACGAAGGTGTAAACATCGGTATCATAATACACCTCAAACTGAATGGTGCCGAACGCGGCAGCGGTCAGATTGAAGGAGAATTCATGGATCTCGGTGCCAGCCTCTGTGGGAGGTTCAGTAGGAGCCTCTGTGGGAGCC